>CACBBR010000001.1:0-2500 GCA_902537555.1 uncultured Pelagibacteraceae bacterium
ATTATGATATCGTAATTATCACCTTCTTTTACTTTATGCTCGAGTTCTATATATCTATCTTCTAATTCAGAAGTTAATTTTGCGAACGTTTTTTGTAGGTATAAATTGTTGAGTGTTTTTTTTAATTTTTCATACTGTGTTTTTTTATTCGTATCATAAAAGTAAGCAACAAGTGCTGTAGTAGAAATTAGCAAAATTAACCAAATAAAATGTGAAAGCTGTTTCGTTTTTTTTTTTATTTTTGATATCACAATGTTATCGATAGGTTAAAACTGTTGATTTATATGACTTTTTAACACACTTTTTGTTTATCTAAAAACTTGATTTATAAATTATTTCCAATATAAGCGTCACACTCAACATATAAAAAATGTTAATTATTGGGCTTTATAGTCCAATTAGCTATTTGAATTGTTAATATTTTAAGAAGAGAAGTGTGGACGGTTAAGGTTACCAAAATTTGTCGTACACACTTCAACATTATATAAATATTATTCTTAGTATTTATATAGAAGCTAGTGTGCGCCGTTTTTAAACTTGAGAGTTTGATCATGGCTCAGAACGTACGCTGGCGGCACGCCTTATACATGCAAGTCGAACGAAGTAGCAATACTTAGTGGCAGACGGGTGAGTAACATGTAGGTATCTTCCCTTTGGTGAGGAATAACACGAGGAAACTTGTGCTAATACCTCATAAGTCTTTACGGAGAAAGCTTTATGCGCCGAAGGATGAGCCTGCACTTGATTAGTTTGTTGGTGGGGTAATGGCCTACCAAGACTTTGATCTATAGCTGATCTGAGAGGATGATCAGCCACATTGGGACTGAGACACGGCCCAAACTCCTACGGGAGGCAGCAGTAGGGAATATTGCACAATGGAGGAAACTCTGATGCAGCGATGCCGCGTGAGTGAAGAAGGCCTTTGGGTTGTAAAGCTCTTTCGTCGGGGAAGAAAATGACTGTACCCGAATAAGAAGGTCCGGCTAACTTCGTGCCAGCAGCCGCGGTAATACGAAGGGACCTAGCGTAGTTCGGAATTACTGGGCTTAAAGAGTTCGTAGGTGGTTAAAAAAGTTGGTGGTGAAATCCCAGAGCTTAACTCTGGAACTGCCATCAAAACTTTTTAGCTAGAGTATGATAGAGGAAAGCAGAATTTCTAGTGTAGAGGTGAAATTCGTAGATATTAGAAAGAATACCGATTGCGAAGGCAGCTTTCTGGATCATTACTGACGCTGAGGAACGAAAGCATGGGTAGCGAAGAGGATTAGATACCCTCGTAGTCCATGCCGTAAACGATGTGTGTTAGACGTTGGAAATTTATTTTCAGTGTCGCAGCGAAAGCATTAAACACACCGCCTGGGGAGTACGACCGCAAGGTTAAAACTCAAATGAATTGACGGGGACCCGCACAAGTAGTGGAGCATGTGGTTTAATTCGAAGATACGCGCAGAACCTTACCAACACTTGACATGTTCGTCGCGACTCTAAGAGATTAGAGTTTTCGGTTCGGCCGGACGAAACACAGGTGCTGCATGGCTGTCGTCAGCTCGTGTCGTGAGATGTTGGGTTAAGTCCCGCAACGAGCGCAACCCTCACTTTTAGTTGCCATCATTTAGTTGGGCACTCTGAAAGAACTGCCAGTGATAAGCTGGAGGAAGGTGGGGATGACGTCAAGTCCTCATGGCCCTTACGTGTTGGGCTACACACGTGCTACAATGGCATTTACAATAGGAAGCAAGATGGCGACATCAAGCAAATCCTAAAAAGATGCCTCAGTTCGGATTGTACTCTGCAACTCGAGTACATGAAGCTGGAATTACTAGTAATCGCGGATCAGCGCGCCGCGGTGAATACGTTCCCGGGTCTTGTACACACCGCCCGTCACACCATGGGAGTTGGTTCTACCTTAAGGCAAGGTTTTAAACCCTTGACTACGGTATAGTCAGCGACTGGGGTGAAGTCGTAACAAGGTAGCCGTAGGGGAACCTGCGGCTGGATTACCTCCTTTCTAAGGATGATTAAGGATTATTTCTTAATCTAAATAATATAACAGGCTAATGTTGACCGTCCTCATTTCTCTTTTTAAAATTGTGTTTCTCCTTTTGCACAAAGGGGCCGGTAGCTCAGTTGGTTAGAGCACACCCTTGATAAGGGTGGGGTCGAAAGTTCGAGTCTTTCTCGGCCCACCATTTTTCTGGGGGATTAGCTCAGCTGGGAGAGCGCCTGATTTGCATTCAGGAGGTCAGCGGTTCGATCCCGCTATCCTCCACCATGGAACACTTAGTTATTTAAACTGTGAATATTTTATATTAAATTATCAATATCTATATCCGATTGTTCAATTTTTATTTTGAACAATCAATAAATATTCGAAAAGATGAATATTTTAAAAAATTTGATTCAACACAGAATTTTTTTCTGTGCATAAATCAAGCGTTTAAGGGCGTGTGGCGGATGCCTTGGCACTGAAAGCCGATGAAGGACGTGGTATACTGCGATA
>CACBBR010000001.1:7500-143118 GCA_902537555.1 uncultured Pelagibacteraceae bacterium
TTTACTCGAGCAAATGCTGACAAAGATGGGAAAATGATAAATAAAATGATTGATAGTTTTGTTAGTAAAAATAAATCAAAAAGCTATGTATACAGCTCAATGGGTTATGTAAATTATCTATCAACTTTAAAATATGTTGATATTTGTATAGGCAATTCTTCAAGTGGTTTGCTTGAAGTTCCTACATTCAAAAAATTCACACTAAACATAGGAGATAGACAAACAGATAGGCTGAAAGCTTCAAGTGTTATTGATATACAACCTAATTCCAAACAAATTTTAAAAAAAATAAATGATATATATAATGAAAAATTTTCAAATTTATTAAAAAAATCTATAAATCCATACGGTAAAGGTGGTGCCTCAAAAAAAACTTATAAAATTATAAAAAAATTAGATATAAAAAATAACTTTGCGAAAAAATTCTTTGATTTAAAATATGAAAAAAAAAATTCTATTAATAGGATCAAATAGTTCCCTTGCAAATCAGTTATCAAAAATCATTGATGATAAACATTCATTGTTAAAATTATCAAGAAAAGATGTTGATGTTGTTAAGAATTTTGAAAAATTGAAAAAAATAATTTATACATTTAGACCAAATATTTTAATAAATTGCATAGGTTTGACTAAATTTATTGACTGTGAAGAAAATCCAGAGGAAGCTTACTTAGTTAATGCATTATATCCTATTAATCTTGCTAATTTTATAAGGAATAAAAAAATAACATTAATACATTTCTCAACTGAGGCGGTATTTCAAGATGGTTTAAAAAAAATGCCTACTGAGAAGGTTTTGCCTAATCCTTCAACTATCTATGGCAATTCAAAGTTATTAGCTGACAAAGCAATCTCAAAAATAAATAACTCTCTAATAATTAGATTACCCATGCTTGTTGGGCCAACTCAAAATCATCAGATAATTAATAAAATACTTAAAAAATTAAGAAATGGACAAAAGGTCTTTGTTTCAAATGATGTATATTCTACACCAATAAGCACTGTTGATTTCTCAAAATTCTTTTTAAGAGAGATTATTCAAAAAAGATCTTTCAATAAAAAAAAAATTATACATATTTGTTCAAAAAAAAGAATGTCAACTTACGAGGTAATTAAAGATATAGTAAAAGATAAAAAAATTCTCTCAAATATTACGCCAGTTTCCGAGGACTTTTTTAAAAGCAAATTTCAAAGACCAAAAAAATTAGGCTTGAAATCAATTTATAAAAATTGTAACAGAACTTTTATTTATGAATAATATATATAAAAATTTAAAAGACAATGGTGTGGTCTTAACAAAAGATTTTTTTTCAGAGGCTGAAATATCTGAAGTTAGAAATCAATATGATCAACTTGACAAAAAACTTACAAATAAAGATATTTATAAGGAGAAACCAATTATAGTTTTTTGGAAACACGTTCAGGGTGAACAAAAAAGAATTGCAACTTTTGATGAATTCCCAGCTTTGTGGAGTTTAATAAACAAAAAAATTGTTCCATTCGTAAAAAAAGCAACAAATACTGATCACGAAATTCAGTTGTTAGAAACTATAATTTTTAATAAGCCAACTGAAGTTAGTAACACTTTGCATTGGCACCAGGATGTTGCTTATTTTCCATTGAAACCAAATAACCAAGTAGCAGTCTGGTTTCCACTAGAACCTGTTAACCAAAAAAGAGGTGCTCTTAATTACGCGTTAAAGTCACATAAGGATGGAATTAAAGGCTCAACCGACTTACATACCAGAAAACCTTTTGATAATGAAAATAGAGATCTTATACCTGAAGATCCGGCCAAGGCAGGATACGAAGTGAGATGTATGGAAATGACCAATAATGATATTCTCATCCACGATGGATATACATGGCATTATTCAGGACCTAACAAAGAGGAGGGATATACTAGGAGAGGTATTTCTGTGAGATTTATAATTGAAAAAGCAGTTTTTGATCCTAGACCAGGTCAAGGAGCTGCCTTTACAAAACAACTTGATTTAAAAGCAGGCGATCCATTTGAAGGCAAACCATTCCCTTCTTTATAAGTTTGATTAAAAAATATAAATCTGTTGGTGCTATTATATTTTATAAAGGTAAATATTTAATTCAAAAAAGAGATAACAAAAAAAAAATTTTCTTTCCAAATTTTTGGGGTGTTTTTGGCGGAAGTCTAATGAAAAGAGAAAGTCCCAAAGAAGCAATTATAAGAGAGCTAAAAGAGGAACTGAATCTTTCCTTTAAAGAACCTATCCAAATATTAAAATTAAATATTTCATCCAAAAACTTCAAACCCACAAGACAAAGAACTTTCTTTATTTGTAAACCAAAAAATTTCCCAAAAAATTTAAAAATATATGAAGGACAGGATTATGCTTTATTATCATTTTTTAATATAAAAAAATTGAGGTTAGTGCCTTGGGATTTTTCTGCTATTTCTTATCATCATTATAATACAATAAAAAAATTGCAAATATTACCAAAAAAAAAATGATTTATTTTGTTCTAAACTCACTTAACAAAATAAAAAAATTTCCATATTTTTTTTTAACACCATTAGTTTATGCAATTGGTAATGCATGTGAAGAAATAAAAATTGCACAAACCTATGTTTTAAAAAGAAACAAGAAGCTTATTATTTTACATCCCTATAATTTTACTAATTTTTTAAATTATAAAGTTTGCAATCAATCATTATTTAATGACTTAATAAGTTTTGAAGAAAATATTTTTGACAAAGTTCTTAAAAAATCTTTAAACTTTCTAGTTGATAAAGAGTTTTTTTTTAGAAGATTTTTTGTACTCTTACTTAAAAAGTTTACGAATAAAAATTTATCTAAATTTAATTTTCCAATTATAGGTATTGAACAAATTTTTGGAACAAAAAAAACAATTTTACATAATAATAAAAAATTTTTTGAGTACGATAAGATAAAAAAATTTTCGCTTGTTAATAGTAATTTTAATCTTGAGAAAGATAAAGAAAAATTTTGTGAAAAAAAACTTAATAGTCTCAAAATACCATATGATAGATTGGTATTATTACATGTTAGAGATGACAAATATAGAAATGATAGGCATAGAAGAGATTACAGGAATTCTGATATAAATAATTACATAGAATCTATAAAGCATTTAATAGACAAAAATTATTTTGTGGTAAGGGCAGGAAGAAAACCCTCAAAAAAAATTAATTATAATCATAAGAATTTTTTAGATTATTCTTATCTTAATCTTCAAGAAGATATTCTTGATATTTTTTTAATGAAAAAAGCAAACTTATTTATAGGTACTCAAAGCGGAATATTAGATCTAGCTCAAATGTTCAATAAGCCAATATTGCAAACTAATATGGTAGAGATTTTTTCTAAATATCCTTTAAAAAAAAACGACAGAGGTATATTCAAAAAAATAAAAAAAAATAATGAAGAATTATCAATTTCAGATTTTGTAAAACTCAATTACATTTATCATAACCCTTCTAATAATTTGAAAGATCTAAGTTTTTACGAAAATAATCAAGAACAGTTATTTGAGTCTTTAAATGAATTTCTTGAAATACAAGAAAATCCAATTTTGACAAAAAAGCAGATAGATTTTAATAATTTCCTTGTAAAAGAGCACAAAAAACACTTTAATAAAAATCCAAATGAATTATTTACTGAATACGATTCTTTAAAATTATTAAGATTAGTAAAAAATACAGAAGGTTGTTTAACAAATAAAAATTTAAGTAATTTAAATTTTGATTAAAAAAAAGTAAAATCATATTTTAATATGATAGAAAGATAGTATGGAAAGAGTTTTTGTAATTGGCGAGATAGGAATTAATCACAATGGAGATATTGAGATTGCAAAAAAATTAATTGATATGGCAGTTAGATGTGGCTGTGATGCAATTAAATTTCAAAAAAGAGAAATTGACATTGTATATACTGAGGAGGAACTTTCAAAATTTAGAGAAAGCCCTTGGGGGACTACTCAAAGAGAACAAAAACAAGGACTTGAATTTGGAGAAACTGAATATGACATCATTAATGAATATTGTTCGAGAAACAAAATTGAATGGTTCGCGTCTGCATGGGATAAAAAAAGTTTAAATTTTTTAGATAAGTATAATCTTAAGTATAATAAAATTGCTTCAGCGATGATAACAAACCATGATTTTTTAAATGCTGCAGCTCAAAAAAATAAATATACTTTTATATCTACAGGAATGTCAAATTATGAAAATATTGATGAAGCTATTAAAATATTTAAAAAACATAATTGTGAATTTGAATTGATGCATAGTGTTTCTACTTATCCTTGCCCAGAGGAAAAATTAAATTTACATTTAATCAATAAAATGCAGTCTAAGTATGGATGTAAAGTAGGTTATAGTGGACACGAGCCATCAGTTTCACCAAGTGTAGTGGCAATTGCTAATGGTGCTACATCATTAGAAAGACATATAACATTGGATAGATCTATGTATGGTAGTGATCAGTCAGCATCACTGGAAGAAGCAGGCTTGAGAGAACTTATCGCAATAGTGCGAAAAATTCCTAAAATATTAGGCAATGAAGAAAAAAAATTATTTGATTGTGAAATTGAAGTTGCAAAAAAACTTAGATACTGGGAAAAATAAAATTGAAAAATAATGTTGTTGCCTTAATTCCTGCAAGATCAGGATCAAAAGGAATTATCAACAAAAATATAAAATTAATAGCAGGGAAGCCGTTATTAGCTTGGTCCATAGATGCTTGTAAAAAATCTAAATTGATTAATAAGGTTTTTGTATCTACAGATTCAATAAAATATAGTAATATTGCTATGAAATTTGGTGCTGATAAAGTTATATTGAGACCAAAAAAATTATCAGGAGATTTTTCAACTGATTATGAATGGATAAACCATTGCATATCCTCTATTAAAAATATTGATTACCAGATAATTGCTCATATTAGACCCACAACGCCAATAAGAAAATTAAAAGATTTAGATAATGCAATAAAATTATTTTCCAAATCTAAAATGAGTGCATTGAGATCTGTACATCAAATGGCAGAGACTGCTTATAAATCATTTGAAATAAAGAAAAAATTACTTCAACCACTAAAAAATATTAATTATGATTTAAATAAACTTAATATGTCGAGACAAATTTTCCCAAAAACATACTCTGCAAATGGAGTAATTGATTTATATAAAAAAGATTTTATTGTAAAAAACCATAAATTGTTTGGTAAAAAAGTTCTTGCGTTTGAGACAAATTATACACCAGAAATTGATACTTTGGCAGAGTTTAATTATATAAACTATTTATTAAAAAATGATAAAAACTAGAAATCGACATATTTTTAAAAAAGTCCCTGCAATAGGCACTTCTCAACTTATGAGAAAACTATCTAAAATTGAGTCAAGGTCAATGCATGGACAAATGCCAATTGCTTGGAAAAGGGCTGAAAATTTTAACATCTACGATTTATCAAATAATAAGTTTATAGATTTCACATCAACAATATTTGTAACAAATATTGGTCATGCTAATAAAAGAATGATTAAATACCTAAAAAAAGGTTTAGATCAAAAACTTCTCCATTCATATGCTTATATTCATCAAATTAGAGAAAAGTATCTTAAAAATTTAATTTCATTTTCTGGAAAGGGTTTTCAAAAAGCCTTTTTAATGTCAGCAGGAACAGAGGCAACTGAAGCAGCTTTAAAACTTATGAGATTAAATGGTCAAAAATTAAAAAAAAGAAAATTAGGAATAATTTGCTTTGAAGGGAATTGGCATGGAAGAACAATGGGTGCTCAACTAATGAGTGGTAACGAAAAACAAAAAAAATGGATTGGCCATAAAGATAAAAATATTTTTCACCTTCCTTTTCCATATCCATGGAATGTAAGTGAAAATGAGGCAGAAAACTTTTTAAAAAATTCACTCCAAAAATTGAGTAGAAAAGTAAATTTAAAGAAGGATATTTGTGGTGTTATGATTGAAACTTTCCAGGGATGGGGCTCTGTTTATTATCCTAAAAAATATATAAAATTGTTGGAAAAAGTATGTAAAAAAAATAATATTTTAATTGCTTTTGATGAAATGCAAGCTGGTTTTGGAAGAACTGGGTATAATTTTGGATTTCAGTATTACGGCATTAAACCAGATTTAATTTGTTGTGGAAAAGGAATGGGTGGAGGAGTTCCATTATCAGGTGTTATTGGAAAAAAAAAAGTTTTAGATCTTCCCGAGGTTGGTAACATGAGTAGCACCAACTCCGCAAACCCTCTTGTGTGTTATGCCGGATTAGCTGTATTAGATGAAATAAATAAAAAAAAACTTGTAGAAAAAACTAAAGCTAAAGGTCAAATTTTGACTAATTATTTACAAAAAATAAAAAATAATAATCCTAATACAATTTTATCAATACAAGGAAAAGGTCTTATTGCTGCAATTATTTTTAAAAAAAGCAACAGATATAAAGTTGAAAAATTATTAAAAAAAGTAGTTTTTAATTCTATGAAAGAAGGCTTGCTTGTTGTTTATACTGGAATGAACTCAATAAAAATTGGACCACCTTTATCTATTACTAAAAGTGCTTTGATAGAAGGTTTACAAGTTTTAGATCATAACATATCAAAAGTATTTTCAAATTATGATCAAGATTAGACATACTGGAATTGTTACAAGAAATTTAAATAAATCTTTATTTTTTTGGCAAGAATTACTTGGTTTTAAACAAGTAAACTCTCAATTAGAAAGTGGAAGTTTAATAGATGCAGTTCTCGGTTATAAAAATGTAATAGTCAGGACTATTAAATTAAAGGATAAAAAAAATAATTTAATTGAATTATTATATTTCAAAAATTCTCCAAACTTTTCAAAAAAGAAAGTTAAACCATATACACCTGGTTACACTCATATTTCTGTAACAGTTAAAAATATTTCAAAAATTCACAAAATTTTGAAAAAAAACAATATTAAATTTAATTCTAACCCACAAATTACTCCTGATAAAAAACATAAGATGACTTATTGTAAAACTCCTGAAGGAGCCTTTTTAGAATTAGTCCAAGAACTATGAGTTTAGAAAAAAAATTCGGTATTATGCAAGGAAGGCTGTCTCCAGTCATAAAAAACAGAATTCAAATATTCCCAGTTAAAAATTGGAAAATTGAGTTTCAAAGGGCTAAAAAATTAGGAATGAATTTTATTGAGTGGACTTTAGATTATGATACTTTTGACAAGAACCCATTATTAAAAAAAAGTGGAATACAAAAAATAAAAGAATTATCAAAAAAAAATTCAATTGCAATTCGATCATTAACTGGTGATTGTTTTATGCAAAAACCTTTCTGGAAAATTTTCAAAAATAAAAAATTATTAAATGACTTAATAAAAATTTTAAACTCATGTGAAAAAGTTGGGATCAAATACATCGTAGTTCCTTTAGTTGACAACGGTAAAATAAGAGACAAAAAAACTGAAAAAAATTTAATAAATATTTGTAAAAAATTAGTTAAAGAGTTAAAAAAAAAAAAAATACAAATTTTATTTGAGTCAGATTTTGAACCAAAGAAGCTCAAAAAATTCATATTAAATTTTGATAAGCGATATTATGGAATTAATTATGATTTAGGCAACAGTGCAAGTTTAGGTTATAATATAGATGATGAATTTAAAAACTACTCAAAATATATTAAAAATATACACATTAAAGACAGAGTGTATAATGGAAATACGGTAAGATTAGGTAATGGAGACGCAGATTTTAAAAAATTATTTAAAAATTTAAAAAAATATAAATATCGTAATATGTTAATATTTCAAACCGCGAGATCAAAAGTTAAGAATGATGTAGGAGAAATGAAAAAAAATTTAAAATTCATAAAAAAATTTTATCAATAAAATGAAAAAGACAATATTTATATCTGGATCTTCAAGAGGAATTGGATTTGGATTAGCTGAAAAATTCAAAAAAATTGGATATGATGTTTTATTAAATAGTAAGAATTTAAAAAATTTGAAAATAGCTTCAAAAAAATTAGATAATTCAGATTATTTTCTTGGTGATGTTTGCAATGCAAAAGCAGTAAAGAAAATATTTAAACAGATAAAAAATAAAAAAAAAAAAATTGATGTAATAATATGTAACTATGGCAATAGTGACCCTAAAAATAATAACTTAAATTTTGAGCATGCTTTAAAACATAATTTTTATTCTGCAGTAAATGTTGTAAGAGAGGGAACTAAATTATTGCAGAAAAATAAAGGAAAAATAATTTGTATTTCATCAATATGCGGTGTTGAAGTAATTAAAAATGCACCAATAGGCTATTCTCTTGCAAAATCTCTACTAAACAATTATGTGAAGTCAATATCACATTATTTAGCTGAAGATGGAATATCGATAAATGCAATTGCACCTGGAAATATTTTATTCAATGGGTCAGTATGGGATAAAAAAATCAAAAAGAATAAAAATAAAACATTTAATTATATTAAATCAGTGGTTCCTTTAAAAAAATTTGGCTCCATAAATGATATTTATGAAATGTGTGAGTTTATCATAAATAATAAATCACAATTTACCTCAGGATCAACTTATATTCTAGACGGTGCGCAGACTAAAAAATTTTAAAAAGTTATGAATAATAAGGACTATGTTGAAACTATATATAATGAGGAAGAAAAGCCAATAACCGACTATCCCTCCAAAATGATAAAATATCTTATCGATAAATATAAAATTCAAGAAAATTCAAAAATTTTAGAGCTAGGTTGTGGAAGGGGTGAATTTTTAAACGAATTTCATAATAACAAAATGAAGGCTTATGGAGTTGATAATTCAATGTATGGCAAAAAAATGTATCCTCATCTTGAAATACAAAATGTCGATTTGTTAAAAAATTCACTACCATATCCAGATAATACTTTTGATGTAATTTATTCTAAATCTTTTGTTGAACATTTTTATTATCCAGAAAAAATTTTTCAAGAAGCTTATAGAGTTCTTAAAACTGGAGGAAAGATTATAACTTTAACACCTGAATGGAAATATTTTTATAAAACATTTTATGAAGATTTTACTCATAGAACACCTTTCACTAAAATATCACTAAGAGATATACAATTAATATGCAATTTTAAAAATATTGAGGTTGAAAGTTTTAGGCAACTTCCTTTCATGTGGAATAGATCAAAACTTATAACTACTATTTTTGAATTTTTAAGTGAAATTACAAGAGTAATTATGCCGGATATTTTTAGACAAAAAAATGTAAAATGGATCAGATGGTCTAAAGAAGTTATGTTGCTTTCTATTGCAACTAAATAAATTAGAACAAACTCTGTGATTTTCCACCATCAACAAAAATTGTTGTTCCGTTTATATATTTAATATCATTTTTAACAATTAACTTTACCAATTTTCCTATTTCGTCAGATTTACCTAATCTACCCAAAGGTAATTTTTTGATTAGTCCAGGAATGTCTTTGTTCAAACTTCTTAGTCTTTCAGTATCAATAGGTCCTGGTGCAATATTTACACAAGTAATATTTTTTTTAGCAAGCTCAAATGAAATAGACTTTAGTAGAGACCAAAATCCTACTCTTAAACTATTTGATATCACTAATTTAGGGTTTATTTCTCTAATATGAAAGGATGATATTAAAAAAATATACCCATTGTCGTTAATTTTCAAATCTCTTAAAATCATAGAAAAGGATAAAAACAATTGATTAAAGAATTTTATCCAGAGTTTATTTGATATTTTTTTAAAATCTAAGGATGGAGGACCCCCGGTGTTTAAAACTAAAACATCTACATTTTTATGTTTTTTAATGAATTTTTTAACACTCGCTAAATTTGAAGTATCTAGATCCCTAGAAGATAAAGTAACAACTTTTTCAGAAACTGGTTTTAAATTTGCTGCAATAGATTTTCCAATACCTTTTGAACTAGCTAAAATAATACTTTTTTTAATTTTTTTTTTCATCTGTTTTGATCTGGAATTGTATTTTTTCCAGATAAATTTTTTTTAATACCTATTAAAGTTTTAATATCTTTAATTTCTCTCAACAATCTATCAAAATTTTTAAAATTTAAAGCATGTTTTTCATCTGGGTGTCTTATTTTTTTGTCTCCCTTAATATAAATAAACAAGTCTATATTTTCTTTGCTTTGTATTAAATATATGGGTAATTTATTTGTATAATGGTGACCGTATGCAAACTTGTTTGGATATTTTTTTGATAAATAAAAAAAATTAATCAAGTTTAAGTCGCTTTTTTTGTAACTAAGTTGCGTATAAATAAATTTTATTCTTTTGTTTTTTTCGTACCTATTTACAATATTTATAAGTTCTTTAAAACTCATCAATCCACAAGAAATATAAATTTTAGAAGTTGTTTCTTTAAGAATTTTTTTAATTAATTCTTCATTGTTTGCTGCCATACTTAATATTTTATAATAATTAAACTTGAATGATTTTATTTCATTAAATGTTTGAATTGATGAAAGAGAAACTCCACAATCACCAAATAGTTTTTTTTTATAAATTTTTGATAAATTTTTATAAAAACTTTTTGGTAGTTTTAAGTGTCTCTTTTCTTTTCTTTTATAAAAATTTGGTTCTCTAATCTGAAAAGTTAAAATATCAAAATTTGTTTTTTTGTGAAAATTTATGTACTTACTTGCATAAGATCTACTTCCGTTATGATTTAAACCTACCTCTGCAAAAATCATTATATAACCGTTCTACCTCCATCAGCAATTATTGTTGTGCCCGTCATATATGAGGATTGGTCAGAGCATAAAAATAATACAATTTTATTATATTCATTATATTTAGCCATTCGGTTTAAAGGTATTAATTTTTTTATTTTTTCTACAAAATGTTTATCGAAATTTTGGTTTATACCTCCAGGAGCAATTGCATTACATCTAATTCTTTTGTTGCCCCAATAACTAGCTGTATATTTCGTCAGACCAATTATTCCATGCTTTATAACTGAATAAGTAACAGGTTTAGCAAAATTAAGTTTTTGATACAAATTTTGATTAGGTGCAATTATTCCAAGATCAGATGAAACATTTAAAATTACACCACCTTTATTTTGATCACACATTTTTTTGCCAAAATATTTGGTACAAATCATTGCGCCAGATAGCCCAACATCTAACTCTTTTTTCCATCTCAAGAGATCAAATTCTTCAAAATTGTTTAATTTTTTTTTATTTTTTTTTGGCAAATGATCTATGGCGGCATTATTTATCAAAATATTTATTTTATTGAATTTTTTGACAATCTTTTTAACAACTAACCTAACTGAATTTTCTTTAGTTATATCACACATATATTGTGTGAATCTTGGATGGTAAAATTTTCTTTTTTTCAAATCTAAAACAATCACATTCGCATTATTTTCTAAAAATTCATTAACAAATTGAATTCCAAGAAATCCATTGCCTCCAGTTATAATAACAGTTTTATTATTTAAATCTTTGAACATTTATTATTTGAAACTATCTATAAATTCTTATACTTAAATTGTATTTTTTAAAATATTATAACTTATATCTTATATTCGTGAAAATGACTAAAATTTTAAAGATCTCAGAAATTAATAAGCTTAGTAAAAAAATTAAAAAAGAAAAAAAAAAAATTGTTCTATGTCATGGTGTTTTTGATTTAGTACATCTAGGTCATATCAATTATTTTAAATCTTCAAAGTATTTTGGAGATATTTTAGTTGTTTCTGTTACTAAGGGTAGGTTTGTAAATAAAGGATTCAATAGACCATATAATAGTGATGAAGACAGAGTAAATTTTCTAACATCTTTAAATACAATAGATTATGTCGTTTTAAATGATAAACCCACATCAGTAAATATTATCAAATTATTAAAACCAGATTTTTATGCCAAAGGTCCAGATTATAAAAATATTAAAAAAGATATAACTGGTGAAATTAAAAATGAAATTAAAGCAGTTAAATCAATTAAAGGAAAAGTTATTTTTACTGATGATAGATCTCTAAGTTCAAGTAAAATTTTAAACAAACTTGACAACTCTTTTGATAATAATCAAAAAATATTCTTAAAAAGTCTAAAATCAAAATTTAATTTTAATTATATAAATTATTATCTAGAAAAAATTAAATCTATAAGAACTTCGGTAATTGGGGAAATTATAGTTGATAAATATATTTTTTGCGACACTGTTGGAAAATCAGGTAAAGAACCGCATCTAGTTTTAAAAGATCTTTATGAAGAAAAATATCTTGGTGGAGCTGGTGCAATCGCAAACAATCTTGCCCTTCTCTGTAAAAAAGTAAAATTTATTTCTTACATTGGAAAATTTAACAGTCAATCAAAATTTATAAAAAAAAGACTTAATTTAAATATTCTAAAAAATTTTATAATTAAAAAAAATTCTCCAACCATAGAAAAGAAAAGGTTTATTGATAACGTAAGCAAATCAAAAATCATTGGAGTTTATAATATGAATGAAAATAACTTAGATAAATTCGAAGAAAAAAAGATTAATGATATTATTAAACAAAGTTTACAAAATTCAGATCTTTTTATAATCTCTGATTACGGTCATGGATTGATTAATTCTAATACTGCAAAAATTTTAACCACTAAGAAAAAATTTATTGCTTTAAATGCTCAGCTAAATGCATTTAATATTGGCTATCACACCCTCACAAAATATAACTTTATAAACTTTTTAATAATTAATGAGAATGAACTCAGACATGAATTAAGAGATAGGTCTTCAAGCATCGAAATCCTAATTGAAAAAATTAATAAAAAAATTAAAATCGATAATTTAGTCATAACAAGGGGTAAAAATGGTGCAGTCTATTATTCGAAGAAAAAAAACTTTAAAATCTATTGTCCCGCTTTTGCCAATAATGTTTTAGATAAAGTCGGTGCTGGGGATACAATGTTGTCTGTAATGTCTTTACTTTGCAAAGTCGACTGTGATCCACGTGTATCAATATTTCTTGGATCTCTTGCCGCAGCACAGAATGTTGAAAATTTAAACAACTCATGTCCATTAGATAAAACAAAGCTACTTCAATATGCTAATTACATGTTAAAATAATTCATGAAAGTTTTTGTAATAGGTGGAGGAGGATATGTTGGATCACAGTTAGTTCCTGAATTGATAAGGAATGGACATACTGTAACAGTTTATGATTTATTTATTTATGGAGAGGAGGTGCTAGAGAGTAATATTAACTTAAAAATAATCAAAGGTGATATTAGAGACATTAAACTTTTATCAAATTCTCTTAAAAATCACGATGTTATTATTCATTTAGCTTGCATATCTAATGATCCAAGTTTTGAATTAAATCCTAAATTAGGTAAATCAATTAATCTTGATTGTTTTAGGCCATTAGTGGAATTAAGTAAATCTCAGAACATTCAAAGATTTATTTATGCATCTTCATCTTCTGTTTACGGTATTAAAAAAGAAAAGAATGTTCATGAGGACTTAAAACTCGAACCTTTAACAGATTATTCAAAATTTAAAGTTGAATGTGAAAATATTTTATCTGAACATACGTCTGAAAATTTTGAGACTGTAATAGTAAGACCTGCAACAGTCTGTGGATATGCAAGACGTCAAAGACTAGATGTGGTAGTAAATATACTTACTAATCTTGCATTCAATAAAAGAAAAATTATTATTTATGGAGGAAATCAACTGCGGCCAAATATTCATATAAAAGATATGTCAAATATCTATTTAAAAATTCTTAATTCAGATAAAGAATTAGTTAATGGAGAAATATTTAATGCTGGTTATGATAACTTTACTGTTAATGAAATAGCCGAAACTGTAAGAGATATAATTGGCCATGATGTTGAATTAGAAAGAGTAGAGACAAATGACAATCGATCTTACCATGTATCATCACAAAAAATAAATGATATACTTAATTTTAAAGCAACATATACCATTAAAGATGCAGTAAACGATTTAAAAGAGGCTTTTGAAAAAAATAAATTACCAAATTCTCTCTCTGACTCGAAATATTTTAATATAAAAAAAATGCAAGAAATAAATTTAATTTAATGAAAGTAAGATATTCTTATTTAAAACAACAATTTGGAAATGCTCCAAAACTATGGAGAGATCTAAAAAAATTTGTAAATACAGGTGATTTTACCCTTGGTAAGCCTTTAAGTGAATTCGAGAGAAAATTTGCAAAACTAATTGGTACTAAATATGCAGTTGGTGTAAATTCAGGAACAGATGCTATTAAATTAAGTCTAAAAGTAATTGGAATAAAAAAAGGTGATGAAGTTATTACAGCTGCAAATACTTTTGTTGCCACTGTCGGTGCTATTTGTGAGTTGGGAGCAATCCCAGTTTTCGTGGATTGCGATGACACTTTTTGTATGAACACAAAATTGATTAAAAAAAAAATTACAAAAAAAACAAAAGCAATCGTTCCAGTGCATTTCACTGGGTATATGACAAATATGATTGAAATTAACAAAATTGCTAAGAAATATAAAATTCCAGTGGTTGAGGATGCTTGTCAATCTATCCTAGCATCAATTAATAATAAAAACTCAGGCACATGGAGTAATTTTGGTGCATTTTCACTTCATCCATTAAAAAATATAAATGTATGGTCTGATGGCGGAATCATTGTTACTAGTAATAAAAAATATGCTGAAAAATTAAGATTATTGAGAAACCATGGCTTAATTAATAGAGATAACGTTAAAATATGCGGTTATAATTCACGCTTAGATACTATCCAAGCAGTAGTTGGAAATTGGTTGATTCCAAAAGCAAAGCAAATTGCTAATCAAAGAATTAAAAATGCCAAGTACTACGATAAACATTTATCGAAAATAAATGAAGTTATAATTCCACCAAGAATTCAAAATTATAAAATCGTTTATCATCTTTATATAATATTTGTAAAAAATAGAGATAAATTGCTAAAATATTGTTTAAAAAATGGTATAGAGGCAAAAGTTCATTACCCTATACCAATTTATAGACAGCCAGCTTTAAAATATTTAGGACACAAAAAGGGTGATTTTCCTGTAACAGATTGGCATGCAAAAAATATAATTAGTTTTCCTTGTGATCAGCATTTAAAAAAAAAAGAATTAGATTATGTCATATCTGTAGTTAATAGGTTTTATGAAAAAAATAAAAACTAATGAAAATTCCTTATGTAAATTTAAAAAAACAATATCTAAGTGAAAAAAAAGATCTAAATAAAATTTTTAACGATGTTTTGCTCACTGGTAACTATGTTGGAGGGGAACATGTTAAAAAATTTGAGAAAAATATTAATAATTTTTGTAAAACAAAATATTGCGTTTCTCTCAATAGTGGTACAGATGCTCTTACATTAGCTCTTCACCTGCTTGGTGTCAGAAAAGGAGATGAAGTAATAACTACACCAAATTCATTTATAGCATCTACATCTGTTATTGTTCACTTAGGTGCAAAACCTGTGTTTGTTGATGTATTAGATGATCAAAATATTAATCCAGATTTAATAGAAAAAAAAATATCAAAAAAAACAAAAGTTATTATGCCTGTTCATTTGACTGGAAGAATGTGTAAAATGGAAAAAATAGTCCAAATAGCAAATAAATATAATCTCAAGATTGTTGAGGACGCTGCACAAGCAATTGGTTCAAAGTATAACGGTATGATGTCAGGATCTATTGGAGACGTAGGTTGTTTTTCTGCCCACCCATTAAAAAATTTAAATGCAATAGGAGATTCTGGATATTTAACAACCAATTCAAAACGAATATATGATCTTGCTAAAGATTTAAGAAATCATGGCATGACCAATAGAGATAGAATTAAAAACTTTGGCTATGTGTCAAGAATGGATAATTTACAAGCAGCTATATTAAACTATCGTCTATCAAAGCTAAAAAATATTATTAATTCTAGACGTAGAAACTATAAAATTTATAAAAAATATTTAACAAGAGAGAATATTTTCTTTCCAGATGAAAAAAAGAATGAGTTTAACACTTATCATACATTTGTAATACAAGTTAAAAATAGAGATAAGTTAAGAAAATATTTAAATCTGAAAGGCATAGGGACTTCTATTCATTATCCCATACCTATACATTTACAGCCCGCAGCAAAAAAACTAGGATATAAAAAAGGTGATTTCATAAAAACTGAGTTTCAATCAAAAAGAATTCTTACCTTACCAATAAACCAGCATCTTAAAGAAAAAGAAATAATTTACATTTCAGAAAGTATTAATAATTTCTTTAAATAAATGGATAAAATTAAAAAAAAACTATTTTTCAATATGTTAAGAATAAGAAATATAGAGCAAGCTATTTCTGATAATTATAAATTTCAGAAAATGAGGTGTCCTGTGCATTTGTCAGTGGGCCAAGAAGCGCCTGCTGTTGGTATAATGCAAAATCTTAAAAAAGAGGACAAGATAGTTACTGCTCACAGATCACATGCTCATTACCTAGCAAAAGGTGGTAACCTTAATTCAATGATTGCAGAATTACATGGAAAATCAAGTGGATGTGCAAAAGGTAAAGGAGGATCTATGCATTTAATTGACTTGAAGGCTGGAGTTTCAGCTGCAGTCCCTATAGTAGGAAGTACTATTCCTATCGGTGTTGGATTATCTTGGAATATAAAACTAAAAAAAAAGAAAAATGTTGTAGTAATTTTTTTTGGTGATGGAGCTACAGAGGAAGGTGTTTTTCAAGAAAGTTTAGATTTTGCATCTTTGCATAGCCTACCTGTTCTTTTTGTGTGTGAGAATAATCATTTTTCAGTTTATTCACCTTTATCTAATAGACAAGCAAAAAAAAGAGATATCATCAAAATTGCTAAAGCAGTTGGAATTAGTGGGACTAAAATTCATGGAAATGATGTTTTAAACATTTATAAAAAAAGCAAAAAAATAATTAGTGATATTAAACAAGATCCAAAACCCCATGTATTATTACTAGATACTTTTAGACATTTAGAACATTGTGGTCCAAATAATGATAATCATCTTAATTACAGATCAGATGATTATATTAAAAAATGGTTAGATAATTGTCCAATTAAGACATTTAAAAAAAAATTATTAAAAAATAAAGTTTTAAATATTTTAGAATTAAAAAATTATGAAAATAAAATTTCTCATGAAATTAAATTAGCTTTTAAATATGCTAGAAATTCCAAATTTCCAAAAAAAAAATTTTTGTTAAAAAATATATATGCTTAAAAAAAGGATTATTACTTTTGCTGATGCAATTAATGAAGCTTTATCACAAAGTATGCAGAAAGACAAAAATGTAATTATCATGGGGTTAGGGGTTGACGATCCTGGAGGTGTTTTTGGAACAACTAAAGATTTAATTAAAAAATTTCCCAAAGACAGAGTTTTTGATATGCCAACTTCTGAAAATGCATTTACTGGCTTTGCAATAGGTCTAGCGATAAGTGGAAAAAAGCCAGTGATAAGTCATCAAAGAGTAGAATTTTCACTTCTCTCCATGGAACAAATAATTAATCAAGCATCAAAATGGTTTTATATGAGTGGTGGACAAGCCCCAGTGCCAATGGTGATAAGATTAATTATTGGAAGAGGCTGGGGACAAGGACCTCAACATTCGCAGTCATTAGAAGTCTTATTTTCGCACATACCTGGCCTTAAAGTTGTGTGTCCATCAACACCTTTTGAGGCAAAAGGCATGTTAATTGAGAGTATAAAGGATAAAAATCCTGTTATTTTTTTTGAACACAGATGGCTTCATTTAACAAAGGGATTTGTACCAAAAAAGATGTATTCAATTCCATTAAATGGTCCAAGATTAATGAAAAAGGGAAGTGATATTACTATAATTTCTTTTTCTTATATGTTAATTGAATGTTTAACAGTGTGTAAAATTCTGTCTGATAATAATGTAAAAGCTGAAGTTATGAATATTAGTGTACTAAACCCATTAAGCATAAAAAAAATAATTAATTCAGTAAAAAAAACTAAAAGGGTATTAATTGTAGATAACGGTTGGAAAAATTATGGAATAGGATCAGAAATATTTGCAAGGCTATTTGAAAATTTTACAAAAACTAAAATAACCTGTGAAAGAATGGGAATAGCAGATAGTCCAATTCCTAGCACAATTAGTTTATCAAAGCATTCTTATCCTACAAAATTTACTATTATAAAAAAAATTGAAAAAATTTTAAAAAAAAAATTAATTATCAAACAGAAGTATATTTCAAAAATTCCATCAGACCAGCCTGATAAAAGTTTTCTTGGACCATTTTAAAAATAAAATATGAATTTAATAAATAAATATAATTCACTTTTAGATAGTCCTCAGGTATCAGAAAATTGGAAATCTTTGAATGAAAAAGATAGGATAGAGAAAATTAAAAAATTTCTTGCACAAAATATCAATAATATACAATATGATGTAATAAAAGCCTCAGCAGATGGACAAGTAACAATCAAAATTAATCAAAGTATTCCAGCCTCTAAAAGAGGTTTAATATTATTAGAGATTGAGGAAAAAATGAAAGAAAAATTAGATAAAGGATTAACTTTGTGGTTAGAGCCAATTGGTGATAAAAGTAAGCTTAGAAACTTGAGAGGAATAAATATAAAGAGTTAAATAAATAATTTTATGAAGCAAAATTCTAATAAAGATAATTCAATAGATACTAACGAGGGTAAATTAATTCTAGACTCTCACAAATTATCTTACCATTACGATAGGGTGGAAGCTTGGGAAAATAACCAAACAATTGCGCCCGTAAGTGTAGATATGGCACTCACAAGAGCTTGTGGAGCAATGTGTTCTTTTTGTTATGCCATGATACAAGAACCTCAAGAGAGATCAAATATTAAGGTAAAAGAGGCTTTGAATTTAGTTGATGATTTTGCTGAGATAGGAGTAAAAGGAGTTTCATTAATTTCAGACGGGGAAAGTACTTTATCCAAAGCTTATGTGCCTTTTATTCAGCATGCAGCAAATGTTGGAATTGATGTAGGAAATGCTACTAATGGATGGGAATGGGAGCCAGAAAAAATTGATCAAGTACTACCGCATTTAACATGGGTTAGATTTACCGTAGGTGCAGGAAAAGCTGAATCATATGCTAAAATAATGTTTAAAGACTCTAACCACACACATGTTTTCGATAGGGCAATGAAGCATATAAAGTATGCAGTAGAACTTAAAAAAAAATTAAATCTAAAAGTTACACTAGGAATACAAATGGTTCTGGTGCCTGAGTTCAAAGATGAAATATTGCCGTTTGCAAAACTAGCAATAGATTTAGGTGTTGATTACGGAGTAATTAAACACTGCTCTGATGACGAATTTGGAAGTTTAGGTGTAGATTATTCAAAATATGAGGAAATGTACGATTTACTTCAAAAAGCTGAGGAAATGAGTAATGAAAAAACAAAGGTTATTGTGAAGTGGAGCAAAATTAAAGATAAAGGGTTGCCATCATACAAAAGGTTTTATGGACCTCAATTTCTCCTTCAAATTAGTGGAAGCGGCTTAGTAGCACCTTCAGGAATGTTTTTCAATGCAAGATATTCAAAATTTCATATTGGTAATTTTGTTGATGAGCGATTCATAGATATTTTTAAATCCGATAGATACAAAAAAATAATGAATTATTTAGCTTCACAATATTTTGATGCTCAAACAATGATGGGGACACTTCCAATACAACATTATGTAAGTGAAGCTTTAGACAAACATATAAAAGGTATTTCTAGAATAAATCCAAATTATAAAGACAAACCATTACATGTAAATTTTCTTTAGTCAAAGAAATTTATGAAAAAAAAAAAAATTTCTTTTATCTTAAATTCTATCAGTGAAAAAAATAAAATAAAAAATTATAAAAAAGAAAATACTGTATATATATTCAATTTTTCTAATAATTTGAAAAATTACACATCAAATATTTTAGATTTTTATATTTCTACAAATAATTATAAAAAATATAATATTTTGAAAGACAATCTTTGTAAAAAGTGGTTTGTCAAATATAAGAAAAAAAATTTAAACACTCAAAAAAAAAACCTAATAGGAAATATTTTATTTGGAAGATCACATTCAGACTTTACAGATAAGCTGAGAATTTTATTATCACTAAATACCATATCTAAAAAATATTATAAAGTTTATTATTCCTCAAGTCTTCCAGTTGAGTTTATAAAGCTTACTAAATATTTTAAAAACCTTAAGGAATTTAAATGTAAAAGTAAAATTCCAAGTTTTTTACAATCAACAACAAAAAGAAGTACTTTTCATTATTTTCCTTCAGTGCACAAATTGTCTTCTATTGCTAGAAACATTCAAAATTTTTCTTATGATGTAGAAAAAAAAAATAAAATACTTGTATTTCCAGATCCTTATTTCCAAAAATTATTTAATAAAAGAAAAGATACAATTTATCTTAATTCTATCAACTTTAAAAAAGGTTTTTATTATAAAAATAATGTAAAAAAAAATTTTTATTTCAAGAAATCAGATTTAAATAAAAATGAGATTAAAAAATGTATTTTAAAAATAATAAGTAAGACAAATAAACTTCAAATTATAATTGCAGATATTCTTAGTGAGACAATTTTAGTAAATTATTATGATGGAATAAAATATTTTAATTGGTGTTATGATCATAATATTGAATTATTAAAAAAATATAATCCATCTAAAATAGTTATGTCTAATACTATTTCTTTTCATTATTTAATTATAAATTATTTGTCAAAAAAACAGGGTATTAAAACAACAATTTCATTCGATGGTATTGAAACAGTGTTTAATCCACTAAATATTTTAATTGATAGAAATAGATATATTTATGATCAACTTATTTGTTATGGAACTGCAGACTATAAACTAAATTTAAGACATCGAATAAAAAAAGATCAACTTTTGCTTGGTCAAATACCAATTTTAAATAAATTTAAAAGATTTAAAGAAAGGAAAATAAAAAAGTATGATTTTATAATCATGGCTTATCAACCAAGAACAAACAACTTAGAGTCAAGATGGGATAAAAAAATTTATAATGCATTCCAAATTATTATGTTGTTAAACAAATTAAATTATAAAAAAATTGGAATTAAATTAAAACAAGATACACAAGATACTAGCAAGGAATTTAATTACATTCAAAACCTTATTGCTGAAAATAATCTAAGCTGTGAAGTCATAGAGGGTAATTTTGGCGAATTATTACCTAATATAAAAAATATTGTGGGTGGTATATCCACTGCAATTTGGGAGGCCAGTTCAATTGGAATTCCCTATTATATTTATGAACCTTCAAATATGGGTTTATTGGATATTCAAATCAAAAAATCTATTTTATTTAATCAAAATAAGTGCGCTAGAGATTTAAAAGAGCTCGAAAATAAAATTAGAAATAAAGCTCATTTTAAAATAAATAAATCTTTAATGTTTGATGGTACACCATTAGATGAATTAAAATTATGATTTAATTTAGATATTTATTCCAATTTTTAGTTGCAGTTTTAATCTTTTTTGGTGTCCATAAAGGAGCTTTTTTCCACCAATCTATGTTTTTTAGAATAATTTTTATACCTTCTTTGAGAGAAATTTTAGGTCTCCAATTTAATTTTTTACTAATTTTATCAATGTTAGCGTCAGTTTTTTTTGGCTCACCAGGTCTCCAAGGTAAAAAAACTTTTTTATTATATATAAGTTTTGCTAAATAATTTATTTTTTTCGGATTGCCACTTCCTAAGTTAAATATTTCATTTTTATAATTAGAGATCGATGCTTTATAAAAAGCTTCACACAAATCTGATATGTATAAAAAGTCTCTCTTTTGGTTACCGTCACCAACGATTGTAAGTGGTTTTTTTGATATAAGTTGTTTTATAAAAACACCTATGACAGCACCATACACATTTGTAGTTCTTGATCTTGGACCATAAGCATTAAATATTCTAATCGATATTACAGGCATTTTATAAACTTTTCCCCAATGCAAAACTGCCTGCTCACCTACATATTTACTGAAAGCATATGGATGTTGGATATTTATTTTTTGTTTTTCCGAAGTTTTTCTTTTTGATAGTCCATAACATGTAGATGATGCGGCATATAAAAATTTCTTTATTTTGTAATTATTTCTAAGTATTTCTAGTAGTAAAACTGTATTAAGAGCATTATTTTTAAAATATTTGTAAGGTTTTTCAATTGAAGGAATTAATTCACCATTGCCCGCAAAATGAAAAACATAATCTATTTTCTTAATTTTTTTGGATATTGTCTTAAAATTTTTTAAATCACTATTTATGAAAACAAATTTACCATTTTTTAAATTAGCGTTTATATTTATAATTTTTCCTGAAGTTAAATTATCTATACCATAGACTTTGTGTTTTCTTTTTAGCAGGTAATCAATCATATGACTTCCAATAAATCCTGCACATCCAGTAACTAAAGAGACTTTCATTAAGATCTAATTTATTTTAAATTTTTAATTACAAATTAACAGTTTTATATAATATATTTCTCTCAATGAAACAAAAAATCAAAGGAATCTGGTTTATTGGTGCTTCTGGATCAGGAAAAACATATGCATCAAAATTTCTAAAAAGAAAAATAAAGAATTGTATACTAATTGATGGAGATGAAGTAAGAAAGTATGTAAGTAAAGATTTAAAATATAACAAGACTGATAGAGTAATCCAAACTAAAAGAATATTAGGTTTTTCAAAAATTTGTATTAAACAAAAAATTTTTCCAATTATTTCTACATCTTATTTAAGTAAAAAAATTGCAGATATTTTAAATAAAAATTCTATTAAGATTTATGAAGTTTCAAGAGATAAAAAATTTCTATTTAAAAAGATAAAATCGAAAAAAAATGTTGTAGGTATTGATATTTTTTTCGAAGATTTTAAAAGAGAAAATTTAATAAATGATAAGACATTTAAAAATAAAATTAATAATATCTTAAAACTTTTGAGGATTTAGCTACAAGTAAATCTTTTTGATTATCTATCTCAAACCAAAAGTTTTTAAATACTCTATATTTTAGCCCTAATTCACGGTACTTAATAAATTCGTTCAAAAATGTAGTTAAATCTATTGATGTATTTTCCAATAATTTATAAAATTTTTTCATTTCAAAAAAATCTTTTTTACTTATTTTTATAATTCCCATAAACTGATACTTAGGAAGCTGTTTTTTTATATCTGTTCCAATTTCAATAACTTTTTTTCCTTTTAATACAACGTTTTCTGCATCTAAATAAATTTTTTTTTTAGACATTCTTTTTTCCCAATTTTTTTTCCAAAGGGCATTTAAAGGTAAGCAAGTATCTCTTATTTTGACTAGTTTCTCAATGATTTTAAAATCATATATTATATCTGCATAACTTATGACTACATCACTATTTACGTATTTAGAAACTTTAAACATACTATGGACCATATTAGACTTTGAAAATTCATAATTATTTATAATTCTATATTTGTTATAATACTTTTTAATTAATTTAGATTTATAACCAGCAACAATTATTGTCTCATTAAAATATTTTGAATTATCTAGTATTCTATCAATTATCCTTTTTCCATTAATTTCTATAAAACTTTTAGGTTTATCTTTTGTTAAACTTTTTAATCTGGATCCTCTTCCTGATGCTAAAATTATAAGTTTCATAAATTTTTTAACTCTATCTTGTCAATTGCTTTTAAAAACCTATGTCTCTCAGGATGCCAAATAATACCTTTAATTTTTAATTTTTTATGAACATAAGACTCTATTGTTTTATCATTTGCCTCCGAATTTTTTATTAAGCATTTTCCTAACTTATCTATCCCTATATTATGAAAGGAATTTACAAAAAATCTTTTTTTATTTTTATAAGTGATAGAGTGTGAACCAACATGTCCTTGAACTTTTATTAAATTTGACTCGAACTTATGAGCAATGAAATGTGCTCCATGACAAATACCTAAGATCGGTATTTTTTTGCTTAAGGCTTGTTTAAAGTAAAACGTATCTATCCTATCTCTTATTATATCAGTTTTTTTTTTTGAAAATTTTTTAATTGTATTTCCACCTGAAATTACTAGCAATCTAGATTTTTTTGGTAAATTTTTAAATTCTGATAAAATAATAACTTCTGATTTGTAAAATTTTTTTAGCATTTTGATCAGTTTTATATCAACTGAAATTTCAAGCTGTCTTGTATACGGTTCTTTTATACTTGGTACTAAATAAATCATTATATTAGATCAAATTTCTTAAGTTGTGGGTCTATTTTAATAAAACCAGATTTAGTTATGCTCTCGTAATTTTTTTCTCCTACGCCTATCATAGCTGGAATATTTAACTCTGCACATCTGATAGCCATATGTGAATTAGCCCCTCCAAATCTTGTAATAAGGCCTTTTATCTCAAAATTAAAAATAAAATCGTAACCAGGATCAGCATTTTCGATACACAGAATTTTATTTTTCATTTTTGAGAAATTAATTTTCTTGTTGTAGACGTTAATTTTACCAGCAACTATTTTATTTGTTATAAAATTTATTTTAGTTTGAATAGAATTAAATAAGTATATACTTTTTTCATCAGTTATTACTTCAGGTAAAGGAATTTTTAAATTTAAATTATACTTTTTTTTATTTTCTAAAATTTCTTTTTTTAAAATTCTTGTGGTATCACCCGTATCTAGGTTGTAGTGTAAATTCGTAATGGTTTCTAAATTTAAGAAAGATAAATCTTCTTTACTTATATGATATTTCCTTCCAAAATCTTTAAGGTTTTCAAAAATCATATCTATACTTTTTGAAAATATAAATTTTGAATATTCTCTTAATTCTATAGAATCTTTTATAAATTTTAATAATTTTGCAGAACTTATATTTAACTTATTTTCTTTAAGTTTTTTATTTATTTTCTTAATTTGTAAATGAGTAAATTTGAATTTTTTTGATTTAATAGTTTTATTATTTTTGCTAACCTTTTGAAAATATAAATTGTAGCCGTCTCTATAATTTAAATTGTTAATTTCATAAGTATTAGGTCTTAAATGACCATATTTATTTATAAACTTCTCTTTCTTTAAAAAATTAATATCAATTTGCATTTGTTTATTTATGGTTTTGATTGAATTTAAAAATTGAGATTTTTCTTCTGCACTTATAATTTTTTCACTTACAAATGAATTTAACATTTCTATGGCTATAAAAGCACATCTAGCTATACCTGAGAATGCATATGTTCCATATTTCTTACAATCTTCTACTAGAAAATAAATTTTATTTATTTGATGTATATCAAGTTGATTGATTTGTTTTTGTTTAATTATAAGTTTTTTAATGGAGTCTGAATTTTTTATGTATTCGTTCATGGATTTTGCATTAATCATTCTCAAATTCTTAAGTATTTCTTTTATTTCTTGCTTAGAAAATTTATTTTTTAGATCATTGAAAATTCTATTTCTTGTTGAAAGAGTGTAGCAAGTGTAAAGGATTTCAAATTCAACTTTGTCATGAAAATCCTTGTTCTTTTTGAATTTGTCAAGGTAATATTTTATAAGTTTTCTTGATAACTCATCTTTTAGTTTGCTGGGTATCCATGAATTAAAATCTATTCTAACATCAATATAGGGTGTTCCAAAAAAAGTAGTCATAAGATGATGGGAACTCAAATCCTTAAAACCAATATTTTTTCTATTTGATGACCATATATGATCCGTAATAATTTCTCTGTATAAGGTTAAAGCTAAAGGTCTTGGTTTTAATCCAATTATTTCGGCAGGATTCCAATCAGGCATAACGCCAAAATAAGTCGTATCCCCTATTAAATCATAATGTTTCCTCTTTAATTTACTTATTTTTTTTTTTAACTTTATTAATATTTTATTTAAATTTTCCGTTGATATTAAATTTTTCTGCTTAATAAAAATTGGTCTTACTTGAAGAATGAATAGCTTATTATTTTTATTAATTGCAAATTCAATATCTAATGAGTCATTTTTGAAAATTTTAATTAATTTTTTTGCAATAAAAATTATTCTTTTAAAATTTTTATTTTTTGTTTCATAAAATTTATTATCAATAAAATTAAATGTATCAGTATTAATTTTTCCTGAAGTAACTAATGTTGTATCTTTTCCCTTAGAATAATTTATCACAAAATATGGTAATTTGCTTTGTAAATCTCTGGTAGTACACACACCAGACATTTTAACATCATGTACCATATCTTGTACAAAAAATTGGTTTTTATAGTTTTTGTCAAAATCATTTATAATCTCAGAAATATTAAAAAGAATTTTTTGATTAATTTTTGGGTCTATGTTTAAAAAACTTTTATATTTTCCTGCATTAGTTTTTTTAAAGGTATCTTCTTTAACGCTAGAAGATCTTAAGGCTACTTTACCTTTAAATTTTTTTTTTATATCCTCTAATATTTTGTACTTATTTTTATTAAAATCTTTTACATCGTAGATCTTTAATTTAGGAACATTGATGCCTATTTTTTTTAAATTTATTAATGTTTGAGCTTTTGAAGAAAATTTCATATTTTAAAAAGTATATTTTATAGGATTTTTAAGTATAAATATAAAAAAAGTATGTCAAATATAATTAAAAAATTAATATTTTTTTTTTTATATCCTGTAAAGAGGTTCATAACACCAAAAAACTCAATAATTTTCTCTACAAACTCACCTTACAGATACGGGGGAGGTCCTAGAGATTTATTTGAATATTTATCCAAGAAAAATTTTGACTGCTACTGGTGGACAAAAAATGAAGAAATTAAGAATTTCTTAAAAAATAAAAAATTAAATTATTTTTCACCATTAAATTTTATCAATTTTTTAAAATTAATTTTTAGTACAAAATTAGTCATAGACTCTGGAGATGATCATTATGATTTTTGTGGTTTGTTAAAGAAAGATAAAAGAGTTATTAAGTTATGTGTAGGTCATGGATCTGGACCAAAAATAATAAATTTTAAAAAAAAAAATGAAGTTGGAAAAAATTTTGATTATTTAAGTTTTACAAGTGAATATTCAAAAAAAAAAATTGGAATTGAGCAACTAAAAGTTGATACAAAAAAAATAAAAATTATAGGAAATCCAAAAAATGATATTTTTTTTAATAAATCTAAAGTAAATAAAATTTATAAAGAGAAAAAAATATCAAAATTTTTATTTCCTCGAATTAAAAAAAATATAAAAATTATTTTTTATGCACCAACATGGAGATCTTATAAAACAGGATTACCACTAAAAAATTTGAGTAAGTTTAATTTAAAAAAATTTGATATTTTTTTAAAAAAAAATAATTTTTATTTTATATATAACTTTCATGTAAATTCTAATTTTAAACATCTTGAAGATCTTGAAAGAATAAAGTTTATTTCGACAGAAATTTATAGTTTTTATGATTCAAACAAAATGCTGTGTGAATCTGATATTTTTTGCACAGATTGCAGCACATTGTCTACAGAGGCTGCTATATTAAATAAACCACAAATTATTATTTTCCCTGATTATAATAAATATTGTAAGTTCCATGGTTTTATTGAGCCGTTTAAATCTAGTATCCCGGGAAAATTTGTAAACGATCTAGGCAATTTGAAAAAATATTTAATAAAATATAAAAGTAGAGAGAAATACCTTTCTAAATATAATATAAAAATTAAAAATTATTTAAATAAATACTATGACAAAAAAATAAAAAACTCGTTAGTTTTACATAAAAAATTAATTAACAATATTTTATCTTCTTAACTCAATGTTTATAAAAAAAAACAAAATTAAATATTTAATTGTCGATAAGAATAAAACTATAAAGGATGTTTTGATATCGTTAAATAGAAGTAGTTTGCCAGACAAAAAAATGTGTATAATAACATATAAATCAAAGGTTTTGAATGTTTTAACTGATGGTGATGTAAGACGAATAATGATTAATCAGAAAAACCTTGATGAAAAAATTTCAAAATACTTACAAAAAAAGTTTATTTATGGAACATTAAAAGAAACTGAGATTGAATTAAATGCTAAGCTTAAAAAATATAAAATAGATTTCATTCCAGTATTAGACAAAAATAAAAAATTAATTTCTATTTTTTATAAAGATTACACTTTTAACAACTATAAAAAAAAATACTCTAACGAGGTTTTCATCCTAGCAGGTGGAAGAGGAAAAAGAATGTTTCCTTTGACAGATTTTACTCCTAAACCATTATTAAGTATTGGTAAAGAGACGATATTAGAAACTTTGATAACTCTATTTAAAAATCAAGGTTTTTTCAATTTTACTATTTCTGTAAATTATATGTCAGAACAAATTATTAATTATATAAAAGAAAAAAAATTTACTGATGTTAATATAAATTTTGTTTCTGAAAATAAAAAATTAGGTACTGCAGGACCACTTTCTAAAATGAAAATGCTGTCTAATAAGCCAGTAATAGTAGTGAACGGTGATATTTATACCAGATTAAATTTTTTTGATCTTTTAAACTTTCATAATAAAAGAAAAAATGAAATAACAATTGGATCTCATTTTTACAACCAAGAAGTACCTTATGGCGTAATTGATAACAAAGCTAGAAGACATGAAATAATAAAAGAAAAGCCATCTTTTCAATATATGATATCAGCAGGAATTTATGTAGTTAATAAAAAAATTATAAAAAAAATAAAAAAAAATAAATTTTTAAATATGAATGATTTAATAAATTATGAATTTAAAAAAAAAACAAAAATTGGAATATTTCCAATTCATGAATTATGGATGGATATTGGTGATCATGGTAGTTTCATAAATGCTCAAACCAAAATAGATGAAGAATGGTAAATAATCCAAATGTTTCAATCTAAAGTTCTTTTAATTGGTTTTGGCTCAATTGGACAAAAACATTACAAAATTCTGAAAGGCCTTATTAATATCAAGAATATTAAAATTTTAACATCTCAAAAAAAAATTAAAAATGTCTTAATCAATTTTAAAGAGATAAAATTATATAATCCTGATATTATAATTATAGCATCAACTACAGATAAACATTTTCAACATTTGAAATATGTAAATTCGATTTTAAAAAATAAAATTATTTTAGTTGAAAAACCACTGTTTCATAAACCATTAAATTTAAAAAAAATTCAAAACAAAATATTTGTTGGTTATAATTTAAGATTTCATCCAATTATACAGTTCATTAAAAAAATAATTAACAAAAATAAAATTTTATCTTCTGAAATACATTGCTCTTCATATTTGCCTGATTGGAGAAATAGGCCACTTAAATTTACATCCTCTTATTCAAAAAAATTAAGTGGTGGAATTTTAAATGAATTATCTCATGAAATTGATTATGCAGTCTATTTATATGGTAATTTAAGTAAAATTAATGTTTTAACTAAAAAAAATTCAAATTTAAATATTAACTCTGCTGATTATGCTAATATTACTTTAAAATCATTAGATGGAGCAATGATTAATATAAACTTAAATTATTATTCAAAGTTAACCAAAAGATTTATAATTTTAGACACAAATAAGTTATCTCTATATGCAGACTTAATAAATGGGTTTGTATCAATTAAAAATAAAAATGGCAAAACTTCAAAAAAATTCTTCTTAATTGATAAAGACTTTACTTATAAAGAACAATTAAAAGCGCTTTTAAGAAAAGATTTTAGACTACTATGTCAATATAAAGATGGTTTAGAAACTGTAAAAAAAATAAAAATTTTTATGAAAAAATAATGAAAATTCTTTGTAGTATTTGTGGAAGAAAAGGGTCAAAGGGAGTTAAAAATAAGAATTTAACTTTAGTAAACCATAAACCTCTTATTTATTATACAATCCAGCAAGCAAAAAAATCAAAATTATTTGATCAAATAGTAGTCTCAACTAATGATAAAAAAATTCAAGCAAAAGCTCTTGAATATGGAGCAAGTTGTTGGTTTTTAAGATCAAATCGGTTATCGAATTCAAGTTCACCAAAAATTCCAGTTATAAGAGATAATTTAATAAAATCAGAAAAGTACTTTAATTCAAAATTTGAATATATAATAGATCTAGATATTTCTGCACCTTTAAGAGATCATTTCGATATAAGGAGAGCATATAACAAGTTTATAAAATTTAAATACGATAATCTGTTTTCTGTAAATAAAAGTAAAAAAAATCCTTATTTTAATATGGTGGAGATGCGTGGAGAAAAGGTTTACCTTTCAAAAAACAAAAAAAAATTTTATTCAAGACAACAATTACCAATAGTGTACTCATTGAATGCATCAATTTATGTATGGAAAAGAAAGGCTTTATTGCAACATAATAATTTAATCGGAAAAAAAACTGGTATCTATGAAATGAGTGAAGAAAAATCAATTGATATAGACTCAAAATTTGATTTAAAACTAGTCAAGTTCTTAATGAAATAAATTATGAAAAATATCTATATTTTAGGTGGAAATGGTCTAATAGGTAAACAAATTGTAAAATTGTATTCCACAGATAATGTAAATATATTTGTGTTAGATAAAATAGGAGTTAAAAAGTTTAAAAACAAAAATATTAAATTTATTAAGTATGATTGTTCAGATGTTAATAATGCTCAAAAAAAATTAAAATCTTTATTTAAATTATATGGTAAACCAGACATATTTATAAATTCTTCTTATCCATCCACAAAAAATTGGGCTAAATCTACTATTAATAATTTTGACTACAAATTATTAAAAGATAATTTTGAAATTCATATGAATAATTACGTATGGACAGCAAAAATTGTAGCAAATGAAATGAAAAGATATAGATCTGGTTCAATAATTTTATTAGGTTCAATATATGGAGTTGTTGCTCAAGATCCAAATATTTATGAGAATACGGGATTGAGAGAAAATTATGGTTATCCAATAATAAAATCTGGCATAATGGCATCAACCAAACAACTAGCAAGTTTTTATGGTAAATTTAATGTAAGGATTAACTGCGTATGTCCTGGAGGTATTCAGGGACATGTCAAAGGGTCGAAAAAAAAGCAAAGTTCTAAATTTAAAAAAAAATATTTAAATAAAATATTACTTAATAGACTTTGTAAACCTATTGAAGCAGCAAATGTATGTAAATTTTTTGCTTCAGATATGGCATCATATGTTACTGGACAGACCATAATTGTTGATGGTGGATACACTACCTTATAGTTATGCGGAATTATTTTTTTTTGGATAACACTACAAGTCAAGGTTTGTGGTTTAATAAACACGTAAAATTTTTCCTTAAAAATAAATCACAGATATTGCCAAAAAAAAAAAATACTATTTTTGTAGATGATGACATATTAAATTATCAAGACTGGGCTGACATTAATAAAAAATCATTAATAATTGCAAATAATTTAAGAAAAAAACGCTTTAAAAATAATGAAATTTTAGAAGAGGATAGCAATAAAGAGGTTGCTTTGGAAATAGTAAAATACTTGTATGCTGATTTTATAGCAAATAAAATAAAAAATTATTATAAATTAAAAGATATTTATATTTGTGGATTATTCAAAAATACTTCCCTGGTAAAATTTTTAAAAAAGAAAAAAATCATTAGTCAAGAATTCAAAATTTCCAAACTCTATCTTTTGTATAGTTTTATTTTAAATACTTTAGAGAGATTGTATTTTATTTTCAAAATTTTTATACTACCTGAATATATAATTTTTTTAACTAAAAAAGATATATCAAAAAAAAAATATTTCTGTGCATTTAATATTTTCGATGAAAAAATAAAAATAAAAAAAAAAAGCTATAACTTTACTAAGATCAAAAAATATTTAAATAAAAGAAGTATCTTAATAGTAGATGTGAATATAAGAGACAATCTCTCAAAATCTGATGTGATTGCAAATAATATTTTGTACATGAAAAATATTTTTAAAAATATTTCATTAATTTCTTATTTAAAAAAATTTTATTTAAGATTTTTTATTTATAGATTTCAACTAATATTTTTAGGATTTAATAGCAAAATTTTATATAGACATTTTTTATCAAAAACAGTTTGGGAAGTTTTTTTTAGTGTTTATTCAATTGAAAAATTTATTTCTGCTATGCTTCCAACGAGCATAACCACTCAAAGAATGCAGATAAAAGGCTCTAAAGAAACTATATTTATATATGAAAGCACAACTCCCAATTTATCACGAATTGAAAACCACAGAAATATAATTGATCAGGTTCAATATAGTCATATGAATTACACAACTTTAGTGGCCAATAAAATTTCAATAAAATACTTATTAAAGAATTCAAATAAATTTCAAAAAATAAAAGACTTTGGAAACGTCATAAGTGATTTATCAGAAAGAGATTTGGCAAATAAGAATTTAATTAAAAATAAGTTAAATTTAAAATATGACAGAAAAATAATAGCTATTTTTGATAACTCTACGGGTTTAAAAGGAGTTTTGAATAACCAGGAGTATATAAAATTTTTAAATTATATAAATATTTTAGTTAACAAGTACAAAAAATTTTACTTTCTAATGCTTCCAAAGCAACCAAAAAAAAATATTATTAAAGATGACAAATTTATAAAATCAATTTTTAAAGAACTAGAAAAAAAAAATAATTTTAAATGTTTAGTTAGCGAACTTACAAATTATCAATTACTTTCAATTTCGGATATTGTAATTTCCCAACCAATTAGTTCGCTCATTTATGAGTCGCTTTTTTTAAAAAAAATAACTTTGATATTTGACAACAGACTATATTTTAAAAATAATGATAATCTTTATGGCAATATTAACGATAATATTAATATCTTAAAACTCAAATATAAATCAAACATTTTTGATAGTAAATTTTCTAATAAATTAAGAACAAGATCTAGATTTGCATCTAAATTGATTTTGGGCAAAAAAAAATATAGTTATATCTCTGAACTTGCCAACTATTTAAATAGTTGAACTTTGTATGAAACCTGCTTTTAGAGTGATCGCTAGATTAGACATTAAAGATGAGAATCTTGTAAAAGGTATAAATTTTGAGGGTTTAAGAGTTTTGGGTAAACCAAACGAATTTGCACAGCATTATTATGAAAATGGTATTGACGAGATATTCTATCAGGATGTAATTGCTAGCTTGCTAGGTAGAAATAATTTAAAAGAAATTATAGCTCATAGTAGTAAGAATATATTTGTTCCAATAATAGTGGGTGGAGGAATTAGAAAACTTGATGATATTGAGTCGGTCTTAAAATCTGGAGCTGATAGAGTATCTATTAACTCAGGAGCACTTGAAAATAAAGATTTTGTGCAATCTTCAATCAAAAATTTTGGAAGTTCTAATATTATTGTATCAATAGAGACAATAAAAATTAATAACCATTATTTAGTAGTAAAATATAATGGGAGAGAAAAAACAAATTATAAACTAGAAGAGTGGATACAATACTTAAGTGATAATGGGGTAAGTGAAATATGCGTAAGCAGCGTAAGTAATGATGGTACTGGTAAAGGAATAAATAATGAAATTTTGGACATTCTATCTAAATTTAAGGAGTTATCAGTTATTTACGGAGGAGGAGTAAATTCAGATGATCCAAATAATTTAGATTTAAAAAGATACGAAAATTTGGCTGGATTAACTATATCTTCTTTATTTCATTATAATTTTTATCTAAAACAAACTCAGGACCCAAAAAATTTTAATAAAGGAAATATTGAGTTTATGCTAAAAAAAAATATCCCAAGAAATATTAAACCTTGTCAAATATTGGATTTTAAAGATAGGCTTACTAAAAATAATATAAATTGTTCAAGAATAGATGTTTAAAAGAGGTAATTTAGAGAAACAAATTGGTAATATTCCAAAAACTACAAAATGGTGTGCCAATTGTGCAATGTCCAATCAAAGACCACGTATTGTTTTTGATAAAAATAACGTTTGTTCAGCTTGCAAATATTTTGATTATAAAAAAACAGTTGATTGGAATAAACGAGAGAAAGAATTAGAAAATTTACTAGACTCTTATAGATCAAAAAATAATCAATGGGATGTTATTGTTCCAAGTAGTGGTGGAAAAGACTCGGCATATGTTGCACATGAATTAAAATTTAAATATAAAATGAATCCATTGTTGGTAACATGGAGTCCATTAGAATACACTGATATTGGTTTTAAAAACTTTAATGCATTAAATGATAATGGTTTTACTTGCATAAAAGCTAGTCCAAATGGTAAACTTCAAAGAAAATTAGCTAGACTATGTTTTGAAGAGTTTGGTGATGCTTTTCATGTTTTTGTTCTTGGCCAAATATATTACCCAGTCCATATGGCTCTAAAATTCAATATCAAATTAATTTTTTATGGAGAAAATGGAGAAGTTGAGTATGCAGGAGACCCTGCATCAAAAGATAGACCGTTTACAGATTTAATAGAAAACGAAAATTGGTTGAAGGGATATCTCAAAGGAACATCACTAGAAGATCTGATAAAATATGGGTTGAAAAATAAAGATTACTTTGACGAAAGTGATAAAGATAATCCTGATTTAAAATTTTATAAACCACCAGAAAAGGAGGATATGATCAATAAAAATATTTCAAAAATATTTTACTACAACTATTTTAAAAATTGGAACCCTCAAGAAAATTTTTATTATGCTTCAGAAAATACAGGTTTTATTCCAAACCCAGAAAGAACAGAAGGTACATATTCAAAATATGCAAGCTTAGATGATAAAATGGATGGAATGCATTATTATATGAGATATATAAAATTTGGTTTAGGCCGATGTGTTGAGGATGCGTCTCATGAAATAAGAGAGGGTCATATTTCTAGAGAAGAAGGGATAAGTTTAATAAATAAATACGAGGGGGAATTTCCAGAAAAATACTTTCAGGATTTTCTTAATTATTTAGATATATCAAAAGAACATTTTTGGGATGTAGTAGACTCATGGAGGGCTCCTCATTTATGGGAGAGAAAAGGAAATAAATGGGAATTAAAAAATCAAATAAAATAAAATTTAAAAGAACTCTTTGTTTTGATCTAGATAATACTTTATGTAAGACTAAAGGATCAAAATATGAAAAATCAGTACCTATTAAAAATAAAATTAAATATGTTAATTCTCTTTATAATAAAAATTATTATATTTTAATATTCACCGCAAGATATATGGGTAAATTTAAAGGAAACAGGTCGAAAGTTTTAAATTATGGATATAATAAAACTTTAAAACAAATAACAAATTGGGGATTAAAATTTAACAAGTTAGAGATGGGGAAACCCTCTTATGATTATATTATTGATGATAAAAGTATTTTCTTTAAAAATAATTGGGTCAAAGAGATGAATAAAATATTAAATAAAAAAAATAGATGAGAAAAAAAATATTTTTAACTGGTTCTGAAGGTTTTATAGGATCCCATTTATTAGAATTATTAGTAAAAAATAATTTTAATGTAAAAGCACTCTGCCTTTATAATTCCTTTAATAATTGGGGATGGCTAGACACAATTGATAAAAAAATATTAAAAGAAGTAGAAATTATATCTGGTGATATCAGAGACAAAGATATAATTTTAAAACATACAAAAAAAATTGATACTTTAATAAATCTTGCTGCTCTTATTGCTATTCCATATTCATATCAAGCAACAGAAAGTTTTATCCAAACAAATGTAGTTGGACTAAATAATATTTTATCTACAGCACTAAAAAATGAATTTAATGTTATACACACATCAACAAGCGAAGTTTATGGAAATCCTGACAGTTTCCCATTAAAAGAAGAAAATCGTGTATTTGCTAAATCACCTTATGCAGCAACTAAAATAGCAGGTGATCAATTGTGCCTTTCATATAATAGAAGTTTTAAAGTTCCAGTTACTATACTCAGACCCTTCAACACATTTGGTCCAAGACAATCTTTAAGAGCAATAATACCAACAGTAATTTGTCAAGCAATTTTAAATGATGGCGTAGTAAAACTTGGAAATATTTATCCAAAGAGAAATTTTAATTATGTAAATGATATAGCAGATGGATTTTTAAAAGCTCTAAATCTCAAAAAACATAAAGGGGATTTAATTAATTTAGGTGGTAGTTTTGAAATTTCGATAAAAGATTTAGTTAGTATGGTATCAAATATTTTACAAAAAAAAATTAGGATAGAAAAAGACCCTACAAGGCTGAGGCCTGCGAAGGGAGAAGTAGAAAGATTGATTGCGTCAAGAGTAAAATCTCAAAGTATTTTAAAATGGAACCCAAAATATGATAATAAGAAAAATTTTAACAATGCATTAGATCAAACCGTAAAATGGTATCAACAAAACCTTAAATTTTTCATAGATAAATCAAGAATTTATAATATTTAAAATATGAAAAGAAACGAGATAAATTTAATAAATAACTTTCTTAGCACAGTAAAAAAAGTTTCAAGAGCTGATATAAATTATATTCATGAACCCTTTCTTAACCATAAAGAGAAAAGCATACTTAACGATTGTATTACAAAAAATCAAGTATCTGCGGTAGGCAATTACAAAAATAAATTTGAGAAATTAATTAAAAAATTTACTAAATCCAAATATGTTATATCTACATCTACAGGGACTTCTGCACTTCATCTTGCTTTAAGAGCAATTGGTGCAAACAAAGATCATGAGATATTAATTCCTTCTTTCAACTTCATAGCTGCTGCTAATGCTGTATTGTATTGTAATTCGACTCCACATTTTGTTGATATAAATAGTAAAAATCTTGGAATTGATCCAGATTATTTAAATTCATATTTAAATAAAATTTCAAAAGTTAAAAATAATAAATGTATCAATAAAAAAACAAACAAAATTATTTATGCAGTAATTCCAGTTTATGTCTTTGGAAATTCATACGATATAGAAAAACTAATAAAAGTTTGTAGAAAATTTAAATTAAAAATGATTGAAGACTCAGCTGAAGCTTTAGGAACCTTTTACAAAGGTCGTCATGCAGGGACCTATGGTCTTGCGGGATGTTTAAGTTTCAATGGAAATAAAATTATAACATCAGGTTCTGGAGGTGCAGTAATTACAAATAATAAAAAAATTTATGAATTTATTTCTAAATTAGTTTTCAATGGAAAGATTAAGCATAATTATGAACTAATATATGAAAATCAGTCTTTAAATTTTAGATTATCAGATTTAAATGCCGCATTAGGCTGTGCACAAATGGAAAAAATAAGTTTTTTTTTGAAATTGAAAAGACAATTAGCCAAAAAATATATGAAATTATTTGAAAAGAATAATTCATTTTATTTTTTAACAGAAAATGCAAATACAAAAAGTAATTATTGGTTAAATACTGTAATTCTTGATGATAAACATATAAATTTAAGAAATAAAATTTTTCAAAAAGCAAAACTCAAGAAAGTTCCAATTAGACCGGTATGGAAACCACTTCACAGTTTAAATTATTTAAAAAAATATCCAAAATCTAAACTCAAAATAACAAACAAAATGTACAAAAAAGTAATTAATCTTCCGAGTAGTGCAATATTAGGAAAATGAATTATGTTTCAATATTAGATCTAGGTATAAGTAATATCTTTAGTATTGATGGATTGTTTAAAAATCTAGGATACAAAACCAAAATTATAAGTTCACCACAGGATGTTGCAAAATCAAAAATAATAGTTATTCCTGGCGTAGGATCCTTTCCCGCTGCAATGAATTATTTAAATAAAAAAAAACTAATAAATTCTCTTAAGAAATATGCTGAAAATAAAAATCCTATTATTGGTATATGTTTAGGAATGCAACTTTTGTTTGAAAAAAGTTCTGAATTTGGAAATAATGAAGGTCTAGGAATTCTAGAGGGTGAAGTGGAAGCTTTTAAAAATAGCGTAATTAAAACTCATATTGGTTGGAATAAAGTTTTTTTTAATAAAGATAATATTTTTTACAAGTATTTAAAAAATGAAAAAAATGATCTTTATCCTGATCAATATTATTATTTTGTTCATTCATTCTATCCTATACCAAATGATCAAAAATTAGTTTTGACTGAAACTAACTATGGTAGTGAAAAATTTTGCTCGTCAATTCTAAATGAAAATATTCTTGCATTGCAGTTTCATCCGGAAAAAAGTTCAAAAAATGGCATTAATCTAATAAATAACTTTCTCAAATTTATAAAAATCAATGATTAAAAAAGCTGTAATATTTTGTGGAGGAAAGGCTACAAGATTTAATAATGGAAAGCCTGGACCATTGAAACCACTTATTAAAGTTAACAATGAAGAAATTTTAATCAAAATAATCAAAATTTATGCAAATAATGGAATTAATGAATTCATACTATTAGGTGGTTATAAATTTAATAAATTAAACAATTTTTTTAAAAAAAAAAAACTCAAAAATATTAAAATTAGTGTTGTAAATACTGGAGTTAATACTGAAACAGCTGGGAGACTTTTAAAAGCTAAACAAATTATCGGTGAAGATGATTTTTTTTTAACTTATGGAGATTCAATAACAGATTTTAATCCAACCAAAGCTTATAAAAAGTTTAAAAATAGTAAGTGTAATTCTTTGATATCAATTTATAAATATATTTCTCCATATGGTGTAGTTAATCATAAAAAAAATAAATTAACATCATACTCAGAAAAAAAATTTCAATTCTACATAAATGCTGGTTTTTATATTTTTAATAAACAAATATTTAACTTTATAAAAACAAGTAAAGACTCGTTAGAAAAAAAAATAATTCCTTTATATTTAAAAAAAAAGAACAAAATCATTATTTATGAATGTCGTTTCTGGCATCCTATGGATAATGAATTAGATAGGGTTAAGCTTTCAAAAATTCTTAAAAAGTGAAAAAAAAAATTCTTTTAGTGGGTTGTGGTAATATTGGATTTCGTCATTTAGAAGGTCTTTTAAAAACTAATATTGCTTTAGATATAATAATTATAGAGCAATCTATCAAGAAAATAATAGATCAAAAAAAAAAAATAAAAAAAATAAAATATATAAATAAAAAAATTTACTTTTATAATAATTATTCAATTAAAAAATTAAAATTTGATCTAGTTATTTGTGCTACAAATTCTTATAAGAGGTATGATTTATTAAAAAAACTAGTATCAAAATATAATTTTTCAAAAATAATTATTGAAAAATTAGCGTTTCAAAATATTCGCATGTTTGAAAAAGCCATACAGCTTTTTAAAAAGAAAAAAATTAAATGCTGGATAAATTGCCCAAGGAGAGAGCAAAAAATTTACAAATTAATTAAGAAAGAGAACAAAAATAATAAAAAGTTATCTATCGAAGTTGTTGGTAAAAGATGGAATTTAGCATCTAACTCAATTCATTTTTTCGATTTATTTTACTTTTTAAATGAAAAAGAAACTCACTTTAACGAAAATGAAGAAAAGTTAAGAATAATTAAATCAAAACATCAAAATTTTTTAGAATTAACCGGTAAATTTAATATCAGATATGGAAATTTTGCTATATCTTTAAATGATCAAAAAAAGAGTAGTGATATTATCGTTAAAATTAAAACATCAAAAATGAAATATTCTATTAATGAAACAAAGCAAGTAATTAAATTTTACTCAAAAAACAAAGTTTTCGAAAAAAAAATAAAGATTTTAAAGCAAAGCCAATTATCGAAAATTCTTATAGAAAAAATAATTAATGAGGAAAAAATTATTTTACCTACTATTTATGAAGCTTATTTATCACATAAATTATTATATTCATCTTTTAAAAAATATTTTTACAACAAAGGTAAAGTATTCAATTGCCCTATTACTTAAAATAAAGTATTCAAAATTTTGTGAAAATTTTAGTTACAGGAAATCTAGGTTATATAGGAACAGTCCTTTCAGAGGAATTATCAAAAAAAAATTATTATTTTGAGGGATTGGACTGTGGTTTTTATAAAGATGATTTGTTAGAAAAACCCGTAGAGCCATCTAAACAATATATTAGCGATATAAGAGATATAAACGAGGATATTTTAACTAATATTGATGTGATTGTCCATTTAGCTGGACTTTCGAATGATCCACTTGGGGAATTTGAGTCAAATCTAACGGAGGATATTAATTATTTATCAACAGTTAATTTAGCGCAAAAAGCAAAAAAAAATAAAGTTAAAAGATTTATTTATTCCTCCTCTCAAAGTATGTATGGGATATCTCAATCAACAAACGAGTTAGATGAATATGATAGTTTAAAAAACCCTTTAACAGCTTACGGGATTACAAAATGGAAATCAGAGCAAGAAATTTTGAAACTCAATGATGAAAAATTTAATGTGACAGCTCTCAGATTTTCGACCGTTTTTGGAGGAAGTCCTAGATTAAGATGTGATATTGTATTCAATAATCTTCTCGCAAATGCATACACAAAAAATAAAATTGTAATTAAAAGTGATGGAACTCCTTGGAGACCCATTCTACATGTTAGGGATGCTTGCAATTCAATTATAGCATGCATCGAGGCTCCAGAAAAATTAATAAATAATAAAGTCTACAATGTTGGAATTAAAAATGGGAACTATACAGTTAATCAGCTTGCTGATGCTGTAAAGAAAATAATTCCTAATAGCGAAATTATTTATACTAATGAACACGGAAATGATAGCAGAACTTATAGAGTAAGCTTTAAAAGAATTTTATCTGAATTAAAAGATTATTATAAACCAAAATATAATCTGGATTTAGGTGGGCAAGAATTGTTCAATTACTTTAATAAGGTAAAATTTCAATTAGATGATTTAGAAAAAGAAAAAACAATAAGGTTAAAAAAATTAAAAAAGTTAAGGAAATCGAATATTATAGATAATCAATTTTATTTTAATGAAAATATATAAAAATATAAAAAAATGTAGAATATGTGGTAGTTCAAATCTAAAACTTATAATAAATTTAAATAGTCAGCCAACCGCAAATCAACTTACGAGTAATTTTAATCAAAAAGAGATTAGCGTTCCTTTAAAACTATTGTTTTGCAATACATGCAAAACTACTCAATTATCGTCGACTGTAGACTCTAAATATTTATTTTCAAAATATGTCTGGGTCACAGGCACATCTGATGTCGCAAAAAAATATTGTGAGAAATTTGTATTGATAACTAGGAAAAAATTCAGAGATGTAAAATCTGTTTTAGAAATTGCGAGTAATGATGGTACATTACTAAGAGAATATAGAAAAAGGGGCTATAGAGTCTTGGGCGTTGACCCAGCAAAAAACATCGCTAGGAAAGCCAATAGAGAAAACATCTCAACAATAGCTGGCTTTTTTGATTTCAAATTATCAAAATATATAAGTAAAAAATTTGATAAACCAGATCTTATAATTGCAAGAAATGTTATTCCTCATGTTGAACATATTCATAGTATAATTAGAGGTTTTAAAAATTTATCAAAAAAAAATGGAATAATTGCAATAGAATTTCATTATTTATATGAAATTATAAAAGGATTGCAATATGACTCTATTTATCATGAACACTTGTATTATTTTTCATTAAAAAGTATTTCTAAGCTTTTCAAAAAATATAGCCTGTACCCTTTTGATTATGACAAAAGCCCAATAAGTGGTGGATCAATTGTTTTGTATTTTAGCTCAAATAAAAGAAACAAATCTAAAAAATTAAAAAATCTTGAAATTTTTGAAAAAAACAAAAAACTAAACACATTAAGTACATTAAAAACTTTTGGAGATAAAAGTAGAAAACATAGAGATAGTTTAGTTAAGATTATGAACTCAGTAAAAGGTAATGTTTATGGCTATGGTGCTTCTGCGAGAAGTTCCACACTTCTTAATTTTGCAAAATTTAATCATAATAAATTAAAGTTTATTATGGACAAAAATAAACTAAAAAATGGTTTTTTTACACCAGGAACAAAAATAAAAATTGTTAAATTTAATAAAAATAAAATACCTAAGAGTTCGAATATAATTATTCTTGCCTGGAATTTTAGAAAAGAAATTATTAATCAATTTGACAAAACATCAAAACATAAATTCATTATACCTTTACCAGGAAAACCAAAAATTTATGAAATTCAGTAAAACTAAAATAAAGGATCTTAAAATAATTAAACTGAATAAAATATTTGATAGTAGGGGATTTTTTTTTAGAAATTATTGTGCAAAACAATTTTTTAAATTAACAAAGAAAAAAATTGTACAAAGCAATGTTTCTTTTAATAAAAAAAAATTTACGCTAAGAGGTTTTCATTACCAGAAGTATCCAAGTAAAGAAGGAAAATTTATTACATGTTTGACTGGAAAAATATATAATGTCACAATAGACCTAAGAAAAAAATCAAAAACTTATTTAAAGATAGTTTCTGCAATGGTTGACTCTAAAAAAGACAAGGTTTTGTATATTCCTCCAGGTTGTGCAAATGCATTTTTAACTATGGAAAATAATACGACTATTCATTATCTCATGACAGACTATTATAAGCCAAAAACTTATGAATGTTTTAATTTTAGGTCTAAAGAAATAAAAGTTAAATGGCCGGCTGAACCAAAAGTAATTAGCCATAAAGACAAAAATTCAAAAACTCTTAATTTTAATGAATAAAAAAAAAGTAGTGATTTTTTATGGAAGAAAAATTGGAAAAAAAATTTTACAAATACTGAATAAAAATCAAGATATTGAAATAATATCAACAATATCAACAAGCAAAATTAGAAAAAATAAACATATACAATTTAATAAAAATCAAAAAAATAAATCCTGGAAGTTAATCTACGAAAAATTAAAAAAAATTGATAATTTTACGATCATAACAGCTTGGTGGGGTTTTATTATCCCAAAAAAAATTCTAAAGCTAAGTAATATGAATACTATTAATTTACATCCATCTTATTTACCATACGGAAGAGGTAAGTATCCTAATATTTGGGCAATACTTAAGAACGAGCCATTTGGAGCCAGTCTTTGTTCACTTGGTGCTGGAATAGATAATGGTGGCATTTACTGTCAAAAAAAAATTAATGTTAAATTTGATAGCACAGCAGAAAATTTATATAATCAGTCTTTAAAACTTTGTCTCGACCTTTTTACAAAAAATTATAAAAAAATACTTTATGGTAAATTAAAACCAAAAAATAAATTAGTTACTGGTAGTTATTATCATTCAAAAAAAATAGAAAATTTAAGAAAATTAAATTTAAATAAAAGTTACAAATTATCAGCCTTAATAAAGCTCATAAATGCTTCTTCATTCAAAGGTTATCAAAAACCATATTTTCTAAGAAATAGAAAAAAATACTATTTAGATTTTAAAACTTCTAAAAATTGATTATGGATTTATCTGAGCTAACTATAGTTTGTATTACTTATGATAGACCAAAATTTGTTGCAAGATTGATAGACTATTGGAAAAAAAATTTTTATGATGCTAAAATTTTTATATTAGATGGAAGTAATTCGAGATTAAGTCAAAAATACCTCAATACAATAAATACAAAATCTATAACTTATATACACTTGAAGAATCAAAGTATTTTTAAGAGATATTGTGAAATAAAAAATATTTTAAATACTAAATATTTTCAATTAGTTGCTGATGACGAAATTTTTTTAAGATCTGGAGTTGAAAATTGTTTAAACTTTTTAAATAAAAATCATAGTTATACCGCATGTTCAGGAAAAATGATTTTATTTACTCCTCTCTTAAATAAAGAAGTTTTTGCTTTTTCCCCTTATAATCTTTACAGCAATGAAAACGCAATAATAAGTGAAAGAGTAAAATATTGGCTCCAACATTCACAGCCAAATACAATTTACTCAATATCTAGATCAAAAAATTATCTTAAAATTTTAAACGAGTACGTAAAGTTTGATGAAAATAAATTTTCCAAACCAGAAAATTTTCTTGAGGAGTTAATTGAAATCGGGTTAGCATTCCAGGGAAAAACTAAAATTTTAGATAATTTGATGTGGTTAAGGTCTGTTGAGAATGAAAGAATAGGCCTTGGTGAAGACAAAGATAGGCCAGAAGAAACACTTTTTGATAATAATAATAAAGAAAAGAAAATATTTTTTGATAATTTTATAGAAAATTATTTAAATAATCTTGATGAAAATTTTATAGGAAATGAGCTATTTAGTTTGAAAGATGAATTTTATAAGAGATTGAATCTGATTAGAGACTCTAAAAAAAAATTTCTAAAAAAAAATTTTTTTGGAAGATTTATTTTTAAATTTATACCAAAAAAACTAAAAAAAATTATAAGATTTTATTTTAGACTAAATGGTTTAGAAATAATTAAATTTCTTGAAAACAATAATAAAGGTATCATCTTCGATAGAGAAGAAATTACAGAAGTTAAAAAGTTTATTATAAATTTTTATAATGACAATTTTTATAAGTAAAATATAATATTTATAAAATATAATATTCATGAAAAATTTGGATTATTATTCGCTAAAAGAATTAAAAAAATTATGAAGAAAATTCCGATAACAATCCCTTACATAGATGCTAGAGATCAAAAAAAAGTATCTAATGCTGTAATTAATGGTTGGGGTGATAAATGCTTTGAGAATATCAAAAATTTTGAACTTAAATTCAAAAAAAAATACAGTTTAAAATACACATCTGCAACTTCAAGCTGCACTGGAGCATTACATCTCGCATTAATGGCTTTAAATATAAAAAAAGGGGATGAAATTATATTGCCAGATACCACATGGGTTTCATGCGCTAATGCAATAAAATATGTTGGCGCCAAACCAGTTTTTGTAGATATTAAGGAAGATACATGGTGCATCAATCCATTTGAAATAGAAAAAAAAATTACAAAAAAAACTCGTGCCATTATGGCTGTTCATTTATATGGGAATGTATGTGATATGGAGTCTATAATTAAGATTAAAAAAAAATATAAATTATATCTTATTGAAGATTGCGCAGAGTCAATTGGTGCTAAGTATAAAGGAAGATCAGTGGGCTCTTTTGGAGATGTTGCCGTTTTTTCTTTTCATGGAACAAAAACTATGACTACTGGTGAGGGAGGCATGTTTGCCTGTAAAAATAAAAGAATTTGGGAAAAATACCAATTACTTCATAATATGGGAAAAAATCCAAAAGAAGTGAAGTATTTTTTCTTAGAAGTTGTTGGATTAAAATATAAAATATCAAATCTACAAGCAGCTTTGGGTGAGTCTCAATTAGAAAAAATTGATCATGTAATTAGAATGAAAAAAAAAATATTTAATAATTATAAAAAATTTTTAAATAATAAACTTTTTCAATTAAATAGATCTGAAAAATACTCAACCTCTACATACTGGATGACTACATTAAGTATAAAAAATTTAAAATTAAAGAAAAATTTTAAAGAAAGACTAATCAAATTCTGTTTTAAAAAAAATATTCATTTAAGACCCTTCTTTTATCCATTGTCTTCGATGCCAATGTATAAAAGTTCAAAAAAAATTTCTAATCAAATTGCGTATAAATTATCTTCAAATTCTGTAAATTTACCTAGTGGTTATAATTTGAAATTAAAAGATATTAAACGAGTTTGTAACACAATATACAGTTTTTTAAAAAAAGAGAAAATAAGATTATAAATTTAATGTCAAAAAAAAAATATCCTAAAATATTAGTTGGTGGATCGGAAGGTTATATTGGAACAAAATTATGTGAACTTTTAAAAAAAAAGGGGTATAATTTTGAAACTTTTGATATTAATTTATTCTCTAAATGCTTGCTTTATCCCACAAAATCAAAATATAAAAAAATTTTTAAAGATGTAAGAGATATTGAGGATGACTACTTAAAAAATTTTGATGTATATATACATCTACCAGGCATATCCAATAATCCAGTTGATAATTTTAAAAATAAAAAAAAAATATATGATATCACAAGAAAATATACCAAGAGTATTGCTAAAAAATGTAAAAAATATCACATAAAATTTATTTTTGCGTCCAGTTGTTCAGTATATGGAGAGGCAAAAAAAAAAAATTTGAATGAAAATTCTAAATGTAATCCAATTACTCATTATTCACAAAATAAACTAGATATTGAAAATGATCTTAGAAAATTATCAGACAAAACCTTTGCTCCTATTATATTAAGAATTTCTACCCTATTTGGATTTTCTCCAAGAATGAGATTTGATTTAGCGTTATCAATGTTTCTAGTAATGGCTATAAAAAACAAAAAAATAGAGCTTAATTCAGACGGTCAGTCCTGGAGGCCACATCTTTATCTAAATGATTTAGTTAAGGTTTTTGAAAAATCTATTTTTTTAAAAAATAAAAAATTAGAAATTATTAATGTTGGATCTGACATTAATAATTTTAAAATTATTGATGTTGCAAATATGATATGCAAATTAACTAAAAGTGAATTAAATTTTCTTAATAAAAAAAACAAAAATAATTTAATAAAAGATAAAACGGTAAATTATGGAAAAGACAAAAGAAATTATTCAGTGAGTTTTAAAAAAATAAAAAAAATATTTCCTAAAATTAAGTTTACATCAGTGAAAAAAGGCCTCGAGCAAGATATTAAATTTATAAAAAAAATAAATTTACCAAAAAATGTACTAAATGATAAAAAGTATTTTAGGTTATTTTATTTATCACATTTAATCAAAACTAAAAAAATTGACAAAAACTTAAGAATTAATAAATGATAATTACAAGAACACCTTTTAGACTAAGTTTCTTTGGAGGGGGTACTGATTTAAAAACCTTTTATTCCAAAACAGATGGCGAGGTGTTAAGTGCTGCAATAGACAAATATCTTTATGTAGTTGTGAAAAAAAAACTAGGTATAGTTGAGCACAAATTTAGAATCAATTGGAGCACTGTTGAGTTTACAAATAAAATTGATGAAATAAAAAATCCTGTCGCCAGAGAGTGTTTAAAATATTTTAAAATTGATTATCCAATCGAAATTACTACTTTTGCTGATATACCCGCAAATACTGGACTTGGTTCATCAAGCGCATTTGCAGTTGGTCTTGTAAATGCTTTATTCGCCTTAGAAGGCAAATTAGCAAGTAAATATGAAATTGCATCAATTGCAGCAAAAATAGAAATTGATATTTTGGGTAGAAAAATTGGTAAGCAAGACCACTTTGCATGTTGTTATGGCAACATAAATAATTTAGTCTTCAAAAAAAATGAAACTGTAGTAATAAATCCGATAGTAGCTTCATCAAGATCAATTAAAACACTTGAGGCCAACATGATCATGTTTTATACAAATCAGAAAAGAAACTCAGAAACTGTTCTTAAAAATCAATATAGAATTAAAAAAAAACAATTTGAAAATCTTAAAAAATTAAAAGACTTAGTAGGTATTTCTAAGGATATAATATTAAATAAAAATTTTAGAGCTAAGGAATTTGGCATATTATTAAACAGAAACTGGGAATTAAAAAAAAAAATTAACCGATTAAGCTCAAATAAATTAGTTGATAAATATTATAATCAGGCATTAAATTTAGGAGCTTATGGTGGTAAATTATTAGGTGCGGGCAATGGGGGTTTTCTACTGTTCATTGCAAGTAAATCCTCTCAAAAAAAAATAGCTAATAAGTTGAACAAATTAAAAAAAATGTATATTAAATTTGATTACTCAGGAACTAGAATTACTTATTTTGATAAATCAGGAGAAGCAAACTAATGTACGACAGAAAATTTGATTTAGAAAAAAAAAAAATCATAAAAAAAAATTCTTCATCCAAAAGGTTTTTAAAAATAACAAAAGAATTTAATGTTGAAGCTTCACTTAATAAATATACCTATACATTTAACTGGTTGGGTGTTCCTATAATTCAATATCCACAAGATATTATTCTAATGCAGGAAGTGATTAATGATGTAAAACCAGATTTAATAATTGAGACAGGGATAGCAAGAGCAGGCTCACTAATTTTTTATAGTTCAATTTTATCGTTAATACATAAAAAACATAAAGTGATTGGTGTAGACATAGATATTAGGAAACATGCAAGGAAAGTATTAAAAAAACATAAATTTGCAAAGAACATAATTACATTTCAAGGTCCTTCTAATGATGAAAAAATTTTAAATAAGATTAAAAAAATATCAAAGAATTATAATAAAGTATTAGTTTGTTTAGACTCAGATCACACACATGATCATGTTTTAAAAGAATTGGAAAATTATTCAAATTTTGTGTCTAAAAATTCTTATCTTGTAGTATTTGACACCACACAAGGTACATTTAAAAATAGCACGATAAATAAAATTTCTAAAATTTATAAATATAAACCATGGGGTAAAGCATCTAACCCTTTAACTGCAGTTTATCAATTCTTAAAAAAAAATAAAAATTTTAAAGTTAATAATAATTTTTTTAATAAAAGTTTAGTTTCAAACTGTTACTCAGGTTTTTTAAAAAGAATAAAATAATTTGAAAAATATTTTATTTAAACAGGTGGTAATAGGCTCAGAAGTATTTTCTGGAGCATGGGGACTAAAATTTGATGAAAAAAAAATTTATACAATACTTAGATATGCATATGATAAAGGAATACGTGAAATTGATACTGCACCAATATATGGTAAAAATAATCATGATGTTGAAAAAAAAATAGGCAATGTAATAAAAAAAGCGAACTTAAAATATAAGATTAATACAAAGTTCAGTATTAATAAATTATTGATAAAAAATAAAGTTGAACTTGAAAAAAATTTAAAATCTCAACTTGAAAACTCATTAAAAAGTTTAAAAAAAGATAGTATAGATAATTATTTTTTTCATTCAGGAACAGATGATGAATTTATGATTGATGATGCATGGAATTTTTTAAACCAAAAAAAAAAGGATGGACTTATTAAAAATTTGTGTATCTCTTTGAGGCATGATCTTGTTAAAAAAAACTCTTTAAAACAATTAGATTACTTAGAAAAATATGGAATAAATAAAATTTCAACTGTTTGTAATCTTTATTCAAAAGAGTCGCTTAAAAAAGTTGTCCCTATATGTAAAAAAAAAAATATATTTATCTATGGAAGAATGGCATTAGCCAAAGGATTGCTAACTGGAAAATATAAAAGTTTAAATGCTTTTGATCGATATGACCCTAGATATAAAGATTTGAAATTAACCAAGAAAATTATAGATTTTTCAAAAAAAATTAAAAATCTATCTGCAAAAAAGTCAGTCATGTGGTCTTTAAAACATTGTGATAAAGTAATTTTAGGATTTAAGAATATTGAACAAATTAAAAGTCTTAATGATTAGTAAGTTAACAACACAAAATTAATGAAGAATAAAAATGTTATTTATAAGGCTTTATATTTAATTAAAAATAAGCAAGAATTTTATTTTTTATTTTTCTTAAGTATCATTGGAGTATTTGTAGAGCTTTTAAGTATAGCAGTAGTAGTACCGATTGTTGTTTTTCTTATTGAACAAGACCCAGTTGAAAAGTATGAAATTTTAAGACCTGTATTTAATCTTTTTTCAATTAAATCAAAAGAAGATGTTATTTATTTCGGTTTAATAGGTATTTTATCAGTGTATTTCTTTAGATTTATATTTTTAATATTTCTTAATTATCGTAAAAATCTATTTTCTTACAATCTTTCATTAACGATTAAAAAAGATTTGATTAATAAATATTTATCTCAAAATTATTCTTATTTTTTTAAAGAAAATTCATCAAGATTTATTAAAAATGTAATTGTAGAAATATCCCAGTTTACTGGAAACGCTATTAATAGTATTTTTTATATATTTATCGATGCATTTGTAATTTCTACAGTTTTAATTTCTTTAATTTTTTTTCAAACTAAAATTTCATTAACTATTGCTGCATTTTTGTGTTTGGTTGGTTTTTCATTAAATTCATTATCTAAAAATAAAATACTAAAATGGGGCAATGAAAGGTTTAAATTAGATCAAATTGTAATGAAATCTTTGCTAGAAATATTTAATTCAATAAGAGAAATAAAAATATTTAGTAAAAAAAACTTTTTTATTTCTAGTTTTATTAAAAAATACTCACCGCTTGGGTACTTAAGTGTAAAACAGCAAACCTTTTATACTGGTATTAAACAAAGTTATGAAATTTTAACTTTAATTGCTTTTTGTATTTTAGTTTTTTATCTTCAAAAAGAAAATTACTCAAATAAAGATATTCTCACAATAATAGGAATTTTTGCGATAGCTGCTTTTAGATTATTGCCATTATTTAGTAGATTGTTACTTGGATTTCAGGATTTAAAATTTTATTTACCTTCAGTGAATCATCTATTTGATGAATTTTTCATTTTAAATAAAAATATTCGTTCCAAAATTTTGCAAAATAATAGTAAAAATAATAAAATCCTTAATAAGCTTGAAATTAAAGATATTAGCTATTCATACGAGAAGAATAAAAAAATACTTAATGATTTAAACTTGATAATAAAAAAAAATGAAAAAATAGGAATATTTGGAAAAAGTGGAAGTGGAAAAAGCACACTTGTAGATATTATTTTTGGTTTGATTGGTCCTCAACAAGGCTCAATTTATATAGATGGTAAAATATTGGGGGGTGAAAATAATATATTTAATTATAAAATTGGATATGTATCACAAAATTCATATTTGCTCGATGATACCGTTAAAAAGAATATTGCATTTGGTCAAAATGATAGTGAAATAGATGAAAAATTAGTTTTAGAATCTTTAAAAACCGCGCAAATGGATAAGTGGTTAGATGAAACTACTGATAATTTAAACACAATTATTGGTGAAAATGGAAAAATGATTTCTGGAGGTGAAAGACAAAGAATTGGTATAGCAAGAACATTGTATTTTGATTCTGAATTTATTGTTTTGGATGAGCCCACAAGTTCACTTGACCTTGAAACTACTAACAAATTTTTGGAAGTTTTGAACACTTTAGAAAATAAAACTATAATAATGATTTCTCATCAAAAAAGTACATTGTCTATATGTAATAAAATATACGAGATGAAGAATGGAAAGTTATATTTATATGAAGAAAGATAAGCTTAAAATATTATTTATTGGCGCAGGATCAATTGCAATTCAGCATTTAAAAGTTTTAGATAGCTTAATTGATTTAAAAAATTGCTGGATATGCTCAAGATCTAAAAACAAAAGTAGAAAAATAGCTAAATTATATTCGATGATACATATAGATGAAGATTATTATGAATTTATAAAACAAAATAAAAAAATAATTGATGGAATTGTTATTCTAGTATCGATGGATCAAATTTTTTTTACAACAAAAAAAATTTTGTCTTTTAAAATACCACTTTTTGTTGAAAAGCCACCTGGTTTAAGTATTACGCAATTACAAAAACTAAATTCCTTGTCAAAAAAATATAATACACCTAATTTGGTAGGTTATAATAGAAGGTATTATTCAGTGATAAACAAAGTGAAAAAAAAACTTGCATCGGAAAAAATTATCTCAGCACATATAGAGGCTCACGAAAGATATTGGATTTTAAAAAATAAAGTAAAAAAAAAAACTTTTTTAAAAAAATGGGTTTATGCAAATACAAGTCATGTAATCAATCTACTATTGTTTTTTTTGGGTGATTATAAAAAGGTAATTAAATTTTCACAAAACAACTTTAATACCAAAGATCTTAGAATAAACACATCTGCGTTAATTGAGTTTAATAAAAAAATATATGTAACTTTTAAATCAAATTGGAATGTTATTGGTGGATGGTATATTAAAATTTTTTCTAACAAAAATACTTATTTATTTAGTCCCTTAGAACAATGTGTAGCTACTAATAAAAAATTTAAATCAGAAAAAATTTTACCCGAAAGTTATGATAAAACTTATAAAGCCGGTTTTTATTTACAAGCAATTTTTTTTCTAAGTTTAATAAAAAAAGGTAATTATTATAATGATTTTAAAAATATTTTAAGTACTTACAAATTAATAAAAAAAATTTTTGATAGATAATTTTAGTGAATTTATTATTTGTTTTAGAAGAAAATGAGTCTAAGCCAAGTGGTGTAGTAAGTTTAGTTAAAAACAAAATTGAGAATTGGAAAAGTTCAGACTACATATATATATTATTAAATAAAAATCATTGGGCATACAGGGATTTTAAAAAAATTAAAAGAAAGAATTACAAAGTAATTAAATTACAATTTGCAATTTCAGATGAAATAAACATTTATCTTAAAAAAAAAATACAATCAGATATAGTATACAAATTTATAAGATTTTTTCTAATTCCTTTGGAATTTTTACATAACTTGAGACTTTTCCTCCATATAAGAAATCTAATTAAATTATATAAAATACAGGGCGTTTTTAGCCATAATGGTGGTTGGCCAGGAGGTATTTTAAACAGGATTTCATTAATTAGTTTAATAAATATGAATATAAAAAGAATTTTAATAATTCATAACTTTCCCGCAAAAAAAAATCTTTTTAATTATTTTTTTATTGAATTAAATAATTTATTGGTAAAAATTTCAAATATTAAACTAATAACTGTATCCAAAAGCTGCAAAAAGGATTTAATTATATCCTCAGGTTTTAATAAAATTAAGGTTATATACAATGGTCTAAGTGAAAATATAAAAAAATACAAAAAAATTAAAAGAGGAAAAACAAAAATTCATTTAAATTACTTTGGAAAAATCGAACACAGAAAGGGATTGCATCTTTTGATTCAAGCTCTTAATGATGTTAAATTAAATGACATTATTTTAAATATATACGGTGATGGGGATTTAAATTATAAAAAAAGTCTGAAATTTTTAAAAAAAAATAAAAGTTATACTTTAAATTTTAATAAACCAATTTCCGATATTACAAAAGTTTTGGAAAATACAGATATTTTGATTTTGCCATCAATTCAATTTGAGAGCTTTGGAATGGTTTTAATTGAGGCGATGAGACAAAAAATACCAATTATTTCTTCAAACTCTGGAGGAATTAAAGAAGTAGTTAAAAATAATAAAAATGGCCTAACATTTAAAAATAACAATGTTGATGATTTACGAAAAAAAATAGAGATACTTGTCAAATCAAAATTATTGCGAATTAAATTAGGTAATAGAGGATACAGAATATTTAAAAATAAATTTACAAATAAAAGATTTATTCAAGAATACGAAAAAATTACAAATGATAAGTAGATTTTTTAGCGTAATTATAACAACTTATAATGCAAGAAGATATATTGAAAAAACAATAACAAGTGTTTTAAGGCAAGATTTTAAAGATTATGAAATTTTGATCGTTGACGATTGTTCTGATGATGAGACAATTGATATTGTAAAAAAAAAATTTTTTGACAAAGTCAAGATATTTTCAACAAAAAAGAACTTTGGTGGTCCAGCAGAGTCTAGGAACATAGGTATCAAAAATTCTCAAGGAAAGTGGATTGCATTTTTAGATGGTGATGACTTTTGGTTTGAGGATAAACTATCGTATTTCAATAAAATAATTATATCAAAACCAAATTATGAAGTTTATTGTTCTAATGAAATATTAATTAACACAAAAACTAAAAAAGAAAAAATAATTAAGCATGGACCATTCACAGATAATTTTTTTGAAAATTTACTTTACGATGGTAATAAATTGTCTCCCTCGGCCTCAATAGTTAATAAAAATTTTTTAATAAAAAAAAATATTTACTTTGATAATAATGAAGATTTTATAGGTGTAGAGGATTATGATTTTTGGTTAAATTTATCAAAAAATAATGCAAAATTTTTCTTTATTTCAAAAACTTTTAGTGCCTATGTAATTCATAATAAAAATATCACTAATAATTCTAAAAGGCATCTGACCAATACAATAAATGTATTAAACAAAAATCATAAATATTTAAAAATTAATGATGTAGGAAAATATTCAGCAAGAATTTTTAATGTAAAATATTCTTTCATTATTAATCAGATTGTAAGAAGAAATAATAATATTTTACTTAATTTCATGAAATTTTTCAGATATAGTTTGAAAAATCCAATATTATCATCAAAATTTATCTTAAAAAAATTAAAATGAAAGAGTTTGTTTTAAAAAATTTATATTCTTTTTTAGGAGATCAAAAGGCTCAACTCAGGATAATTACTTTTCATGATATTTTGAGCGAAGATTATCAAAAATTCTATGATTTAATTTTTTATTTAAAAACTAAATGGAACATAATTTCTCCAAATGAATTTAAAAAAATAATAAATAGAGAAAAATCTAAAATTGATGAAAAAAATGTACTTATTTCATTTGATGATGCTTATAAGTCACAAAAGATTGTTACCGAAAAATATCTTGATCCATTAAATATAAAAGCTTTATTTTTTATAGTTTCTGACTTTGTAAAATTAAATTCAAAAGATGAAGCTCATGAGTTTATAAGAAAAAATTTTTTCAAGTTTAAAAATAAAAATCTCAAATTAAATTCTCAAACAAAAAATATGAATATTGAAGATATTAAGTCCTTAATTCAAAATGGTCACACTATAGGAGGGCATACAAAAACACATTCTCAGTTGTCAAAAATTGATGACGAAAAAAATTTGTATCAAGAAATAGTTGCTTCTAAAGATTATTTAGAAAATAATCTTGAAAATTACAAAATTGAAGATTTTGCTTATACATTTGGTGATTTTGAGAGTATTAATAAAAAGTCTTTAAAATTAATCCTTAAAAATTTTAATTACTTATACACTGGTTTGAGAGGTAATAATTATAAAATAAATTCTAAAATTATAAGACGCGACGCTATAAATTTAAAAGAAAATTTTAAAGTTATAAGCGCCTATATAAATGGTTACACGGATTTTATGTATAAAAATAAATTAGAAGAACTCGAAAAATGGTAAATGTAAAAAAATTTATATATAAAATATTAATATTTATTACTCTACCCAATGTATATTTTGTTAGAAAAATTTATAAAAAAATTATTTTTCTGCATATTCCACATTGTGGAGGCAATACTATTCATAGATTTTTAAAATTCAACTTTGGAAACAGAGGAAAAAAAATAATTTTAAAAAATACACTTAAAGATTTTGATATCTTAGAAGATGGTAAGGATCATTTTTATAACTTTGGACATTTTGGTTTGGATTACATAAAAAAATACTTTGATGATAAAAATTTTTTTTATATTATGAATATAAGAAATCCACGCAATTTTTATTTATCTAATTATTTCCGAGACAAGAAATATAACAGTATTTATACTCCAACTGAAAAATTTCCTTCGATAGAACAGTATTTACAAATAAATAAAGATTTAAATAAAGATAATATATTTTGCAGATACCTAAGCGGCTCATTTATTTACAAGCCATCTAACACAAAAGTGAATGATGAAATTTTTGAGAAAGCAGTTAATAATTTAAAACTTTTTCATTGCATTTTTATTGTTGAAGAAAGCAAGCAAAGCTTGAATATCTTATCAAATAAACTTAAAATTCCTTTTAATTTAACCTCAATTTTAAAACCACACGCTAATAAGCATTCAAATTCAAAATATCCACCAATATCAGAAGAAGCAAATGAATTATTAGAGTCAATGGTTACTTATGATAATAAGTTATATGAAATTGTTTTAAAAAAAAATAATTTATAGTTAAGCTAAGTTACTTTATATTTATCTAGGTGTTTTTATTTTCAAAAAAAATTAATTTATTTTTACTTTTTAAAGCTCTTTTTTTAAAAAAAATTAAAACAAAACATTTCAATAACAAATTTAAATTTTTAAATCAGGAACTAATATTACTTACTAGATCTAGATGGAGTTTATTATTTATTACTTTTTTGTACAAAAAATTTGTCAATAATAATCAATCATTAAATATATGGGTACCCAGCTATTATTGCAATTATGCATTATCCAAAATTAGAAAACATTACAGTGACGTAAATTTTATATTTTACCCAATTGATGAAAAACTTAAAATTGACATTAAAAAGATAAACGAATTAAATTTAAAACATTCTATAGATATATTTATTAATGTTAACTTTTTCGGAAAATCATTTAAAAATCTTGATCTAATTAACCTTCTCAATAAAAAAAAATCTTGGTTAATAAATGATTGTACACACTGCGTTAGTCCTGATAATAAATTTGAAAAATATAGTGACTTCTCTATTTATAGTCCACATAAATATTATTCAATACCTTCTGGAGCAGTTTTAAAAATTAATCTTAATGGAATAAATAAAAAATATATTAAAGAAAAAATAGAGAATGTGGACAAATTAAAAAATGAGTTTTTAAGACAGCTAGAATTGGATAATTTCAAAAATTATTTTTTTGATATTTGTTGCAATATTTTATGGTTAATAAAAAGAACAATTAACATATTTTATATTACGACAAAAATAAAAAAAATTGATGAAAATGATCAACAAATAAATATTGAATTAGATAATAAACCCTTTCCTGGGTTTATAATCTCTAAATTAATAGTTAATACAATTGTAATTGATACAAAGATTATTTCACTTAGAAAGAAAACATTTTATTTATGGCAGTCAATAATAAAAAAAATTATTAAGGATAAATTCAATTATAACTTCTGGCTAGATAATATAAATTTTCCATATTATTTAATTCTACAATCTGATGAAAATAGTATAAAAAAAATTTACGATTTATTGAGATTAAATAAAATTCCAATTAACACATGGCCAGATATCCCACCAGAAGTAAAATTTAATAAATTACACAACGATACATACTTCATGAGAAATAGTTTAATTTTTATTAATTTAAATCCACAAAATAGTGCACAACTTAAATTTATAAATGGGTATGAAAAAAACTTTTATTCTTTTGATAAAGATAAATTTTCGTTTCAAGAGATATACTCAAAAAAGGAATGGAAAAAATATTTAAACAAAACAAATTTTTCATACATAACTTCATTATATAACTATTATGATAATATAAAATTTTTCAAAAGTAAGAAATTTTTAATAAAAAATAATTTAAATGAAATAGGAATATTTCAAATTTGTTATATACGTTTCATTTTTGGAGTTTTTGTAAGACTAAATTTAGGACCATGTTTTTTTAAAAAAACTGACGAAAATAATACAAAAGATATTTTAAGCGCCATTTTTTTAGGTTTATTTCCTAAAAAAAAATTATTTATGCTCATGAGTCCAAATTTGGAATTTGTTGAAAATAATATTTTATTTCAAATTGGTGAAAAAGTTCATGATTATTCAGGTACTGGTTTAAAATCAACTATAATTGACTTAACAAATGAATTAAAATTAATCAAAGCCAAATTTAAAGATAATTTAAGAAGAGATATCCAAAAAAAAAAAATTAGTAAGAAGTTTAAAATTGAACAAATCGCAAATACCGATGATTTTTTAATATTTATCAACAATTACAAAAATGAAATGAAAAAAAAAAAATTTATTGGTGCAAATATAAATTTAATTAAAAATCTATTTTTAAATAAAGAACTTTTGATTTTAAATGCTTTCACAGAAAATAAACTTGTTTCAAGTGTTTGTGTATCTAAACATGGAAATGCAGCAACATATTTGGTTGGATTGAATTTGGATCATTCCAGAAGTGCAAATGATTTGTTATTATGGAAAATGATAGTTTTATTGAAAAAAATGAAATACACTAAATTTGATTTGGGTGGTCTTGACTATCAAAATAATCGAGCAGTATCTATTTTTAAATCAAATTTTAATGGGGATGAGTATAGTTTAGTTGGATCAAAGTTTTTAATAAGATGAAAAAAATTTTAATCATATCCCAAGGTTATTGGCCTGAAATTTTTCCAATTAACCCAGTAACAAATAAACTATCTGAAAAGGGCTTTAAAATAGATGTTTTGACTGGATATCCTAATTATCCGAAGGGAAAATTTTTTTCTGGATTTCAGCCCTATAAAATTACAGTCAACAAAAATAATAACACTGAAATATTTAGAGTTCCAATTATTTCAAGAGGAATAAATTCAAAAACAAGAATTATATTAAATTATTTCAGTTTTATAATTTCTGCCATTGTTTTTGGAGGATTTGTTTTAAGAAAAAAAAAATATGAGATAATATTAGTATATGCAACGTCCCCCATATTTCAGGCATATATAGGTGTCTTTTTTAAATTTTTAAAAAAAGCTAAATTAGTAACATGGGTGCAGGATCTTTGGCCAAATATTTTAAGAGATACAGGTATAATAAAAAACAAAATTATTTTAAAAATAATAAAATTTTTTGTAGCTAACATATATAATTCTAATGACTTAATTTTGTCTCAATCAAAAAGCTTCAGAAGAGATATTAAAAAAATAACAAATACTAAAGTAAGTGTTATGTATAATCCTGGTTACTCAGAAAAAAAAATACTTAAAAATAGATTTAATAAAAAAATTAATATTTTATATGCAGGGAATATTGGAAATGCTCAACCTTGGGAGATAATAATTAATTTATTAAAATTAGAAGAATATAAAAAAATTAATCTTACTATTTGTGGTGATGGTCAAAAATTTAATTATATTAAAAATTTTATCGAAAAAAATAAAACGAAAAATATTATCTTAAAAGGTTTTGTAAAAGGTAAAAAACTTGAAGAACAATACAAAAAAAATAATTATCTTCTAATAATGCTTAAATCTGGACATGATTTAAATAAAACAATTCCTTCAAAATTTCAAACTTATTTATTTTATAAAAAACCAATTATAGCATTAAGTGATGGTGAAGTTTATGAATTAATTAAAAATTTTAATTTAGGATTTGCGTCTAAACCTTATAATAAAAAAAAAATCAATAAAATGTTTAATGATATAATCTGCTTAAAAGAGAAAAAATATAAAAAAATAGTGAGGAACACAGAAAAGTTTTATGTTAAAAATTTTTCACAAAATACGATTAATGAAAAACTCAAAAAAGAACTCTACAAAATATAAAAAAAAAATTTTAATTTTAGGATCATTAGGTATGCTTGGTCATATGGTTCATGATTTTTTAAAAAAAAAATATGTAGTTAAAGGATTATGTAGGAAAAAAAGAAATGTATTAAAGAAATATATTAAAGAAAATAATTTCATTACAATTGATTTATTAAAACTCCAGGAACTTGAGAAAATTATCCTTAAATTTAAACCAGATATTGTAATTAATTGTGCTGGTATAATAAAACAAAAAACTAATAAATTTGATAAAGATAATATCTTTTTTATTAATTCGTGTTTACCAAATTATTTATCAATTCTTGCAATAAAAGAAAAATTTAAATTAATTCATATCAGTACAGACTGTGTGTTCAATGGAATTAGAGGAAATTATAAAGAATTTGAAAGCCCAAATTCTCTTGATGACTATGGGTTATCAAAGTCTCTTGGTGAAGTATCTTCTATTAATAGTATAACTTTAAGAACATCAATAATTGGCCATGAGATTTATGAACAAAATGGTTTATTAGAATGGTTTTTAAAACAAAAAAAAATCTGGGGGTATAAAAATGCTTTTTTTTCTGGCGTTACAACTCTAGAACTATCTAAAATAATTGAAAAGGTATTGAACTCAAATTTAAAGAATGGAATATATAATGTAGCAAGTAAAAAAATAAGCAAATATAGATTGTTACTATTAATAAAAAAAATATATGCTAAGAATACTTTAATATTGCCATCTAGTAAATTTAAAATAGACAGATCTCTAAATGGAACTTTTTTTAAAAAAATGACAAATATTACAGTGAGTAGTTGGGAAGAAATGATTATTGATCAAAAAATGAATTATTTAAAAAAAATTAAAATTTATGAATATTTTCAAAAATAAGATACTTCTTGTAACTGGAGGAACAGGATCGTTTGGAAATGCTGTGATAGGAAAATTCCTAAAATTTAATTTAAAAGAAATTCGTATTTTTAGTAGAGATGAAAAAAAACAAGATGATATGCGTAGCTATTATAAAAATAAAAAAATTAAATTTTACTTAGGCGATGTTAGAGACAGATTTAGTGTAGATATAGCTATGAGAAATGTAGATTTTGTTTTTCATGCCGCTGCTTTAAAACAAGTTCCCTCATGTGAATTTTATCCAATGGAGGCTATTAATACGAATATTCTTGGGGCAAATAATGTTATTTCATCAGCAATAAAACATAATATAAAAAAGGCAATTTTTTTAAGTACAGATAAGGCTGTATATCCCATAAATGCAATGGGTATGTCTAAAGCTTTAATGGAAAAATTAATTGTTGCTAGATCAAGAGATTTAAAAAATAGCAAAACTACAATATGTGCTACTAGATATGGAAATGTGATGGCTTCTAGAGGATCAGTAATACCATTATTTTTTAAACAAACAAAAAAAAATAATCCGATCACAATAACATCTCCAAATATGACAAGATTCTTAATGAGTTTAGAAGAGTCGGTAGAATTAGTCTTAGAAGCATTTAAAAATGGTAAAAATGGAGAAATATTTGTTTATAAATCCCCAGCTTGCACAATAGAGAATTTAGCAAAAGCGATATTAAAAATTACCAAAACAAAATCGAAAATAAAATATATCGGAACAAGGCATGGAGAAAAATTATTTGAAACGCTTGTTTCACAAGAAGAACTTTTAAATTCTAAATCATACAAAAAATTTTTTAAAATTTTACCAGATAATAGAGATTTAGATTATAATAAATACTTTCATAAAGGAAGAGTTTCAAAACTTAAAGATTCTTATACGTCACATAATACTAAAAGATTGAATGTCGATGAAATAATAAAAAAAATAAAAAAATTAAATTTTTCAAACAAATAGGAATTATGAGTGTTTAAAATCTGTACTATAGTTGGAACTAGACCAGAAATAATTAAGTTATCCAGTTTAATTAAAAGACTGGATAAGTTTTTTGATCAAAATATTATTCACACAGGACAAAATTATGATTATGAATTAAATCAAATTTTTTTTAAAGATTTAAAAATAAGAAAACCAGACTATTTTCTAAATTCAGCCGGACCTAATGCAAATAAAACTATATCTAAAATATTTTCTAAACTAGATGATATTTTAAAAAAAATTAAACCTGACGCAGTTTTAATTTTAGGTGATACAAATTCAGGCCTATCTTCTATTGTTGCAAAGAAAAGAAAAATTCAAGTTTTTCATATTGAAGCTGGAAATAGATCATTTGATTACAAGGTGCCTGAAGAATTAAATAGAAAGATTATAGATCATACATCAGACATAAATTTCACATATACCGATATTGCCAAAAATTATTTGGTTAGCGAAGGCATCCCTGCAGATAGAATAATAAAGGTTGGAAGTCCAATGAAAGAGGTGATAATCCATAATAGAAAAAAAATAAATAAGAGCAATATTCTCAAAAAATTAGTTTTAAAAAAGAATAAATTTTTTCTTGTATCGTTTCATAGAGAAGAAAATGTTGATAATAAAAAAAAATTAGAAACATTTCTAAATCTTTTAGAATGGTTGTCTAATAATTTCCCTTATCGGATTGTAGTTTCAACACACTATAGAACACAAGATAGACTGAATAAACTTAATAAAAAATTTGAAAAAATTAAAAAAAAATACACTAAAAAAATAGTTTTTTTAAAACCATTTAATTTTTCCGATTATGTAAAGTTGCAACAAAACTGTAATATTATTTTATCTGATAGCGGAACATTAACCGAGGAGGCTTCAATTTTGCGACTAAAGGCAATCAAATTGAGAGCAAGTCATGAAAGGCCAGAAGGAATGGAGCAAGGTACAACGATAATGTGTGATTTAAAAATATCAAAAATAAATACAGCTATACAGGTATTAAATAAATCCAAAAATTCTTATCCTGTAATTGATTATATTTCAGATAATTTCTCCGACAAAGTAGTAAAAAATATTATTTCGTATCTAGACTATTCAATTAATAAAAAAGTTTAGTATGGAAAAAAATATTTTATTTTTCTTAAAATATTCCATTTATTTGTTTCCTATTCTTCTTATCACAGGACCTTTTTTGCCAGATTTAATTTTGTCTATATCTACAATTTTATTTATTATATTTATTTATAAAAAAAAAGAATTTGATATTTTTCAAAGTATATATTTTAAAATCTACATTTTATTTCTTATTTACCTAATTATTAGGTCTTTATTTACATTTGATTGGCTTTCTATAAGACCCTCTCTATTTTATTTTAGATTTGGTTTTTTTTCCTTAGCAATATTCTATTTATTAAAAAAAAAAATTATAGATATTAAATTATTTATAACTATATCATCATTCCTGCTATTAGTTATTTTTTTTGACTCTAATTTACAGAATTTTACAGGACAAAATATTTTTGGATACAAACTTTATCATTCTGAGAGAATAAGTAGTTTTTTTAAAGATGAGCTTATTCTAGGAGGTACAACTTTTAGAATATTTTCAATGATAATTCCTTTAATTTTTTTTTTAAATTTAAAGAGAAAATATTTAATTTCAATTTTAATATTTATATTAATGACATCTACAATCTTATTAAGTTCTGAAAGAACTTCCACAGGATTAATGATAATTTATATTTTGGCTTTTTTAGTTTTTGTACCAATTAAAATTACTCATAAAATTATTTTTGCATTTATGGTATCTTTGTCTATTTCTATATTTTTTTATTTTAATGATGCACAAAGGGAAAGATTAGTAAATAAAACATTACATAGTATAAATATTGATAATAAAAAATACGACGTTATTTTGTTTTCTGCAATGCACCAATCTCACATTCTCACCTCGATTGAAATGTTCAAGGACAATTATTTTTTTGGAAAAGGGCCTAAGATGTACCGAAAAGTTTGTGATGATATCAACTTCAAAAAGTTTAGAGTAGGAGATCATAGTTGTACAACACATCCTCATAATATAATAGCTCAATTCCTCGGGGAAGTAGGATTAGTAGGATTTATTTTTTTAATAATATTTTATTCTAAAATTATTCATGTTTTGTTTAAAAATATTTTTTCTAAAAATTCTAAGGATATAAATTTTCCTATAATAATGCTTTCATTTTCGGTACTTTTAAATTTCTTTCCTTTTATCCCATATGGAAATTTTTTTAATAATTGGCTATCAATGATTAGCTATTTGCCAATTCCATTCCTGATGTTTATATATTATGATGTTTCAACTAATAGAAAATAATAATCTTTTTTTAATTTTTTTTTCTTTATCATCTTTGATCGCTTTTATATTTTTTTTTAAATTAGAACTAATTTCTTCACATTTAAATATATTTGATACATCTGATCATATAAGAAAAATTCACGAAAAAAAAATACCACCTATAGGTGGTTTAATATTTTTCATTATATTTTTAATATATTCTTTAATTATATATTTCTTTTATGAGAGTAATATTTTTTATCATCAAAAGCATATTTTAATTTTTCTCATAACTTGTTTTCTGATTTTTTTAACAGGCCTAGTCGATGATAAAATAAATCTTAATTCTAAAAGAAAAACAATAATTTTTCTTATATTGATATCAATTCTAGTTTTGAATGATGATGGGTTGATAATTTATTTTTTAAGATCTACTTTGTTAAATAAAACTTTTGCACTTGGAAATATTTCTACATTTTTTACCATCTTTAGTATTTTTGTTTTTATAAATGCATTTAATATGTTTGATGGTATTAATTTACAATCTGGACTGTATTCACTGACAATTTTTTTATTTTTCATAATCAAAGGCATTGAACCTTTAATATTTATTCCTTTTTCATTCGTATCCTTAATTTTTTTGATTTATAATTTTAAAGATAAAATTTTTTTAGGAAATTGTGGTTCTTATTTTTTGTCTTTTTTAATTTCAGCATTCATCATCAAATCAAATATAAAGTTGTCACTTATATCAGTTGAGGAAATTTTAATTTTAATGATGATTCCAGGATTAGATTTAATAAGATTGTTTTGTAAAAGATTAGTTAGTGGACAAAGCCCTTTTATTGCGGATAGAAATCATATTCATCATATACTGTCTTCAAAGTTTAGCGATCTAATATCGGTCATCATAATTTTTTCTCTAACTTTTATTCCGATATTAATTTCACAATATTTAAATAATTTTATAATTATTATATTTCAAATATTTCTTTACTTTTCTTTAATAGTTTATTTTAAGAAGTTTAATTAAAATTTAATGGCTTTTCTAAAATAAAAAATAAAAAATAAGACATAAACTGATAAAAATATTACAAATAGTAATTTAAATATATTAATAATTTTCATACTTATTTTTTCAATTTTGCTTAATTTTATTTGCATGAGATCAAAATTTTTATCTATCTCTAAATTTATATTATATGCTGATTTAAGATTGTTATTATATTTATTTTGAAAACCTATATTTATATCATTAATAAGTTTTTTTATACCATCCTCTGTAATCTCATTTGTTGAAAAATTAAACTTTATTTTTTTTACTTTATTTTTTATAACTGAAGGATCACCTATCATCTGATAACTGACTTGAAAATCAGCGAGAGTCATTTCTGCTGCTAGCATCAGATCCTTATATATTTTGTTATATTCACTTACAAAATCCTCTTTTGTAATTTTTATACCTCTGCTTTTCCAGTAATCCTCTAACCAATACTTGTTTTGAAATATTTCATAAAAAAATTTGGAATTTAATTTTAACCTAACTTCTTCTGAACCAAGTTGATATTGTAATTTTTGATCTAAATTTTTATTCAGTTCTAATGCTAAAAATTTACTGTATATTTCAAAAAAATCATCTAAAACAAACTCAATTTTTAAAGTTGATTTAAATCCACTATTCTCGTTTATAAACTCTGAAATATTATTACTATTTTCAACAATACTAGCTTCAACAGTCCAATTTTCTGGACTATTTTTATAAATAATAATTGCTGAGGGAACATACAATATTAATACTATAAGAACTATTTTATATAATTTTTCTTTTAAAAAAAGCCACAATAATTCTAAAGAAAATTCATTTAAATCTTTTTTCATATAATTAGTTAAAATAATATTTTATAGATAATTAATTAAAATATTCAAATGCAAAATAATTTAAATTCTGTAAATAAATCATCTTCTTTTTCTATAATATTAATTCCATTCCTTCTTGTAATTCCTAAGGTAAATTTAATTTCTATTCCTGGTTTTTGGCAAGGTATAAGATTAGAAGATATCGTAACATTACTTATGTTGGTTTTTATGATTTTAAATTCAAATAAATATACTTTAAAATTTAATCATCCAAACACAAAATTTTTTGTATTCATAGCATATGTATTTTTATCTTACCTAATAGGCTATTTAAGTGGAATTTCATTTGGTTATATAGATTTAATTACAATCGCCAGAATAATAGAGTATAGCACTATAATTCTTTATTTTTCAAATGTGAATTTTAATAAAGATAATAATAAAAAGATAATTTTATTTTTAAAAATTCTAATCATTATAAATTTTTTAGTTTCTATCGGTCAATACTTTGAATTAGTTGGTTACTACAGTTCAAGAGGGTACCACGAACCAAATTTCGATTATTGGAGAGTTTTTGGTATTTTGTCTGGTTCATGGGAATTAAGCTTTGTGACATCAATTAGTTATTTTGTCATATATTTGGAAACAAAAAAAAAAATAAATGTGTATTTAATTCTAACCCTCATCATCTTATTTTTAGCTGGAACAAGAGGCATTCAGTTTCCATTTATTCTAACTATAGTAATTTTGTATTTTCCTGAATTAATAAAAATACAAACAAAATTAAAATTTATTATTTATACTTTTATTTTTGTTTCAATTTTTTATTTTATGTACTTTGTGCAGGATATTAATATTTTTTTTCTATTAAAATCATTAATAGATTTAATGTTTTATGGTTATGTCCCAGATTTTTCTGATTTATCAAAAAGTGAAGTCGTTTATTATTCATGGGTTCATAGACTTAAAGATTGGTTGATATATTATGAATTGATGAATACTAATCTAATTACATTTTTATTTGGCACAGGTTTCTCCTCTATTTATTATGAGTCTTTTAATTTTAGAATTTTGTTTGGTACAGGCTTGTTTGGTTTCTTGCTGTTAATTTTATTAACTTTCAGAATTAATGTTTTTATAATAATTTTCTTATTTATTACTGGTATTACTTTAGATTTTACATCCAGTTTCAAACAATTCATAATATTGTATTTTTTATTTCAATATATGAGATCTTATAATAAAAATGAAATTAGTAATTGATGCCTCAAATATCATAGTCGAGAGTGGTGGTTTTATACACTTAAAAAAAATTCTAGAAAATTTTAATAACAAAAAAATTGAGGTCCTGTGTGTTTTAGCCTCAAAGGAAACAATTAACAGATTAAAAATTAATAACAAAAAAATCAAATTTTTCACCCATAATTATTTAAATAAAGGAAGTAGATTTCATTTAGCTTTATGGAGATTATTTTATTTAAATAGGTTTTTGAAAAAAATTAATTGTTCAATTTTGTTTATATTAGGAGGTTATTTTTTTTTAAAAAAATACCCTACAATAATAATTATTCAAAATTTACTTCCGCTTATGAAAAATCCTGATTATCATGAAAGATATAGAACTAAAATTAAAAATTTCATATTAAAAAATTTATACAAATTTTCAGTTGCAAGATCTGAAGGTGTAATTTTTTTATCAAAATATTCAAAAGAATTTTTTAAAAAGTATACTACACCAAAAATTGTTATTCCACATGGAATTGAGAAACAATTTTATTATAAAAAAAATATAAGAAATAAAAAAAAATCAAAATTTGAAATTTTATATGTTTCAAAAAGAGAAACTTACAAAAATCATTTAAACATTGTTTATGGATTTCATCATGTTTTAAAAGATGGCATTAATGCCAGACTTACTCTTGTTGGATGTAGGGACTCTGATTATTCAAAGTCTAAACTTTTTAATTCTATAAAAATTATAAATGATAAATTTCCTGCCTCTATTATAGTAAAAAAATTAGAGAAGCATAAAAATATACACAAAATTTATAGAAAATATGATTTACATGTGTTTGTCTCTTTATGTGAGTCATTTGGAATAATTATTTTAGAAACAATAGCCTCGTCATTGCCAATCATAACTAGCAACTTTCCAGTTTTTAGGGAGATATTGGGAAAAAATACTCTCTACTTTAATGCAAAAAACCCAATGAGCATTTTTAAAACTATAAAAAAATATAAAACTCAGTCAAATTTAAAAATGCAAAATACAAAAAAACTCTTTAAAATTTCAAAAAAATATAGTTGGAAAAATACAAGCGATAAAACTTTTAATTTTATATATAAAAATTTTAAAAATGAAAAAAATATTTAATAAAATAATTTCACATAATTATTTCAAATACTCACTTATATTAACATCATTAATATTTATTTACTTATTTTTTAAGGATAATGAAAAAATAATAATAATTGTAAGTGAAGTTGAATATAACAGAATATTTTTTTTAATATTCTTTTCAATTTTTCTAATTTTTATTTATGCTCATTTAACTTTAACTTGTTTGAGAAAAGTATGTGGAATACAAATTAATACAAGACAATGGTATTTGATATATTTTAATAGCCAATTTTTAAGTTCAATCCCTTTCTTTGGAATTTTGTATAGGGCTAGACAACTTAAAAAGTTTAATTTAAATTATGATAAATTTGTAGGCATTTATATTCTTATTAGCTGGTTTTATCTGTTTTTTTCTTTATTATTTATATCTTTAGAGAGCTACGTATTTTTTGAGCAAGCTATTCTATTAAATTTCAGATTATATTTGATTTTTTTTGTATCTTCTATTTTGGTATTTCTAATCCCATTTATATCAGGCTTCATTCTAGATAGATATATAAGTTATTTTAAAATTGAGAAAAACTTTTTTATATCTAGGATACAAAAACTAATACAACTTTTTATTTTGAATGTTTTCAATTTCAAATTAGTTAGAAGTTTTTTTATAATTATTTTGGTCATTCATATTCTAGAATTTGTTGTAATTTCAGAATTAATCCAGTCTCTGGAAAGTGATATAAATTTTAAAAAAACATTTTATATTTTTTTTGGAGCTCAAATCATCGATGCATTAAATTTAATACCACAAAATTTAATAATATCCGAAATTGGAATTGGAATTCTTACTGATAAACTTGACTATGATTTTGAATTGGGAGTATTGATAAAAATCTATATGAGATTTGTTATTTTTTTTTCCTCAATACTAATGGCATTATTATATAATGTTTACTTGAGGTTATTAAACTATAAATATGATCCCTAAACTATTAATGATTTATTAATTATTATGCAAAATTTAAATCAAACTATTTGTACTAGGTGTGTAATGGATAACACTGACTCAAATATAAAATTTAATAATAATGGTGAGTGTGATTATTGTAGTAATTTTGATAAAAATATAAAACCAAAATTAATGAGTTTTAAAACATCATCTAATGAACTAAAAAATATTGTGAAAAAAATAAAAAAACAATCAAATAAGGATTATGATTGTCTAATTGGAATAAGTGGAGGAGTTGACAGTTCATTTTTAGCACACTATGTCAAGAAAGAGCTTTCTCTTAACCCTCTTGTTCTACATGTTGATACAGGATGGAACTCAATAGAGTCAGTTAATAATATTGAACGAATTATTGATAAACTTAATTTAGATTTAGTCACAATTGTTGTTCCCTGGAAAGAAATGAAAGATTTACAACTTTCATTTTTTAAAGCGCAACATCCAAATTTAGATATTCCACAAGACCACGCAATATTTGCATCAATATATAACTATGCTGCGAAAAATAACATAAAGTATATTTTAACTGGAGGCAATTTTTCAACAGAGTGCATTAGAGAACCTTTGCAATGGGCTTATCATGCCTCTGACTTGCTACATATAAAAGATATTCATAAAAAATTCGGAAATGATAAATTAAAAAAATTTCCAATGTGTAATATATTCACTTATAAAATTTTATATAGGTTTTTAAAAGGTATTAAAGTTGTTCAGCCATTAAATTATTTTGATTATAAAAAGGAAGATAGCATGAAGATACTAGAGAATGAATATGGGTGGTTGAGATATGAACAAAAACATTACGAATCAAGATTCACAAAATTTTATGAAGGATTTTGGCTATTGAAAAAATTTGGATTCGATAAAAGAAAGGCTCATTATTCAAGCCTTATCCTTTCTAATCAAATGTCACGAGATGAGGCAATTAAAAAATTAGAAAAAGATCCTATAAGTGAAAGAGATGCAAAAAATGAGTTTAGCTATGTTTGTAAAAAGCTTGAGATAAGTGAAGATGAATTGAATTTGATAATGAATGGAAAAAATAAGTCTTTTAAGGATTACAAATCTTTATTTTTAATTATACAATTTTTTGCCAAAATATTACTTTTTTTTAAACTAGAATCTCGACTTATAAGATGATTGGAATAATTGACTATGGTTTAGGAAATATTAAAGCTTACCATAATATATATAAAGAGCATGATATAGATTTAAAAATTATATCTAATTATAAAGATATAAACTCTAAAATAGATAAGTTAATCTTACCAGGCATAGGGTCATTTGATAATGCTCTTACGCTATTAAAATCAAAAAATTTTTTTGACGAGATAATTAATTTTTCATTGAATTCAAAAAATAAAATTTTAGGTGTATGTGTAGGAATGCAAATTCTATCTAGAGCAAGCGAAGAAGGTAATTTAGAAGGTTTGAGTATTGTAAAGGAAAATTTCAAAAAGCTTCCTTCCAAAATATTACCTCATATTGGTTGGAATAGTGTAACAATTAATAGAGAAATTGATATTTTAGAAAATATTACTAAAGATTGTTTTTTCTATTTTCTACATTCTTATGCTTTATTAAATAAATCTTCAGATATAAAAATATGTGAAACATCATATGAAATTAAATTTATAAGCGTTTACCAAAAAGAAAATATTTATGGTATTCAATTTCATCCTGAAAAAAGTCATACTCAGGGATGTCAAATATTATTAAATTTTTACAATAGTTAATGTTAAGAAGTAGAATAATACCATTTCTTTTAATTGATAAAAATACAGATACCGTAAAAACTATAAAATTTTCTAATAGAAATTATGTTGGAGATATACTTAATAATATTAGGATATTTAATGAAAAAGAGGTTGATGAGATCGTTGTTTTAGATATTGATATTTCAAATCTAAATTATGAACCAAATTACGAAATAATATCAAAAATTGCCAGTGTTTGCCGCATGCCATTAACTTATGGTGGAGGCATTAAAAATATTTCAGTTGCAAAAAAAATAATAAACCTTGGTGTTGAAAAAATTTGCATAAATTCTGCAGCTATCAAAAATATTAATTTTTTAAAGTTAATATCAAATGAAATTGGATCTCAAAGCCTTTCAGTTTGTATAAATGTAAGAAAAGAGGGGAATAAGTACTCTATATTTTCAAACAAATTAGAATTTGTGAATATAGACTTGATAGATTATATCACTGATTTGCAATTAAATGGCGTGGGAGAAATTATTTTTAATCTCATTGATGATGATGGGTCTTTGAATGGATATAATTTTTCATTTTTAGAAACAATAAATGATTATATAAATGTCCCTTCAATAATTTTAGGAGGGTGCTCTAATTATGAAAATATAAAATTACTTTTTAGAAAGTTTCCTAAATTTGCCTCTGGATGTTCATCTGTTTTCATTTATAAAGGCAAATTTAAAGCAGTTCTAATCAATTATCCATCCAAAAATCAAAAAGAATATATTTTGAATGGATAAATAATTTAAATTTTTATAAAGATAATTATGAAAAAAAAATATTTAATAGTTACAGGTGGAGCAGGCTTTATAGGATCAAATTTGATTAAATCTTTAATTAAATTTAAAAATTTTAATATTATAAGTTTAGATAATTATTCATCTGGAAACAAAAAAAATCATATTAAGCATAAAAGAATTAAGTATATAAAAGGTGAAACTAAAAATATAAATCAAATTTTACAAAGTTACAAAAATTCAATAAATGCAATATTTCATTTTGGAGAATTCTCTCGAATATACCAAAGCTTTGAGAGATTTGATATTTGTTTTAAATCGAATACGATAGGATCACATGAGGTCTTTAAATTTTGTCTTAAAAATAATATAAAACTAATCTATTCCGCAACTTCAGCTAGTTTAGGAAAATCATTAAATAAAAATTTGTCACCGTATGCTTTTTCTAAAGCAAAAAATTTAGAATTACTTGAAAACCTAAAAAAATGGTTTGGACTGAGGTTTGAGGTAATTTTCTTTTATAATGTATATGGCCAAAATCATATTAGATCTGGATTAATGGCTACAGTAATAGGAATTTTTGAAGATCAATTCAAAAAAAATATACCTCTAACAGTAGTTAAACCTGGAACTCAAAAAAGAAGATTTACTCATATAAGTGACACGGTTGATACATGTATAGAGGCCTGGATTAAAAATAAGTGTAAACTATACAGTATTTCACACAAACAAAGTTATTCTATAATTGAAGTTGCCAAAATGTTTAAGCGTAAAATAAAATTTATACCCTATCGCAAAGGTGAAAGATTTGCTTCCGCTTTAACCAAGATGTCTTTATCTAATAAAGTTTACTTGAAGTATGGAAAAGTAAATTTAAAAGAATATATAAATAATTTTGTATCCAATAATTCCTCAAAAAACTGATAAAAATTTAAAAAAACCTCAAAAATTATTTTACTTTACAAATTTTTCATAAAAGAGTAATTATACCTGCCTGGTAATTATTGCGAAAGTGTAATACCCGATCCCATTCCGAACTCGGAAGTCAAGCCTTTCAGCGCCGATGGTACTTTGTCTTAAGACATGGAAGAGTAGGTCGTTGCCAGGCTAAAATATAAATTATGAAAATTGCAAGTTCACTAAAATCACTTAAAAAAAGAGACCAAAACTCAAAACTAGTAAGACGCAGAGGTAGAGTTTACATAATAAACAAAAAAAATCCAAAATTTAAAGCTAGACAAAAATGAAGTCTAGAAAATAGCCTTATTATAAAATGATAGTTGGTTCGATATCGGAAAATAAGAAACAAGAAAGCAGAGTTGCAATAACTCCAGATATTTTAAAAAAATATAAATCATTGGGAATAGATATACATTTGTGTAAAGATTATGCCTCTCATATAGGAATAAAAGATGAAGAATATGCATCAGAGGGTGCAAAAATTTTTGTAAATTCTGAAGAAGTGTTAACTAGTTCAAATGCAATACTGCAAATGAATATGCCGAGTGATGAAAATTTAAATAAATTAGTAAAAGATCAAATTTTAATTGGTGTTCTAAATCCTTACTCAAATGAGAAAAAACTTAAGGAATTGATATTAAAAGAAATTAATTGTTTTTCTTTAGAACTTTTACCAAGAATTACCAGAGCACAATCAATGGATATTTTGTCATCGCAAGCAAATTTAGCTGGATATAAGGCAGTAGTTGAAGCATTTGCAAATTTTCAAAAAGCAATTCCAATGATGATGACAGCAGCAGGAACAATTTCAGCAGCAAAAGTTCTAATAGTTGGTGCTGGAGTTGCTGGTCTTCAAGCTATTGCAACTGCAAAAAGAATGGGTGCAATTGTATTTGCTACAGATGTTAGATTAGCTTCTAAAGAACAGGTTGAGAGTCTGGGAGGAAAATTTTTGACTGTTGAGGGAGCTGAGAATTTAGAAACTGACGGTGGTTATGCAAAAGAGGCATCAGAGGACTTTAAAAAAAAACAAGAGGAATTGCTAAAGGAAACTTTAAGAAAAATTGATATAGTAATTTGCACTGCGCTGATCCCAGGAAAAAAAGCACCGATTATTATAAAAAGAAATATGATTGAAGTTATGAAAAGTGGGTCAATAATATATGATTTAGCAGCATCTCAGGGTGGAAATTCTGAGTTAACCAAAGTAGATCAGATTGTTGACAGTAACGGCGTAAAAATTATGGGGGAAAAGAACATATTAAATAAGTTACCTTTTTCAGCATCAAATTTGTATTCAAAAAATATGTTTAATTTTGTTAATAATTTGTATGATAAAGAGAAAAAAAGATTTGAAATAAATCATGATGATGAAATAATTGATAAGACAATAGTAAAATAAATGGAAATAGATCCCTTCATATTCAGGTTAAGCATATTTATTTTGTCAATATTTGTTGGTTATTATGTTGTCTGGAGTGTTACTCCATCATTGCATACACCTCTCATGTCAGTAACTAATGCTATTTCATCTGTAATAATTGTTGGAGCAATTATAGCAGCATTAGCAGGATCTTCTGAAGATATTTTTGAGACTTCTAATATTTTTGGTTTTTTTGCAATAATTCTGGCGGCAGTAAATATTTTTGGAGGCTTTTTGGTCACTCAAAGAATGTTACAAATGTATAAGAAAAAGAAAAAATAAAAAATGTCAGCAAATTTATCAGCACTTTTTTACTTAATTTCAGGAATATTATTTATCTTGGCTTTAAGAGGACTATCTTCCCCCGAAACTTCAAGACAAGGTAACTATTTTGGTATCGCTGGTATGATAATTGCAATAATTATTACTTTTTTATCAGTAGGAAATTTTGGATTAGGCTTTATTTATGTTTTAGTTTTTCTTTTAATAGGAGGCTCAGTAGGGGCATTTATAGCATTCAGAATTCCAATGACCGCAATGCCTGAACTTGTGGCTGGGTTTCATAGTTTAGTTGGATTAGCTGCTGTTTTTGTAGCTATTTCAGCTTTTTTAAAACCAGAGGCTTTTAACTTAGGAATCGTAGGCAACATAAAACTAGCAAGTCTGATTGAAATGTCTCTAGGAGCAGCTATAGGTGCAATAACATTTTCTGGTTCGATTATAGCTTTTTTAAAATTAAGAGGAATTATGTCTGGTGCTCCGATAACTTTCAAAGGTCAGCATTTAATAAATCTAATATTAGGTTTAGGAATAATATTTTTGATTTATTATTTATGCTCATATCAATCATCAAATATATTTTGGAGTATTGTTATAATATCATTTTTAGTAGGTGTTTTGTTAATTATACCTATTGGTGGGGCAGATATGCCAGTAGTAATATCAATGCTTAATTCATATTCAGGTTGGGCTGCGGCTGGTATTGGATTTACATTAGAGAATACTGCACTAATAATTACTGGTGCTCTTGTTGGTTCTTCTGGGGCAATCCTATCCTATATAATGTGTAAAGGAATGAATAGATCATTTTTTAATGTAATACTCGGAGGCTGGGGTGCAACCGATCAATCCTCAAGTTCTGATAGCAAAGAGAAAAAGCCAGTAAAAAGTGGAAATGCAGATGATGCAGCATTTTTAATGAAAAATGCGTCATCAGTAATTATAGTACCAGGATATGGAATGGCGGTAGCACAGGCGCAACACGCTTTAAGAGAAATGGTGGATTCTTTAAAAAAAAATGGTGTAAAAGTCTCTTATGCAATTCATCCAGTTGCCGGTAGAATGCCTGGACATATGAATGTATTATTGGCAGAGGCAAATGTCCCTTATGATGAAGTATTTGAGTTAGAGGAAATAAACAATGACTTTGCTAATTGTGATGTTGCTTATGTTATCGGAGCAAATGACGTTACAAACCCAATTGCCAAAACAGATCCACAAAGCCCTATTTTTGGGATGCCAATTTTAGATGTTGAAAAAAGTAAATCTGTGTTATTTGTAAAAAGAAGTTTATCTCCTGGATATGCTGGAATAGATAACGATCTATTTTATAGAGACAATACGTTAATGTTATTTGCAGACGCAAAAAAAATGACTGAAGAAATCGTTAAGAGTTTGTAATTGACTAAAATATTTTGTGATATTGCAGACCTTAAACATATAAGTAAATTTGATAAGAAAAAAATTGTTAAAGGCTTCACAACTAATCCAAGTTTGATTAGAAAAGCTGGAGCTAAAAATTATTCTAATTATACAAAAAAAATACTCAAATTAACCAAAAAACCTGTTTCATTTGAGGTTTTTGCAGATGATGAAAAAAAAATGATTTTTCAAGGAAATAAAATTAGTAAATGGGGAAAAAACGTTTTTGTAAAAGTACCAGTCACCAATTCAAAAGGAAAGTTTATGGGAAATGTTATAAAAACGCTCAATAAAAAAAAAATTAAATTAAATATTACTGCTGTCTATACATCAAGGCAAACAAAGCAAATTTTAAAAAAAATTAATAAAAAAACTAAGGTCATCATTTCAATTTTTGCTGGAAGAATGGCTGATACTGGAAAAGATCCCATTCCCCAATTTAAAGAAAGTATAAAAATTTCAAAAAGGTATAAAAATGTAGAAATACTTTGGGCAAGCACAAGAGAACCATATAACTATCTTCAGGCAAAAAATTTAGGTTGCCAAATCATAACTGTTCCACCATCAATAATAGAAAAAATTGAAAAATTTGGAAAAAATTTTAAAAAACTTACAACAGAGACTGTTAAAGGTTTTTTGATTGATGCCAAAAAATCAAAATTTAAGTTATAAAATTGGTTGCGGGGGACGGATTTGAACCGCCGACCTCAAGGTTATGAGCCTTGCGAGCTACCAGGCTGCTCCACCCCGCGATAATCTAAGAATTTATACATTAAAAATATTTCAATGAAAGAAAAAAATTTTTTTTATTTTTAATTACTATTCATTTTATGTAAAGTTAAATTAATGAAAAAAATTAATAATTTTATAAACGAATATGTAAATAATCTTTCAAACTCAATATTAAGTGCTGATATGAATAACCTTAACCTGGCAGCTGAAACAATTTTAAAATCTATTAAGAAAAAACAAAAAATTTTTATTTGTGGGAACGGTGGATCAGCTGCGATTGCAAATCACTATGTTGTTGATTTTTTAAAATTTTTTAGAGAAAGAACAAATTATTCTCCTAAAATGATAAGTCTATCAGACAATATTGAGACAATTACAGCAATATCTAACGATTTAGATTATAAATATATTTTTAGTTATCAGGCCCAAAGCTTATGTAGTAAAGAAGACTTAATTATAATCATCAGTTCATCAGGTAATTCAAAAAATATTATAGAATTATTGAAATTTTCTAAAAAAAATAAAATCAAAACAATTGGATTTAGTGGATTTGATGGTGGATTTTTAAAAAAAAATGCAGATATTTCTGTTCACATAAAGGCTAATAATTATGGAATATCTGAAGATGCTCATCATATTTTAATGCATGCTCAGCTACAATTTTTGATTAAATATTTCGGCAAAAAATAAGATTAGTATCTATTTTTAAGTTTATTAAGCTTTTTAACTCTTTTTATATTTTCTTGAAGAATTCTCTTTTTTTTTTCAGAAGGTTTTTCATAATTATTTTTTAACTTAATAATTTTAAAAAAACCATCTCTCTGGAGTTTCCTTTTTAAAACTCTTAAAGCTTGTTCAACATTATTATCTTTAACCTCTATTTTAATAACAACCTCCAAAAAGCGATGTAATTACCACTTTATTAAATATTTGTCTATTAGTATTCATAAATTTTATTGCGATTTCTCTTTTTGCTTTTTCTCTCTTTTTATTCTTCGTTCAGCCTTTTCAAGAGCTTCTGCTAAATCTTTTTGAGTAAATAACCCCATAGCAACAGGATCTTTTGCATTTAGGTTATTAAAATTCCAATAACTTTTATTTCTTATGGCTGTTGCAGAATTTTTAGTAATACCAACTAGTTTAGCTATTTGAGAGTCTTTTAAGATTGAATGCTGCTTTATTAACCACAGAGCTGAGTCTGGTTTATCTTGACGTTTAGATAAAGGGACATATTTTTTTGATTTTTTTTCATCACTATCAATTTGTATTTCATTAACTCTTAAATTTAGGTTTCTGTCTGCATCTGCTGTAGAAAGTTCAATTTCCTCTTTTGTTAATTGTCCTGAGATTATTGGGTTATAACCTACAATACCTTTTGCTACTTCACCGTCTGCAATTCCTTGTACTTCGACCTCATGCAACTTACAAAAATTTGCTATTTGCTTAAAAGTTAAAGATGTATTATCAAGTAACCAAACAGCTGTTGCCATCGGCATCAATGGTGCATCACTCATTATTTTTTAATTTCTGACCTGAAGTTTTGAAATTTTTTGTTAAATTTACTTACTCTTCCCTTATCAAGTATTTTTTGTTTTCCACCAGTCCAAGCTGAATGAGATTTGGGATCAATTTCAAGTTTTAAAGTTTCACCCTCTGAGCCCCAAGTAGATCTTGTTTGGAATTTAATTCCATCTGTCATTTCTACATTTATTTTATGGTAGTTGGGATGAATGTTTTTTTTCATAGGCGGACTTATAGCAAAAAGTTTGATAAAAACAATTAAAAGTTCACTAAATTTTCCATCATTTTTGAAAAAATATTGCTACTGGCTGCTCTTATATTGATACTATATTCATCATACTTACTTATATCATTAACTTTACCCCCTGCTTCTTGCACAATTAAGACTCCTGCAGCTATATCCCATAAATTTATATTATTGTGAAAATAACCATCTAATCTTCCCGAACCAACGTAAGCCATATCTAATGCCGCACATCCTGAATTTCTCATATTCAATTTAGGAAATACTGATTTCAATCCATACGAGTCTGATGAAAAGAGGCAATCTTCTATATTATTTTTATTTGATACTCTTATTCTGTGATTGTTAAAAAAGGCCCCATTATTTTCTTCAGCGAAAAAAATTTCATTTTTTAATGGATCATGAATTAAAGCAGATTTAAATTTATTATCGATTTTAAGTGCAATTGAAATTGCAAAATGTGGTATACCATGAAGAAAGTTTGTAGTACCGTCAATTGGATCAATAATCCAAACTTTATCCTTGTCATTATTTTCAATTTTACCACTTTCTTCTGACAAGAAAGAATAGTTTTTTTTTGCTTTAGTTAATTCCTCTATCAGTATTTCCTCAACTCTCTTGTCAGTTTTAGTTACGAAATCTCTTGGACCTTTTCTAGAAACTTGTAAATTTTCTACTTCTCCAAAGTCTCTAATAATTACTTTTGATGCTTTTTCGCAAGCTTTTATCATTATATTAAGGTTGGGAGATATAGAATTCATATTAAATTTTTTTTATGTATTCAAAAGTTCTGCTGTCTAAAATAATTTCATCTTCAGTTTCAATAAAAGGAGGAACTTGTATTTTGATACCATTGTAAAGTGTTGCTGGTTTATATGATGACGAAACTGTTTGCCCTTTTATAGAAGCATCGGTTTCTTTAATTTTACATAAAACTTGATTTGGAAGTTCAATTGAAATTGGTTTTTCATTATAAAAACTTACAGAAACACTAAGATTTTCAGTTAATAACTTTCCTTTTTCACCTATTATAATCTTTTTTATCTCTATTTGCTCAAAACTTTTAGGGTCCATAAAAAAATAATTATTTTCGTCTTCGTATAAGTAATTAAAATCGATCTCTTCTAAAGATGCTTTTTCTACTGTTTCACTAGATCTAAATCTCTCATTTATTTTTGTATTTTTGACAACACTTTTCATTTCAACTTGTGCAAATGCACCACCCTTTCCAGGTTTCACGTGCTGTGTTTTTAAAACTTGCCACAAATCACTCTTGTATTCTATAAGCATTCCTACTCTGATTTCTCCAGCATTTATTTTCATTTTAATTTTTTTGTAGCTTCTATAGGTTTATATTTTTTATTATTCCAAATGTAGCTTGAGATAGCTAAAAAATTAGCTTTATTCAATAAGAGTTTTTTATAATTTTCCTTATTTATCCCCCCAATTGCTACAGTAGGGATGTTTGTTAATTTTTTGATTTCACTTAAAATATTAGTATTGGCATGAAATTTTGTTTTCTTAGTTTTTGTATAATAAAATGCTCCAAAAGCTAAATAGCTGGGTTTTAACTTAATGGCATTTTTTGCAAGTCGGATTGAATTATGGCAAGTAATACCTATTATCTTTTTTCCAATTATTTTACGAGCTTTATTTAACTCCATATCCTTTTGTCCTAAATGGCATCCATCAGCATCAAGTATTTTTGCTAACCAAGGATCATCATTAACTATAAATTTTACTTTATTGTCTTTACACAGTTTTTTAATTTTTTTTCCTATACTAATTTTTTGATTAAATGAGTATTTTTTTAGTCTCATTTGAAATAAGCTCACTTTATTAGTTGAAAATATCGATTTTAAATTTCTATAGAAATCCTTTTTAATTTTATTTGGAGAAATGAGATAAATAAATTTTTTTTTATTTATTCTCAAGTTTTTTTGACCATTTGCCTTTTACAGCTAAAGAGCACATTGTAGCTCTGTGATTAAAAGTATTTTGAGTTTCCTTAATATCATTAATATTTTTTGACCAGATTTTAAGGGCACTCTGTTGTAAAGCTCTACCAAACGAATAAGTCATGATAAACTTGGTTTTGTTGTTTTTATTAATCAAATTTAAATTTTCTGTAGCCTCAATGTCTGATTGACCTCCGGACAAAAAAGCAATTCCAGGCACTTCTGTAGGAACAGAGTCTGATAGGCATTTGAGAGTTTTTTCTGCAACTTCTTCGCTAGATAATTTGGATTTTGATTGTTTGCCTGCTAATATCATATTTGGTTTTAAAATAATCCCTGAAAGATCAACTTTGTGTATGATCAGTTCTTCAAAACACTTTTCAATTACTTCTGAAGTTTTTTTTAAACAAGTATCAGCAGAATGATTACCATCCATTAGTATCTCTGGTTCAACAATTGGCACCATCCCATTCTCTTGAGCTAATGAGGAGTATCTGGCAAGTGCGTGCGCATTAGTGTGAATTGCTAATTTACTTGGTTTATTATTACTGATTGAGTAAACACCTCTCCACTTTGTAAACCTAGCCCCTAAATTGTAATATTTTTTTAACCTTTCTCTAAGACCATCTAACCCCTCAGTGATTTTTTCTCCTGGAGAGTTTGTCAATTCTTTAGCACCTGTATCAACTTTGATACCAGGTATTGAACCAGAGGAAAGAATTAATTCAGGTATTGATTTACCTAAACTTGTAATTTGGTTAATTGTTTCATCATAAAGAATAATGCCACCTATACAATCTTTTATACTTTCTGAAGAAAACAATGTTTGTCTGAACAGAAGTCTACTTTCAGGAGTAGATAATACATTTACATCCTGAAGCCGTTTTGTCATAGTACCGTTACTTTCATCTGCTGCAAGGATGCCTTTACCATTAGAAATTATTTTAAGTGCAATTATATTAAGTTCAGACATATGAGTTTAGTGCAGTTATACCAGGTAGCTTTTTACCTTCAAGATATTCTAAAAAAGCTCCACCAGCAGTTGAAACAAAATTAAAATTATCAACAGCTTTTATATTATTCAATAATGAAACTGTATCGCCCCCACCTACCACAGAAAAAATTTTATTTAATTTATTTTTTTCAATTATTTTTTCTGCTATTTCTATACTCCCATTAGCAAAATTTGGATTTTCAAAATAACCCGCTGGACCATTCCAAAATATAGTTTTACTATTTTCAATAATTTTTCGAATGTTATCAATAGTTTTTGGACCAATATCCAAAATCATCTCATCCGAGGCTATTTGATTTAATTTTTTGTTAGCAGAGTATCCTTTTAAACTTTTAGATACAAGCACATCTTCAGGATAAATTAATTTACATTTTTTTTTTATCGCAAGTGAAATAATTTCTTTTATTAATGTATTACAATTTCTTTCTTTTATTGATTTACCAATATTATTTCCAAAATACTCAATAAAATTGTTAGCCATACCTCCAACAATTATAATATTATCAAGTTTTGGTATTAAATTTTTTATTATATTAATTTTAGTTGAAATTTTTGATCCTCCAATAATACAAGTAATTGGTTTTGTTATTTTAGAAGTAATTTTATTTAGAGCATTTAACTCTGAGTCAAATTGCAAACCAGAAAAAGATGGTAAAAATTTTGGAATTTGATGAATTGATGCATGCAATCTATGAGAACAGGAAAAAGCGTCATTCACATATATATCTCCAAGACTTGCAATTTTTTTTGCAAAATTATTCTCATTTTCTTCTTCTTCTGCATAAAATCTGATATTTTCTAGAATTAAAATTTTTTCGTTAAATTTTTTAAAAAAAATTTTATTTTTAATTTTGTTTATATTTTCTTCAATTAACCTTACTTCTGTATTTAATTTTTTTTGCAAACTTTCACTTATTGGTCTTAAGGAGAATTTCTTTATAAATTTTCCTTTTGGCCTTCCCACATGAGATATGATTATTATTTTTGCTTTTTGTTTTTTTAAAAAATTTAGAGTAGGAAGAATTTTATCAATTCTTGTCGTATCAGTTATTTTCCCTTTTTCTATAGGAACATTTAAATCTAATCTTAGTAAGATTTTCTTACTGTTTAGATTTCTTTCATTTGCTATGCTTCTCATTACGAGATTTTATGAAGTTTTTCAGCTATATCACACATTCTATTGGAAAACCCCCACTCATTATCATACCAAACGGAGATTTTACCCATATTAGTTCCCACTATATTTGTTAAGGATGCATCAACGATGGCGGATGCAGAGTTATGATTGAAATCAATCGAAACTAATTTTTCATATGTTACTTCTAAAATCTTTTTTAATTCTTTTTTTGCTGCTGTCTCAAATGCATCATTTATTTTATTTATACTGATATTTTTTTTTGTGCAAAAAACTAACTCGACCAAAGATACATTTGGTGTAGGTACTCTCATTGCTATCCCCTCAATTTTGCCTTTAAGACTTGGAATAATTTCACCGATTGCCTTTGATGCTCCTGTTGATGTTGGAACTATTGACTGACTTGCTCCTCTTGCCCTTCTTAAATCTCTATGCGAATTATCTAAAATTCTTTGATCACTGGTAAATGCATGAATAGTAGTCATGAAACCTTTTTCAATTTTGAAACTATTATTTATTACATTGACAACTGGTGCTAAACAATTTGTTGTACACGAGGCTGCAGATATAATTTTATCATTTTTAGATATGACATTTTCATTAACACCAAATACCACCGTTTTATCTGCATTTTTACACGGGGCAGAGACAATTACTTTTTTGGCTCCATTTTTTATGTGTGCCATGAGTTTTTCTTTTGAATTAAACGTTCCAGTGCATTCAAAAACATAGTCAACTTTATATTTTTTCCAATCAATATCCTCAATTTTAGAATTTTGAGAGAACGTAATTTTGTGTTTGTTAATTTTTAATAGGTATTCATCAAATTTTATATCTGCATTAAATTTTCCATGAATAGAGTCGTGTTTTAAAAGATTAGTAGTAACCTCTAAGTTAGTTCTGTTATTAATATGTTTAATATTTAATTTTTTATTATTAGACTCTATAATTGATCTAACGATCATTCGACCAATTCTGCCCATTCCATTAATACCGATTTTAATTGTCATATTTAAATTTTTATTAACTTTTTTGATTTATCTTTAATATTTGAAGCTATTAACCCAAAATGTTTATAAATTTCTTTGTAAGGAGCGCTTTTTCCAAATTCATCAATTCCAAAAGTTATTCCATTATCACCTACATATTTTTTCCAACAATCAGTTGCTCCAGCCTCAATAGATATTTTTAATTTAGTCTCTTTTAAGATTTTGTTTTTATACGAATTAGATTGTAAATCAAAAATTTCCATGCAAGGTACCGAAATAACCTTTGAATATATCTTATCTTTGGCCAATTTATGACTGGTTTCCAAAGCTAAGTTAACCTCAGAACCACTCGCTAAAATTGTCAAACTAACTTTTTTATTAGTTCTAAGTATTTCATAAGCCCCAAGTGAGCATTTATTTTTTTTTATATATTTATTTCTAATTGGATTGAGGTTTTGTCTAGTTAGACATAGGACACTTGGAGTTTTTGAACTTCTTAAAGCATGTTCCCAACATTCAATAGTCTCCAATCTATCTGCTGGTCTAAATACATTTAGATTAGGGATGGCTCTTAATCCTGTTAGCTGTTCAATGGGTTGATGGGTTGGACCGTCTTCACCTAGACCAATAGAGTCATGAGTCATTATATATATTACTTGCTGTTTCATCATTGCTGCTAATCTTATTGATGGCTTACAATAATCAGAAAAAATTAAAAAGGTTCCTCCATATGGAATAAATTTACTGTGTAAAGCTAGCCCATTCATAACACCACACATTGCATGTTCTCTAACTCCATAATGAATATAGTTTCCATCAAAATTCCCTGGAGTAAATATTTTATGGTTTTTTGTTTTGGTATTATTTGACCCAGCAAGGTCTGCAGACCCACCGATAAGTGTATTACTTTTTTTAACAAGAGAGTTGATTATTAACTCTGACGACTTTCTCGAGGCAATACTTTTATTTTCCTTTATGGCTTTTATTTTTTCACTCGAACAAGATTTTGTAAAATTATTTTTTGTGAATTTATTTATTTTATCTTTTTTTTTATTAAATATTTTATTCCACTTATTTTCAATTTTTTCTCCTTTTTTTCCAATTTTTCTCCAAATATTTAATATATTTTTTGGAACTTCGAATGGTTTATAATTCCATTTCAACTGCTTACGCACTAATTCTATTTCATCATATCCCAAAGGACTCCCATGCGATGAAGCTTTGCCGGATTTATTTGGTGATCCAAATCCAATCTTAGTTTTGCAAGAAATTACTGTCGGTTTTTTTGCAGTTTGAACTCTTTTTAAAGCTTTGAAAATCTCGTCTTCTTTATGCCCATTTATGTCTATGTAATCCCAACCGTAACTATTAAACCTTTTTCTAAAATTGTCAGAAACCGCTAAACTAGTTGGACCATCAATAGAAATAGAGTTATTATCAAAAAGCAATATTAAATTTTTAAGTTTTAAATGTCCAGCAAGACTCATTGCTTCGTGACTTATGCCTTCCATGAGGCAGCCATCTCCAGCAATAACATAAGTTTTATGATTTATTATATCCTTACCAAGTTTTTTTTTTAAAATTTCTTCTGCTAATGCAAAACCTACTGCATTAGAAATCCCTTGACCCAAAGGTCCTGTTGTTGTCTCAATTCCAGAGTTATAAACATATTCGGGGTGACCTGCGCATATAGAGTTAAATTGTCTAAAATTTTTTATGTCACTTAATTTAACACTTTTGTATCCAGTTAGATAAAGCAAAGAGTAAAGCAACATTGATCCATGACCTGCGGATAAAACAAATCTATCTCTATTTATCCAATTTGGATTTTTTGGGTTAAACTTAAGAAAATGTTTAAAAAGTATTGTTGAAACATCTGCCATACCCATTGGCATTCCTGGATGCCCAGAGTTTGCCTTTTGGACTGCATCCATTGATAGGACACGTATTGAATTTGATAGGGTTTTATTTATTTCTCTCAAAAATTTATCCTTTGTAGACTTAGGTGAATCAATTTATTAATATAGATATATATATGAAATCAATTAGTGAAAAAGAAAAAAAATTGATAGATACTTTAGATAAATTAAAAAATCTTGAAAATTTAAAGCCAGACAATTTAAGAGAACTAGAAATTCTTTATAATCAGAAAAATCAATTACAAATTGAAAAAAAAGAAATTGAAGGAAGGTATAGTTTGCTCAAACAAGAAAATGAGACCTTAAAACAACAATTTGATGATTTTAAGAAAAAAAATTATGAAGAAAAAAAAAAAGAAGATCAATTTACTGAAAAAATTGATGAATTAAATCAAGAAACAGATAATTTGATGGAAGAAATTGATAAATGGCAAACGTAAACGTAAAATTTAACGGAAAAGAATTCTTGTTATCTTGTGATGATGGTCAAGAGGAACATTTGGAGGAATTAGCCATATATTTAAATGAAAAATTTACAAGTCTAAAAAATTCTTTAGGGAATGTGGGGGAAAGCAAATTATTGTTAATCACTTCAATCTCGATTTTAGATGAATATTACGAAACAAAAAATAAAATAGATATGCAAAAAAAGGAAATAAATAAGATTACTGAAAAATTTAAAGAGCTTAAAGCATTAGTTTATAGCTATAAAGAACTCAAAGAAAAGGAAATTTCTGAACTAAGTATAAGTCAAAATAATCTAAAAAATGAAATTGAAGCAAATAGGAATGAATATGAGACTTTGGTTGATAAAACCACACTTGAAATAGAAAATTTTATCAAAAGAAATTATCCAGATACTAAGACCCAATAAATTATAAAGTGTCTAAGGAAATTTTAAGAAAAAGATTAATAAATTTAAGAAAAACAAAATATACAAATCAAAGTATAAGTTATGTTCAATTAAAAAAAATATTAAAAAGATTTAAATTTAAAAAAAATCTAATTATTGGTGGTTATTACCCAATAAATAATGAGATTGGATCTTTAGAGATTTTAAAAAAATTAGAAAACAATAATTTTAGAATTTCTTTACCAATTACAAAAAAAAAGAATATTATGAATTTTTATGAATGGTCTTTTAAAGATCCTCTTAGAAGTAGTAAAAGAGGCATTCCTGAGCCATATAAAAAAAATAAAGTATTGCCAGATATCTTACTAGTTCCTCTTGTTGGATTTGATAAGAATAAATTTAGATTAGGATATGGAGGAGGATTTTATGATAGATATATTAGCAAGCTTTCAAAATTAAAGAATGTTTTGACAATAGGTTTTGCTTTCCCATTTCAGGAAATTGAAAAAATTCCTGTAAATAAGTTTGACCAGCAACTAGACTTTATTTTAACAAATAAGAAAATTATCAGATGAATATTTTATTTTTAGGAGATATAGTCGGAAATAGTGGATGCGCTGCAATTAAAAAATTTTTACCTAAAATTATAAAATCAAAAAAAGTGAATTTTGTTGCAGTGAATGGTGAAAACGCTGCAAAAGATGGCGTTGGAATAACTGAGAATATTGTAAATGAATTACTGAGTTGCGGAATAGATGTTATTACAACGGGAAATCATGTATGGGATCAAAAAGAGACATATGAATTTATAAAAAAACAAAAAAGGTTATTAAGACCTCTAAATTTATTTGGTGATGTTCCGGGTGAAGGGTTTGGAATTTATGATTCCATTGGAGGTTATAAAGTTGGAGTATTAAATCTGATGGGTAATGTTTTTATGAAAAAATGTGAAGATGTATTTGTTAAAAGTCAAAAATTTATTAATGCATATAAATTAAAAAAAAATTACGATTTTCTGATCGTTGATTTTCATGGAGAGATAACAAGTGAAAAAATGGCCATCGGTCACGTATTTGATGGTAATGCAACGTTTGTTGTTGGTACTCATACTCATGTTCCTACAAATGATGGTAGAGTACTAGATAAAGGAACAGCATATTTAACAGATGCAGGAATGTGTGGAGATTATAATTCTGTAATTGGCATGAACACTGAAAATTCAATTAATAGATTTTACAAAAGAGAGTCTAAAAAACATTTTCCAGCAGAGGGAGAAGCTTCACTATGTGGTGCTATTATCGAGGCTAATCCATCAAATGGTTTAGCAAAAAAAATAACTCCATTTATATTTGGTGGTCAACTTGGAAAGGATAAATAAATTATGGCTGGTCATTCTCACTGGGCAGGAATCAAACATAAAAAAGGAAAAGCTGATAAACAAAGATCTGCAATTTTTTCAAAACTTTCCAGAGAAATTACAGTTGCTGCTAAGCTTGGAGATAAAAATCCAGACATGAATTCTAGATTAAGATCAGCAATACAAGCAGCTAGATCTGCAAATATGCCTAAAGATAATATTGAAAGAGCAATAGACAAATCATCAATAGCAACTGATAGCAATTTTGAAAATATAAGATATGAAGGTTTTGGACCAGCAAAAACAGCAATAGTAGTTAACACTTTAACTGATAACAAAAATAGAACTGCAGCAAATATCAGAACAATCTTTCAAAAATATGGAGGTGGACTTGGCACACAAGGTTCTGCATCGCATAATTTCATTCAAAAAGGCATCATAAAAATAAGTAAAGATCAAATGGAAGAAGAAAAAATTTTTAATCTTGCTACTGATGCTGGAGCTGATGATTGTATTTTTTATGAAGATCATTATGAAATTCAAACAAATAAAGATGAAATATATAATATAAAAACTTTAATAGAGAAAGAAATTACAAATTTTATATCAACAGAAATTGAGTGGATTCCTCTAAATAAAATTGAATTAAATGCAGATGATAAAGAAAAAATGATAAAATTTTTAGAAATTTTAGAAGATGATGATGATGTACAAAATGTTTTTACAAATGCTATATAATTTAACTTTATGCTAATCATTGGAATAGATCCTGGAATTACGGGAGCGATTTGTTTTTATGAAAATGGAGAAATAAAAGATGTCATTGACATGCCCACAATGGCATCAGGAAGTAAAAATAAAAAGCAAATTAATGGTAGTCAGATATTTAATGAAATATCCACAAGGATTAAAAACTATAACTCTGAAAATATAAATGTAATAGTTGAGCAAGTTTCTGCTATGCCTGGTCAAGGTGTTACCAGCATGTTTAATTTTGGTCAATCATTTGGTGTCATAAAAGGAATATGTGCTGCAATGCAACTACCCATTTATTTTGTAAGACCTGCCAAATGGAAAAAATACTTTGATTTAATAAATTCTCAAAAAGACTCGAGTAGAGTCAAAGCAATAGAAATGTTTCCTAAATTTTCGTCATTCTTGTCTCGTAAAAAAGACTCTAATAAAGCCGATGCCATATTAATTGCTAATTATCATCAAAATAACCGAGAAAAATAAACTAAAGTTAACTTCATTAGTCAAATTCATGACACATTTTAGTGTGAAATCAAATAAATGGATGCAGATATAACTTCACAAGCAGTTGGACTTGCAAGTAATACAGATTTTTCAATTTTAAGCTTATTTTTGAGAGCAGATATAATAGTTAAATCAGTAATTGTTATTTTAATCGCCAGTTCAATTTATTCTTGGGCAATAATTTTTGATAAAATTATTATGTTTAGAAAAATAAACAAAGAATCAGAGGATTTTGAAGAAAGATTTTGGAAGTCTAAGTCAGCTGAAACATTTTATAATAGTCTTCCAGCATCATTAGATAATCCAATGGCTCAACTATTTAAAGATTCAATGCAAGCTGTCATGAAATCAAGATCAAAAACAAATATAAGTCAAAGACTTGAAAATATCTTAGAAGTTAATATCGAAAAACAAATGAATATTGTTAACAACAAATTTACTTTTCTTGCTACAGTTGGTTCAACAGCACCATTTATAGGATTATTTGGAACAGTTTGGGGAATAATGAATTCTTTCCAATCAATTGCTATTTCAAGAAATACAAGCTTGGCTATAGTTGCCCCGGGTATTGCTGAGGCATTATTCGCAACTGCTTTAGGATTGTTAGCTGCAATACCAGCGGTAATTGCATACAATAAATTTGGCAATGACTCTAAAAAATATTCTCAAAAATTAGAAAACTTTTCCAAAAGATTTATCTCAATAATTTAATATGGCATTTAAATTTAATCGTTCAGATAGAGAACCGATGAGTGAAATAAATGTTACTCCTTTTGTAGATGTGATGCTTGTTCTTTTAATTATATTCATGGTTACAGCTCCATTACTAACAGTTGGGGTGCAAGTTGATCTACCTGAAACTTCAGCTGACTCTTTACCTGAGGAAAGTGAACCTCTTACATTAACAATAAATTCAAAAGGCGAGGTTTTTATTCAAGAAACTAAAATTGAATTTGATAATTTAATAAAAAAGGTTCTTGCAGTATCTAAAAACAGAACTGATACTAGAATTTATGTAAGAGGCGATAAAACTATCAATTATGGAAGAGTATTAGAAGTAATGGGTAAGCTTTCAGGTTCAGGTTTCACTAAAGTAGCTTTAATATCTGAGCCATATAAAGAAAGATAAATTTGATTAACAAACTAGAATTAATTGGTGTTCCAAATACATTCAATAATTTTTCTTATGGAATGTTATTTTCATTTATATTTCATGGATCAATATTTATGGCTGCAATTTTTACACTTCCATTTGTTGCAAAAAAACCAATAGAATTACCACCAAGTATTTCTGTTGAATTAATTCAAATTTCTGAGCAAATGAATATTCCATTTGCTCCTAAAGCTGCTAAAATCATTAAAAAAGCAAAAAAAGATCAAAAAAAGCTACTCACCGAGCAGGCGCCACCAAAAGAAGTGAAAAAGGAGACAAATAAACAAGTAAAACTTGATAATCAAAAAGATGAGATTGACTTATCTAAGTCCAAAAAAGTTCCAGTTCCTGAAAAAAATAAAGAAAAAATTAAACTTGAAAAGACAGAAGCTGTTCCAATGCCTGAAAAAAAATTAGAAAAGATTGAGGCTAAACAAGAAGATAATCAACAACCCTCTAAAGAAATTAAAGAAATTATTGTTGAAAAAGAAAAAAGGAAAAAAATTGAAAAAAAAGAAGTAGAAAAAGATTTAGTTATTAAAGAATTTGTTAAAAAAACAAAACCCATTAAAGAAAAAAAACCAAAGCAATCATCGGAGTTTGAAAAAGAAATGGATTTTGCGAAGATTGCAGAGACGTTGATAGCAAAAAATTATGAAAATATTGGAGAAGTAAAAAAAAAAACTGATGGGATTACTCAATCAGAGGATAAATCAATGATATTAACAAATTTATCTGTTACAACTAAATATTCTATACAGATGCAATATAGAGATTGTTGGTCACCACCAATGGGAGCTGAGTATAAAAAAAATAATTATTTAGTTACAGTTAAGCTTGACTTAGAAAAGAATGGTAGAGTAAAGAGTAGAGAGATTTTAGAAATAAATCGAATGGGTAAAGATGGAAAATTTAGGATCTTTGCGGAAGCTGTTGATAGAGCAGTGTTAAAGTGTAATCCTATAAAAAATCTTCCACCAAAATCTTATGAAAACTGGAGTACTATGATATTAAGATTTAATCCAGAGGGAATGATGGTCGGGGAATGAAAAAAATTTTATTTTTAGTATTTCTTATCTATTCAATTTTAAAACCATCAATTAGTTTTTCTCTAGTAGAAATTGATATCACTAGAGGTAATTTAGATCCTATGCCTATTTCGGTGTCACCATTTTTTTCTAATGATGATACTAATGATAAAATTAAAAATATACTTAATATTAATGATTTAGGATTAGAGATATCTAAAGTAATAGAAAATAATTTAGAAAAAACTGGATTATTTGATGCAATAGAAAGAGAAGCATTTTTACAAAAACCCGATATTGCACATCTAAAACCAAGATTTGAAGATTGGTCGTTGATAAAATCTCAAGTTTTAATAACAGGAAAAGTCGCAACTAAAATAATAAACAATAAAGATTATATAAATGTAGAGTTTAAACTTTGGGATGTGTTAGGTGCAAAGTTTGTCGATGGTTTTTCTTTAACAACTACTCCTCGTTCTTGGAGAAGAGTTGGTCATAAAATTTCAGACAAGGTATATGAGCGACTTACCGGAGAAAGTGGTTATTTTGATACTAGAATAATTTATGTGGCTGAAGAAGGACCAAAAACCCAAAGAGTTAAAAAGCTAGCTTTGATGGATCAAGATGGTTTTAATACTAAATATATTACTTTAGGAAATGAATTAGTATTAACTCCAAGGTTTAATCCTGCAGATGATAAAATTATAACTTATATGTCTTATTTTAGAAATGATCCGAGGGTTTATATAGTAAATCTTCAAACTGGTGATAGAAAAGTTGTTGGTGATTTTAGAGGTATGACATTTGCACCAAGGTTTTCTCCTAATGGACAAAAACTTATTATGAGTTTGGCGAAAGATGGTAATTCAGAAATTTGGGTCAGAGATTTAGAAACGAATTTACAAGAAAAATTAACTGACCATCCATCAATAGATACTTCACCATCATATTCACCAGACGGCAAATATATAACTTTCAACTCAGACAGAAGTGGTTATCAACAAATATATGTAATGAGGAGCGATGGATCAAATGTAAAAAGAATATCATTTGGAAAAGGCATCTATGGTACACCTGTATGGTCACCAAGAGGAGATCTAATAGCTTTTACAAAATTACATAAAGGAAGATTTTTTATAGGAGTTATGCGAACTGATGGAACTGGTGAAAGATTGCTTACTGAGAACTTCTATCAAGAGGCACCTTCTTGGTCACCAAATGGCCGGGTTATCATATTTTACAGGGAGACAAAAACTGATAAAAAGGGTTCAGGATTTTCAGCAAAATTATGGTCAATAGATTTGACTGGATACAACGAGAGGTTGGTAAAGACTGAGACAGACGCATCTGACCCATCTTGGTCTCCTTTATTGAAAAATTAACGAAAATAAAAGATTTATGTTAAATTTGGTTGATTTTTGTAGACAAAACATCTAATTACATGATTAAGTTCTTAATATTCTATTGAAGGAGCAAAAATGAATCTAAGCAAAATTTTTAAAAATGCATTTCTTGTAATTGTATTTGGGTTAATTGTAACTGCATGTGCAACCAAGAAGTCTGTTAAAACAACAACAGAGTCTTCATCTACTACTACTACTACTAAAGCAGCTGAGACTCAAAAAGCAGATCCAATTGAAAAATTAGATGCGTTAATGCAGGGAGATGTTTACATAGGCTCTGATACTGTAGGTGAGCTTGCAAGCGGAGTTCCTGACAGAGTATTCTTTGCAACAAATGAGACAATATTAACAACAGCTTCTAGAGAAACTTTAAGAAAGCAAGCTGCTTGGCTAAGACAAAACTCAAATGTAACTGTAGTGGTTGAGGGTCATGCAGATGAGAGAGGTACAAGAGAATATAACCTTGCTTTAGGTGAGAGAAGAGCAAATGCTGCCAAAGACTATTTAATGACTTACGGTGTTTCTTCTGATCGAATAAAAGTTTTAAGTTATGGAAAGGAGAGACCTGTTGATTCAGGATCTAACCCTCTTTCTTGGTCAAAAAATAGAAGATCTGTTACTGTAAAAGCAAATTAATACTAAAATTAAATTAGACCCTGACTTTAGGTGGTTAGGGTCTTCTTTCTGCCATTATTATAATTACTAATGTTTTTATGAAACCTATTTTTAAGTTAATCTTAATTAACTTGATCTCATTTTTATTTTTTTTTACAAATATTTCACTTTCTGAAAATCAAGAATTAGGAGAGATTTTAGAAATTATTCAAAAGGATCTTAGAACTCTTGAGAGGGCCGTTTACTCACAATCGTTCTCTGAAAATTCTGAATCAAATACATCACAAAAAGCATCAACAAAAGAGTCGGAGCAGGCTTTAACAAAACATTTATTGAAGTTGAATGAAATTGAAGTTCAATTTCAAAATTTGACAAATAAATTTGAGGAAATAAACTTTAAGTTAGAAAAACTTTCAAATAAAATTACAAATGTTCAACAGGATAATCAGTTAAGATTTGAGCAAATCGAAAAAGGCATACTTAACAACACAAATGAAAATTCTTTTACTTCTTTACCAAAAACCGATCAAAAAATTACAACTGAGGATAAAAATAAAATAAAAATATTACCTGGATCTTCCCAACCTCAGTCGCTTGGAGAATTATCTTATAAAGATATGACTACAAGTGATGATACACAGGTTATTGAGTCTGTTGAGCAAACTGAAGCAATAATATCCGAGGTTTTTAATTCTGAAGAAAAAATATTACCAGATACAAATCCTGAGGAACAATATGAATTTGCAAGAAATTTTTTAAAAGTTGGTGATTTTGTTAATGCTGAAAAAGCTTTTAGAGAGTTTGTTTTAACAAATCCTGAGAATGAGTTGTCAGGTAGTGCACAATACTGGTACGCTGAAACTTATAGATTAAGAGAAATGTATACTGACGCTGCAGCGGCATATTTGGAAGGTTATCAAAAGTATCCAAAGAGCAAAGTCGCCCCTGAGAATTTGCTTAAACTGGGAGTTTCATTGGTTCAAATGGGAGAAAAAGATCAAGGTTGTTTAATGATTGCAGGAGTAAAAAAACAATACCCTGATGCAACTCAACCTGTACTCCAAAAAGCAAAGTACTATGAAGAAAAAGAATTTGAGTGCAAAAAAGATAATTCATAATTTTTACTTAGAAAAATTAACTGACCCAAGAATAAATAAAATTTATTTAAATTTTAAAAAAAAAATATCTAACAATATTTCGAATAATTTTTGTGTTGCTGTTTCAGGAGGAGCAGACAGTCTAGCATTGTCATTCTTGGCGAAATGTTATTCCATAGAAAAAAATAAAAAGGTTTATTTTTTCATTGTTGATCATTTGTTGAGGGAAAATTCTACTCTTGAAGCAAATGTTGTAAAAAAAAAATTAAAAAAATTTAAAATTAATTGTGATATACTTACTTTAAAAAAAAAAATAAAAAACTCAAATCTACAATCATTTGCTCGAGATAATAGATATAAATTAATATTCAAACAAAGTTTAAAAAAGAAAATTGATACTGTTTTAACTGCACATCATAGAGACGATTTGGTGGAGAACTTTTACATAAGATTATTAAGAGGTTCAGGATTAAAGGGTTTAATCTCATTTGGAAAAATTGAATCAAAATTAAAATCTGACGACAAAATTTCAATTTTAAGACCTTTAATTGATATATCTAAAAAGGATTTATTATATATATCAAAAAAAACATTTAATTTTTATGTTGATGATCCATCCAACCAGAATGATAAATTTTTAAGAGTAAAAATAAGAAAACTAATTTTAAGTTTAGAGCAAGAAGGACTATCATTTAATAAATTTCAAATGTCTTTAAAAAATTTAAATAGTAGTAATTATGCTATAGATTATTATGTGAAAAAAAATATAAACGATAATTCAAATTATTTAAAACTAACAAATAGCGTCATTTTAAAACAGGATTTTTTTAGAAATCCAAATGAAATTGTCTTTAGGTCAATTACTGAAATTATACAACAAGTTGGTAATAAAAATAAATATACAAGAGGAGCAAAAATTGAAAATTTATTAAGTTCTTTGAGATCTAAAAATAATTATCTAAAAAAAACACTTTCAGGATGCATAATCCAAAAATTTAAGAAATCTGTCATTATTTCTAAGGAAAAATAGTAAAATACTCTTAAATTGGCACAAATTGGCACTTGTTAAATTTTTAATAATTCTTAATTTAACCCTATGAATATGAAAAATTTAGGCATGTGGGCTATAATAGTAATCTTAATTATTGGCCTCTACAATATGTTTAAAAATCCTCAAGGATCAGTTAATCAAAAAAATAATATAATTTTTTCAGAATTCTTAACGCAAGTTGAAAATGGCAGAGTTGTTCAAGTAGAAATTCAGGGAAAAAATATTAGAGGAGTTATGTCTAATGGTGAAATGTTTAATACTTACGCTCCTGATGATCCAAATTTAATTCAAAAACTAAGCGATAAAGGTGTAAGCATATCAGCTAGCCCTTTGGATGAAAAAATGCCTTCATTATTTGGAGTGCTTTTATCATGGTTTCCAATGTTGCTTTTAATAGCTGTTTGGATTTTCTTTATGAGACAGATGCAAGGTGGCAAAGGCGGAGCAATGGGTTTTGGTAAATCAAAAGCTAAAATGATGAATGAGGTCAAAGGAAAAGTTACCTTCAATGATGTTGCAGGCGTAGAAGAAGCTAAAGAGGAAGTTGAAGAAGTTGTAGAATTTTTGAAAGATCCTAAAAAATTTAGTAGATTAGGTGGTAAAATACCTCGTGGTTGTCTTTTAGTTGGACCTCCTGGAACAGGTAAAACCTTATTAGCGAGGGCAATTGCAGGTGAAGCAGGAGTTCCTTTTTTTACAATATCAGGCTCTGATTTTGTAGAAATGTTTGTGGGTGTTGGAGCTTCAAGAGTTAGAGATATGTTTGAACAAGGCAAGAAACATTCTCCATGTATAATTTTTATTGATGAGATCGATGCCGTAGGGCGAAGTAGAGGTGCTGGCTTAGGAGGTGGTAACGACGAAAGGGAGCAAACTCTTAATCAATTATTAGTAGAGATGGATGGCTTCGATACGAATGAGGGAGTGATTATAATTGCTGCTACTAATAGACCGGATGTATTAGATCCAGCATTATTAAGACCAGGAAGATTTGATAGACAGGTAGTTGTTTCTAATCCTGATATCATTGGAAGAGAAAAAATACTTAAAGTTCATGCTAAAAAAATAACAATGGCTCCAGACGTAAACTTAAGAACTATCGCAAGAGGAACACCAGGATTTTCTGGCGCAGATTTAGCAAACCTAGTCAATGAAGCTGCATTACTGGCTGCACGTAAAAATAAAAGAATTGTAACTTATATGGAATTTGAAGAGGCAAAAGATAAAGTTATGATGGGTTCAGAGAGAAGATCAATGGTTATGAGCGAAGAAGAAAAAAAACTTACTGCTTATCATGAAGCCGGACATGCAATAGTGACAATTAATGAAAAAGCAGCTTATCCGATACATAAAGCAACAATTATTCCGAGAGGTAGAGCGTTAGGAATGGTTATGCAACTTCCCGAGAGAGATGAAGTTTCTCAAACAAGAGAACAACTTCATGCACAAATGGCTATAGCAATGGGTGGAAGAGTTGCAGAAGAGATAATTTTTGGAGATGATAAAGTTACAACAGGCGCAGCAAGCGATATAGAGCAAGCAACAAAAAGAGCAAGAGCTATGGTAATGAGAGCTGGATTAAGTAAAGAGCTTGGACCTGTTTTATATGGAGAAAATGAAGAAGAGGTTTTTCTAGGTAGATCGGTGGCAAGACAACAAAATATGTCAGAGGAAACTGCAAGAAAAGTTGATAGTGAAATAAGAAAATTTGTAGATCAAGGCTATGATAGAGCAAAAAAAGTTTTAACAGATAAGATAGATGATTTACATAAATTGGCAAAAGCTTTACTAACCTACGAAACATTAACTGGTGAAGAAATAGAAGATATAGTTAATAAAGATATATATCCTAAAAATAAAGAGGATTTAAAGGAAGAGGAGAATGATAAAAGTTCTGCATTAGGATCAATGGGGCTAAAACCAAAGATTGTTCATTAACATTTAATGAAAAAATATTACACAAGAGCGTGTAATTTTTACTTTAACAAAAAATCTATAGAAAATGTAAAAAAAAAAATTTCTTTGCCTCTAGGAGGCAATAAATTACTTTCTTTTGATACGATTGAGATCATTTCTAGGTCGGGTAGAAAAAAAGTAAATATAAAAAATATTACAAGACTTCCCTCAAATATAAAAAAGAAAGTCTTAGCTGATATTAAAAATATTTGTAAAATAAAAAAAATTCAAAATTTACAGTTAAATAATTTACCAATATTAATGGGCGTACTAAATATGACACCTGATAGTTTTTCTGATGGTGGTAGGTATATAAAAAAAGTTTCAGCAAAAAAACAAATTGATAAATTAATAAAAGGTGGCGCAAAAATAATTGATATTGGAGGTGAGTCAACAAGACCTGGATCTACTGAAGTTTTTCACACAGATGAGTGGATGAGAATTAAAAAAATAATGCAATATTTAAAACAAAAAAATTTTTTTGTTTCTTTAGATACAAGAAAAAGTTTTGTCATGAAAAATGCATCAAAATTCAAGTTAGATTTAATTAATGATGTCTCAGGACTAAGCTACGATAAGGAGACAGTAAATTTTTTACAAAAAAGTAAAAAACCATTCGTATTACATCATATGCAAGGTTCAACTAAAACAATGCAAATAAATCCAACTTATAAAAATGTCTTATTGGATATATACGATTATTTTGAGAAAAAATTAGAATTTATAAAAAAAAAAGGAATTAAACATTCCAATATTATATTAGATCCTGGAATCGGGTTTGGTAAAAACTTGCAACATAATATTACTTTAATTAATAATATTTCTATTTTTCATTCATTAGGATTACCAGTAATGTTAGGTGTATCGAGAAAAAAATTTATAAAAGATATATCAGATAAAAATGATAGCAAAGAAAGAATTGGTGGAACTGTATCTTCTTGTATCTATGGTATGTTACAAGGAGTACAAATTCTTAGAGTCCATGATGTTAATGAAGTTACACAGGCAATTAAAGTTTTTAAAAAGTTAAATTATAGTTAATGATCAAAAAATATTTTGGAACAGATGGAATAAGAGGAAAGGTAAATCAAGAAAAAATCAATGGTGAAATGTTTTTTAAATTTGGATTAGCTGCAGGCACATATTTTAACAATCAAAAAAAAACTAAACAAATAGCAATAATTGCTAAAGATACAAGGTTGTCAGGATATACGCTCGAACCGGCTTTAGTTTCAGGTTTAACTTCTGCGGGAATGCATGTATTTACTTTTGGTCCATTGCCATCAAATGGTCTTGCAATGCTCACAAAAAAAATGAAAGCCAACATGGGTATCATGATCACTGCATCACATAATTCATTTGAAGACAATGGTTTAAAATTATTTGGACCTGATGGATTAAAACTATCTGATAAAATAGAAAAAAAAATAGAAAAATTAATTGACTCAAAAGTATTAAAAAATTTATCTAATCCTAAATTATTAGGCAGAGTCAAGAGACTAGAGTATGGATCTGAAAAATACATTGAAATATTAAAAACAAATTTTCCAAAGCAATTTAATTTAAGAGGATTAAAAATTGCAATAGATTGTGCCAATGGAGCTGCTTACAAAGTAGGACCACAGCTACTTAGATCATTAGGAGCTGAGGTCTATGAAATAGGAACTTCCCCTAATGGCTTTAACATTAATAATAAATGTGGATCAACATTTCCAAATAAAATTAAATATTATACAAAAAAGACCAAATCACATATTGGAATTTCTTTAGACGGTGACGCTGATAGAATTATTATATGTGATGAAAAAGGCAAAATTATTGATGGTGACAAAATAATAGCAACAATTGCAGAAAGGTGGAAAAGAAAAAAAATTTTAAAAGGTGGTGTTGTTGGTACTTTGATGTCAAATTATGGGCTACAAAAATACTTTGCAGAAAATAAGATAAAATTTATAAGATCTAAAGTTGGTGATAGATATGTAAAAGATTTAATGCAGAAAAGTAAGTTTAATTTGGGAGGAGAACAATCTGGTCACATAATTTTGGGTAATTTTGCTACCACTGGTGATGGATTATTAGTTGCATTAGAAATTTTATTTTCTATGAGGAAAGGTAAAAAAGCCAGTGAAATTTTTAGAAACTTCACACCTACACCACAAATACTAGAAAATATAAAAGTAAAAGATAAATCAGTAATTCATAGTTCTAAGTGCAAAAATGCAATTAAAAAAGCAAATATTATATTAAAAGGACAAGGAAGAATATTAGTCAGAAAATCTGGTACAGAACCTGTAATTAGAATAATGTGTGAAACTGAAAATAAGGATATTCTTTCTAATTGTATAAATATTGTAAAAAAATCAATTAAATAAATTGAAAATAAATTCTAAAATTTTAGTTATTGCAGGCTCAGACTCCTCTGGTGGCGCAGGTATACAAGCAGATGTAAAAACTATAACAACATTAGGTTCTTATGCGATGACAGCAATAACTGCAATTACAGCGCAAAATACAACAGGGGTAATGTCAATCATGCCTGTCAGTAATAAAGTAATTTCAAACCAGATTGAATTTTCAGCAAAAGACATAAAGCCAGATGCTATAAAAATAGGAATGCTTCATTCAAAAGGTGTAATTAATTCAGTAATAAAATCATTAAAAAAAATTAATGCCAAAAAAATCATATTAGACCCAGTGATGGTGGCCAAAGGTGGAAAAAAATTAATAAATGACCAAGCCATAGAAATTTTGAAACATAAATTTCTATCCAAAGCCGATTTGATTACACCAAATATACCAGAAGCAGAGGTATTAACTAACTCGAAGATACTAACAGTAAAAGATGTAGTAAGTGTGGGAAATAAATTATTAAACTTGGGTGCTAAAAATGTTCTTATTAAAGGTGGTCATTTGAGATCTAAAAATATGCAAGATATATTTATTAATAAAAAAGAAGTTGTGATATTTAAAAATAAGAAAATAAGTACTAAAAATAGCCACGGTACAGGCTGCACACTTTCAAGCGCAATAGCTACATATTTTTCGTGTGGAAAAACGTTAAAGAAATCTTGTGAAATGGCAATTAAATATGTAAATCATTCTCTAAGAACACAACCAAACTTAGGAAAAGGTCACGGTCCTGTAAACCATTTGAATAGTATACGAATTAAGAGAATGTTTAGATGAAAAATGTAGTTGTAGTAGGTTCCCAATGGGGAGATGAAGGAAAAGGAAAAATAGTTGATTGGCTCTCTAGCGAGGCTGATGTAATAATAAGATTTCAAGGTGGTCATAATGCTGGTCATACTCTTGTTATTGATGGTATTGTTTATAAATTAAGATTATTACCATCAGGAATTGTCAGAAAAAATAAAATATCAATAATTGGAAACGGTGTAGTAGTTGACCCATGGGCTCTATTAGAAGAAATTGATGAAATTAAATCAAAGGGCATAAAAATAAGTGCAGAAAATTTAATTTTGTCAGAAGCAGCGACTCTAATTTTACCTTTTCATAGGGAAATGGATGAGATCAGAGAGGACGCAGCTGGAAATTCAAAAATTGGAACAACCAGAAGAGGAATAGGGCCAGCTTATGAAGATAAAATAGGGAGAAGATCAATAAGAGTTATGGATCTTGCATCAGATAATAATTTAGATAAAAGATTAGAAGTAGTATTGCAACATCATAATGCTATTAGAAAAGGTCTAGGCAAAACTAAGTTTGAAAAAGATCAATTAAAAAAAGATTTGTTAAAAATTGCTCCACAAATATTAAAATATTCAAAACCTGTTTGGAAAAAAATTGATGAATTTAAATCCCAAAATAAAAAAATATTGTTTGAAGGTGCACAAGGCGTTCTTTTAGATGTTGATCATGGAACCTATCCATTTGTTACATCATCTAATACAGTTGCCTCATCAGCTGCAACTGGAACAGGTTGTGGTATTAATTCAATCAACTATGTTTTAGGGATAACAAAAGCTTATACAACAAGGGTAGGAGAGGGTCCATTTCCAACAGAATTAACAGATGAAATCGGAGAGACTCTAGGCACTAGAGGAAAAGAGTTTGGAACAGTTACAAGTAGAAAAAGAAGATGTGGTTGGTTTGATGGAGTGTTGGTTAGACAAACTCTTAAAATTTCAGGCATTGATGGGATTGCATTAACAAAATTAGATGTTCTTGATGAACTTGATGAAATAAAAATGTGTATAGCATATGAGATTGATGGAAAAAAATTTGATTATTTACCTGCCTCAGCAGAGGATCAATTAAGGGCTAAACCAATTTATAAGTCTTTCACTGGTTGGAAGTCTTCAACAGTAGGTATAGAAAAATTTGAAGATTTACCAGATAATGCCAAAAAATATATAAAGGAGTTAGAAAAATTTGTTGAAACTACTATTTCAAGTATTTCAACCAGTCCTGAAAGAAATGATACAATCTTAATTAAGGATCCTTTTAAAATTTAATTCGCTGGTAGTAAATTTTTTGATTTTGCAGAATTTAGCATGTGCTTTTGAAGCTTTTCAAATGCTTTATTTTCTATTTGTCTAACTCTTTCTCTGCTAATTTTATATTTTTTACTTAGTTCATCTAGAGTTACTGGTTCATCAGTTAATCTTCTAGAATATAAAATTTTTTTCTCTCTTTCATTTAATACTTTTATAGAATCTTGTAGCAGATCTTTTCTTTGCTCCATTTCATCACTTTGGGCAATTTTTAATTCATGATCCATATCGTTATCTACAACCCAATCCTGCCATTCATCTCCGTCCTCACCAATAGGTGCATTTAAAGATTGTTCTTTTCCTGAAAGTCTTCTATTCATTGATATAACTTCGTCTTCACTTACAGATAATCTTTTAGCAATATCTTCAACATGTTCTTTCCTAAGATCTCCCTCAGATCGTGGGGATATTTGATTTTTAATTTTTTTTAAATTAAAAAAAAGTTTTTTTTGAGCAGTTGTAGTTCCTATTTTTACTAAACTCCATGATCTTAATATATATTCTTGTATTGATGCTTTAATCCACCACATTGCATAAGTTGCAAGTCTAAATCCCTTTTCTGGTTCAAATTTTTTTACAGCTTGCATAAGTCCAACATTACCCTCTGAAATCATCTCGTTAAGAGGCAAACCATAACCTTTGTAACCCATCGCAATTTTGGCGACTAATCTAAGATGGCTGGTTACAAGTTTTTCAGCAGACTTTACATTTCCAGTAGATTGCCAATTTTTGGCAAGCATGTATTCTTCCTCAGCCGCAAGCATGGGAAATTTTTTTATTTGAGCAAGATATGCAGCCAATCCCCCTTCATTAGAAAGTGTAGGCAAGTTATATGTAGAATTACTCATAAGAACTATTTATTTAATAAAGAAATTAATTTTTACAATCCCTTTTTTACTTGATTTTACTTAGTTTTTTTAAAATATTCTCTAAATCATCAGGTAAATTTGAGGAAAATTCTAATCTTTTATTGCTTATTGGGTGTTTAAAACCTAGTTTCTTAGCATGTAGGAATTGCCTATTTAGTTCATTGATTAGTTTTTCAAGATCTGAGTCAATATTGATTAATTTTTTAAATTTTTTTTTATATTTTTTGTCTCCTAAAATATTATTACCTTTATTTGATAAGTGTACCCTGATCTGATGTGTTCTTCCTGTTTCTAGCTTACATTCAACAAGACTGAAAGTTGGTATTTTTTTAGTTTCATATACTTCTAAAGTTTTATAATTCGTTATAGCTCTTTTACCTTTTTTAAATGAAACTTCCATCAATTGCCTATTTTTTGAACTTCTTGCAATTAATGTATCAATTTTTCCATTTTGAGGTCTAATTTTACCCCAGACAAGAGCATGGTAAACCCTTGTGATTGAATGTTCGGAAAATTGTTTTGATAAATTTTTATGAGAAAAATTGTTTTTTGCAATAACGACTAGCCCAGATGTATCTTTATCTATTCTATGTACAATTCCAGGTCGTAATTCATTTCCAATATTTGATAAATTATTACCGCTGTAATTTATTAATGCATTCACAATTGTATTATCGTAATTTCCTGGTCCTGGATGCATAGAAATTCCTGCAGATTTATTAATTACTATTAAATCTTTGTCTTCATAAATTATATCAAGATTATACTTGAATGGTTTTAAATTTTCTTTTTTTGGCTCGACAATATTTAAACAAATTTCATCATTTAATTTTACTTTTCTGGATGGATCTACAGTTGTTAAATTGTTAATTTTTAAATTATTTTCTAGGATTAATGTTTTAACTCTAGATCGAGTTAATTTATTGTTTTGATTTGCTAATAAAGTATCTACTCTTAGATTTTTTTCTTTATTTTTAACAATAAAATTTATAATACTTTTCATTAAGTTATATTAATACTATATGCGCTTGTAGCTCAACTGGATAGAGCGCCAGATTTCGGCTCTGGAGGTTCAGGGTTCGACTCCTTGCGGGCGCAAAACAGTTTATATAAATTTTAAATAATCTTAAAAAATTTGGAATATTCATCAAAATTAGTGTTTTTCTTATAATTATTAATATTGAATGAATTACTTCGTCTTATATTTTTTGGTAATTTCATTTTACCCTTTGAAATTATTGGGTATTTAGAATTAAGATAATTAAATAATGATAAATTGTTACTTAAATCGAATGTTTGTTTATGATTTATAAATTCAACATTTGAAAAAGTTTTAAGATAATAAATCCATGTTTCATACCAATTTTTATGATATTTAATTAAAGCTGATCTATCATCACGTTTAATCTTGATTTTATGAAATTCTAAAAATTGATCGAAAAAATCTTGATCATTTCTATTCAAACTATCAATCCAATAACTTGAATTTTTATATAACAAGAAAATGATGTAGTTATTGTTATTAAATTTTTCATTAAGAATTGGATTTGTTGAAATTGAATGTTTGTGTAATGGATTGTCGTAATTTTTAATATTATCAGTAGAATTAACAACCTCTACGTAAAAATTTTTTAACAAAAAACTCTCCAAATAGTTGGAAAATGTTCTCTGAGGGCAAAAAATAAGGATTTTTAATATTTTTTTTTTTTTTAACTTAAAAAATAAAATTCCTAATTTATTTCTAATATAATCGAAGTTAATTTTAGCCATATATATTATTCGCCCATGTTTATCAGAGTGCCCTTATTTTTTGCAGCATTAAAAGAATAGTAAAATAGTGTGATTGAAAGAGTAAAATAAAATACATTCCAAATAAAAGCATTGTATATATTTTTAATATCTACTGTCTGGTTTATTAATATATTTCTAGCTTCTTCAAATATATATACCAATGGTAAAACATAAGCTATTTTTTGAAAAATTTCAGGCAATGTTTCTATTGGATAATAAATACATCCGAAGGGTGCAAGTAAAAACATTGTAGACCATGCTATATTCTCAAATGATGGTCCAAATCTAAGTAAACCTGATGAAACTAAAATGCCAAGAGTAATTCCAAAAATGTAAAGGCTTAAAAATAATAAAAATAAAAATACTCCCAAATCAAGAATGGAGATACCAAATAAAGGAGATGTAAGAAGTATGGCTGGAACTAGACCAATTAAAGATCTTATTAAAGCTGTTATAACTAATGAGGTTAAAATCTCACCAATTTTCATAGGAGCTATAAAAAGATTAGTAAAATTTCTGCTCCAAATTTCTTCAAGAAAAAGCATATTAAAACCAATACTAGTTCTGAACAAAAAGTCATACAGTATTGCGCAAGTTAAAATTACACCAACTGCATTATTGTAATAAGTTGTGTGTGTAGCAAAAAAATTTGATATAAATCCCCATAGGGTAATTTGAATAGTTGGCCAGTATACTAAATCTAAAATTCTGGGAAATGATCTAGTTATTAGGTAAAAATGTCTTAAAAATAAACCGTAAATTCTAGTTAAGCTCACTTTTACTCCTTGAAAGTTTTAAGAAAACTTCTTCTAAATTTGTTCTTCCGTGCTTCGCTATCAAATCATCAGGTTTGCCTTGGTCTATAATTTTTCCATTTTTCATCATTAGCACAGACTTGCACAATCGCGTAACTTCACTCATATTATGAGAAGCTAAAAGTATTGAGATTTTTTTCTCTCTTTTGTATTCCTCTAAAAAAGTTCTAACAAAATCACCCACTTCTGGGTCTAAAGATGCGGTTGGCTCATCGAGCAAAAGTACTCTTGGTTCGTTAATTAATGCTTTTGCTAAACTCACCCTATTTTTTTGACCCGAAGAAAGTTCACCAGTAATATTATCCAATAATTCCCCAATCCTCAGTTTTTCTGACAGATATTCAATTCTCTCCTCAATATTTTGAACTTTATAAAGTTTTGAATAAACATATAGATTTTGTTTAACAGTAAGTTTTTTTGGTAATTCAATATATGGAGATATAAAATTAATCATTTCAAGTATTTCAATTCTATGATCTTCAAGTTTAAGGTTATTAATCAATATTTGTCCACTTGTAGGTTTTAGCAACCCAAGCAACATTCCTATGGTAGTAGTTTTCCCTGAGCCATTTGGTCCCAGCAAACCTAGAATTTCATTTTCCTTAACATTAAAGGAAATACCTTTAACAGCTTCTTTTTTTCCGTAATTTTTTCTTATATCTTTGACTTCAATTAAATTTTTCATTTCTTTGACGCTCTCAAAAGTCTATCGTTAATTGCCTCACCAATTTGAATATTTGGAATTTTTTCAACTGCAATTTTTTTGTATCCATATTTTTTTATTTTTCTCAATATTTTATATAAATTTTTTGCTGCCTCTTTTAAATTTTTAGTTTTACTTAAGTAAAAATAATTTTTATCAATTTTTTTTCTTTTTTTTATCAAAATAAAAGCTTCTCCATGATTATTTTTTTTGGCATTTAGTCTCATAGGGATACCAGGAGAGTAATGTAATTTGCTGTTTCCTGGCATTTTCACATTTATTTTTCTTTTTTTGTTATTTTTTGATGATTTGATGAATTTATAAATTGTTTTACTGTCTATACCACCCAATCTAAGAATATTTGGCTTACCGACAAGATTTATTATAGTAGACTCTAAACCTACCTTTGAGGGGCCACCTTCTAAAACAAATTTTATTTTATTCCCAAATTCATCAATCACGTCTTGTTTTGAAACTGGACTAATACTTGATGAAATATTTGCACTTGGAGCTGCGAGTGGATAATTAATTTGTTTTAACAACTTTCTTGTCAAATGATGACTAGGAAATCTTACAGCTACCAAATTTGAGTTATTTGTAACTTTTTTAGAAATTTTACTTGTATGTTTTAGTTTCAAAACAAATGAAATTGCTCCTGGACAAAATTTTTTGTAAAGCCTCTCGAAAACACTATTTAATTCACAATCCTTTTTTAATTGAATGATATTGTGATAGTGAACAATTAGGGGATTGTTATTGGGTCTTTTTTTTAATCTAAATATTTTTGATACAGCTTTATTTGAGTAAGCATTTGCAGCCAACCCATAAACAGTTTCTGTAGGGATTGCTACACATTCGTCATTATTCAAATATTTTATTGTTTTTTTAATATTTGAATCTTCATTTTTCATATAATATTACAAACTAATATATGAATGAAAAAAATTTGCTAGATGATATTACGTCAAAATCTTTAAATGAGCTCACTGATTTGGCTGATAAAATTATTAAAAATTTAGAAAATGAAATAAATTTAGAAAATAAATCAGAGGATTATGCTAATTTGATTAAAATTAATAAACTTATAGAAAAAAAATTTCAGAAAAATTTGAAAGAAATATCAGAAAAATCAAATTTAAAAATTAAAGAGATTAAATCAAAGAAAGATGGAAAAAAAACTAAGTAAAATTGTTAAAAAAACTAACAATTATCTTTATAGATATTTTTCAAAAGAAAAAAATACAGATTTAATAAAGCCAATGTTGTATGGACTTCTTCCTGGAGGAAAAAAGTTAAGGTCAAAAATATTATTTGATGTTGGTTTAATATTTGAGTTAGATAAAAAAACTATTTTGCAAGTAGCTGCAGCGGTAGAGTGTATTCATGCTTACTCACTCATACATGATGATTTGCCTTGCATGGATAATGATAATTTAAGGAGAGGAAAGTTGACGACCCATAAAAAATTTAGTGAGTCCACAGCAATACTTGCTGGTAATTCTTTACTTACAATAGCTTTCCAAATTTTGAGCCAGAAAAAATTAAATTTGAGTGAAAAGAAAAAAATAAAATTAATAAACTTACTATCAGAGAGTTCTGGTCATTCTGGTATAGCTGGAGGCCAATATCTAGATTTAAGTTATGAAAAAATAAAAAAAAATAAAAAACAAATTATTGATATGCAAATAAAGAAAACTGGCAAGCTTTTTAGTTTTTGTTGTGTCGCACCAATTATTATGTCAGGTAAAATAAAATATTTAGGAATGTTTAATAAAATTGGTAATGAAATAGGCCTATTGTTCCAAATCGCTGATGATTTAATAGATTTAAAGGGAAAAACATCAAGCGTCGGAAAAAAAACTAGAAAAGATTTAAAAATGGGAAAAGCTACTTTAATAAGTTTACTAGGTACTAAAAATACTATTAAATATGCAAATAACCTGAAATTAAATATATTCAAAAGTTTAAATAAATTTGGAAAAAAAAGTAGGGATCTAAAAGAAACCATAAATTATATTTTAAGTAGAACAAAATGAACAACAATTACAAATTTTTAAATAATGTCAATTTTCCAAGTGATATCAGAAAATTATCTCAATCTGAGATAAAAGTTTTGGCTGACGAGGTCAGGCAAGAATTAATTGACGTTGTTTCAGAAACTGGTGGACACCTAGGAGCTGGTCTTGGAGTTGTAGAACTCACTGTGGTTTTGCATTATATATTTAATACTCCACATGATAAATTAATTTGGGATGTTGGGCACCAAACTTATCCTCATAAAATATTAACTGGTAGGAAAAATAAAATTAGAACACTAAGAAAAGGGAGGGGATTGTCTGGTTTCACAAAAAGATCAGAAAGCGAGTATGATCCTTTCGGCGCTGCTCATAGTTCAACTTCTATATCTTCGGCATTAGGAATGGCTGTTGCTAATAAATTGTCAAATAAATCTGATAATGTAATTGCGGTCATAGGTGATGGAGCGATAAGTGCTGGTATGGCATATGAGGCAATGAACAACGCGGGAGAAAGTAAGACAAAAATGATAGTCGTTTTAAACGATAATGACATGTCAATTGCAAAACCTGTTGGAGCTATGAGAAAGTATCTTGCAAAAATTCTGTCTGGTAAAATTTATTTTAGTTTTAGAGAGACATTAAAATTAATCATATCTGCCTTCTCAAAAAGATTTAAAAATAAAGCAGGAAAAGCAGAGGATTTTTTAAGATCTGCAGTTACTGGTGGTACTTTATTTAATTCCATGGGATTTTATTACATTGGGCCAATAGATGGACATGATATTGATACAATGGTTTCTGTATTTAAAAATGCAAAAGAAATTAATTATGATGGTCCAATTTTAGTTCATGTAAAAACTGAAAAAGGAAAAGGTTATAAATTTGCAGAAAAATCAGAAGATAAATTCCATGGAGTTTCAAAATTTAATGTAAAAACAGGAGAACAGATAAAGTCTTCATCTAATGCACCATCATATACAAAAGTATTTGCTAACACCTTAATCAAGCATGCTGAAAAGGATAGTAAAGTTGTTGGTATAACAGCAGCGATGCCCTCAGGAACAGGTATGGATTTATTTGGAAAAAAATTTCCTAACAGAATGTTTGATGTTGGAATAGCAGAACAGCATGCAGTAACTTTTGCCGCTGGAATGGCTACAGAGGGGTTTAAACCATATGCAGCAATATACTCAACTTTTCTTCAAAGAGCTTATGATCAAGTTGTTCATGATGTTGCAATTCAATCCTTACCAGTAAGATTTGCAATTGATAGAGCTGGACTGGTTGGCGCTGATGGGCCAACACATGCAGGCTCGTTTGATATAACATACTTATCAACACTACCAAATTTTGTAGTAATGGCGGCTAGCGATGAAGCCGAACTTGTAAGAATGATCAATACCTCAATAGATATTAATGATAGACCCTCAGCCTTTAGATATCCAAGAGGAAATGGTTTAGGGATTGAATTACCAGAAATAAATGAAAAAATTGAGTTGGGTAAAGGAAAAATTATTAAAACTGGAAAAAAAGTTGTAATTTTAAATTTTGGTACAAGACTTCATGAGTGTATTTTAGCATCTGAAAATTTATCTAAAAAAGGAATTAATATTTCTATAATTGATGCAAGATTTGCAAAACCTTTAGATGAAAATTTAATCTGGCAAATTGCAACAGAGCATGAAGTTTTAATCACAATAGAGGAGGGATCTATTGGTGGGTTTGGATCTCATGTTAGCCAATTTCTTAGTGAAAAAAATCTTCTAGATAGCAATTTAAAATTTAGATCAATGATATTGCCTGATAGATTTATAGATCATGATAAGCCAGAGTTAATGTATAAATTTGCAAATCTTGATTCAATTGGAATAGAAAATAAGATTTTAGATACATTAAATTCAAAAGTTTTAATAAAAAAATCTAATTAAATTTTATTTTGAGCAGTGTTCATTAAATAGTGGTCAAGAATTACACAATGCATCATAGCTTCTCCTATTGGGACTGCTCTAATTCCTACACACGGGTCATGTCTTCCTTTAACAGATATTGTTGTATTTTTGCCGAACTTATCAATCGTTTTTCTAGATGATAAAATCGATGAAGTTGGTTTAACAGCAAATGAAATTTTTATTTCTTGACCTGTTGAAATTCCACCCAAAATTCCACCAGCATTGTTTGATTTAAAACTAGTTTTACCTTTTCTTTGTAAAATCTCATCAGAGTTTTCTTCCCCAGTTAGCATAGCTGAATTCATTCCTGATCCAATATTTACCCCCTTTACAGCATTAATGCTCATCATCGCAGCTGCTAAATCCATATCTAATTTGGAATATATTGGCGCTCCAAGTCCTAAAGGTACTCCTCTTGCTCTTATCTCAATTATTGCTCCACAAGATGAACCAGCTTTTCTTATGCCGAGTAAATATTTTTCCCAGAGCTTAATTACAGATTTGTCAGGACAAAAAAAAGGATTTGTGGATATAGTTTTGTCTTTCCATTTGTTTATATCACACCCTAAAATTCCTAATTGTATAACTGCACCGACTGCTTGATATTTAGCACCAATCTTATTTTTCAAAACTACTTTTGCAATTGCCCCTGCTGCAACTCTTGCTGCAGTCTCACGAGCTGATTGTCTTCCACCTCCTCTATAATCCCGAATTCCATACTTTTTAAAATAAGTGTAATCTGCATGTCCTGGTCGAAATTTGTTCTTTATTGTCTCATAATCTCTAGATCTCATGTCTTTGTTATAAATTATTAAAGATATCGGAGTTCCAGTAGTTTTTCCCTCAAAAACACCAGATAAAATATTAATTTTGTCATCCTCTTTTCTTTGTGTTGTGAATTTAGATTGACCTGGTTTTCGTTTATTAAGTTCTTTTTGAATATCACTTTCCTTTATTGGAACATTTGGTGGGCATCCGTCCACAATACACCCAATTGCAGGACCATGAGACTCTCCCCAAGTAGTAAATCTAAATAACTTTCCAAAAGTATTAAATGACATTATCTTACTGTATAAATTATTTTTTTAAAATTATGAACGAAAAAAACTCATTAGGATTAAATCTTTGCTTTAAGGATCATAATAACCCAATAAAACTTTTTGAAGAATGGTTCAATAAAGCAAAAAAAACTGAAATTAATGACCCAAATGCGTTTGCTGTAGGAACTGTTAATAAAAAAGGATTTCCAACAGTCAGAATGGTCCTTCTTAAAGATTTTGATAAAAACGGTTTCGTTTTTTATACGAATTTAAAAAGTGATAAAAGTAAAGCCATTAAGAATTCTTCAAAAATTTCTATGTGTTTTCATTGGAAAAGCCTACAAAGACAAATTAGGATAATTGGTATTGCATCTAAAGTTTCAAAAAAAGAAGCTGATGATTATTATAAATCAAGAGCATACGGAAGTAGAATTGGCGCTTGGGCTTCACAGCAGAGCAGCATTTTAAAAAAAAGAGACGATTTATATAAATCTATAAAAGAATTTAAAAAAAAATTCCCAAATCAAAAAAAAGTACCACGACCAGAGCACTGGTCAGGTTGGAGAATAAAACCTAAAGAAATAGAATTCTGGCTTGATGGTCAAAACCGAATTCATGAAAGATTGAAATACATTAAAAAAACTAAAAGTTGGAAAAAAGTATTGTTAAGCCCTTAGAAATTTCTCTCTATACTAAAAGACGTTAAATTTTTAAGCACATTTTTTTCATCAGACTCCTCAAATACACTTAAAGAATTAGAAGCTAAATTTATATAATGCTCTGCTTTTTTATAACACTCTTTAATTATGTTATTTTTTTTTATTAGACTTAGAACATATTCTAAATCTTTCTTGTCACGAATTAGTTTTTCAAATAAAGATTTTAATTTTTCTTTTTCAACATCATCTAATTTTTGATAAAGTAGAATTATAGGTAATGTTACTTTTCCCTCATAAAAATCATTACCAATGTTTTTTCCAAATAATTTTAATTCAGAATTATAATCTAATGTGTCATCTGCAATTTGAAATGTGAGACCTAGGTTTTTTCCATAAAATTCTAAAGCATTTTTAAATTTTAAATCCTTTTCTGAAATAATTGCGCCAACTTTAGTCGCTGCTGCAAATAATGATGCAGTCTTTGAGGAAATAATATTAAGATATGTCTCCTCTAACATGTCTATCTCTTTATTATGTTGCAATTGCAGAACTTCACCTTGAGCAATTTCTGATGATGTATTAGCCAAAAGTTTAAGTAATTCTAAATTTCCATCTTCAACCATCATTTCAAAACATTTGCTTAAGAGATAATCGCCTACTAAAATTGACGAGTGATTTCCCCAGATCTTATTTAAGGTCTTTTTTCTTCTTCTAATTTTAGAGTTATCAATTACATCATCGTGCATTAAAGTTGCCGCATGGATTAATTCAACACATGCAGCCAGATTAACATCTCTTAATCCTTTCTCGTATCCACAAATTTTTGAGCATTGCAATGTTAATAGAGCTCTAAGTCTTTTACCTCCAGTGCTTAAATGATATTTTGTCATTTTTTGAACTAACTCAACTTTACTTGCTAATCTGGAATTAATTTTTTCTTCAACGAGAATCAACTTATCTTCAACTGAGCTTTTTAAGTCAGTATAAGAATTATTAATTTGTTTTTTAAGCTGTATTACAGTTCCCATGTTTTAAAACTATTATATACAAATTATTATTATACTTATCAATTGACGCACCTTATTCTTTAATTATAACTAGGGTTTATAATATATTTAAAAAACTTATAAAAATTTTAATGTTTTCATTTTTAAAAAAAAAAAAAGTTATTAGCCATCTTAAACTATCAGGCGTTATAGGAAATGCTGGAAAATTTAGACAAGGAATAGATTATTCAAGCCAGGAAGAAATAATTAAAAAAGCTTTCTCACTAAAAAAAGCACTAGTAGTAGCAATTACAATAAACTCACCAGGAGGATCTCCAGTTCAATCACATCTGATATATAAACTTATTAAGGAACAATCCAAAAAAACAAAAAAAAAAGTGATTGTCTTTGCTGAAGATGTGGCTGCATCCGGTGGATACCTGATCGCTTGTGCTGGTGATGAAATATATGCAAACTCAAGTTCGATAATAGGATCAATTGGCGTTATTTCAGCATCATTCGGATTTAAAAACTTAATAGAAAAAATTGGAGTTCAAAGAAGAGTATATACAGCAGGAAAGAATAAAAGTACTTTAGACCCTTTTCTTGATGAAAAAGAAGAGGATATAAATCGGTTAAAAAATATTCAATTAGAAATTCATCAGGACTTTATTGATGTCGTTGAGGAGAGTAGAAAAGAAAAACTAAATAAAAACTCTGGTATTGAACTTTTTTCAGGCGAGTTTTGGGCTGGAAAAAAAGCAAAAGAATTAGGTTTAATAGATGGGTTGGGTAATGCAGAACAAATATTAAGAGAAAAATATGGAGATCAAATTGAGATTAAGAAATTTGAAAAAAGTAAAGGGTGGTTGTCAAAAAAATTATCATCCTCAGAAAATTATACTGATAAAGTAATCAGTTTATTAGAAGAAAGATCAATCTGGCAAAGGTATGGTCTATAAAACAAAAAAAAAAACTTTATCTTTTCAGGACACAATCTTTAATTTACAAAAGTACTGGTCAAAAAAAGGTTGTGTCATATTACAACCGTACGATCTAGAGGTAGGAGCTGGAACATTTCATCCAGCAACCACTCTAAGATCGCTTGGTCCAAAACCATGGAAAACTGCATATGTTCAACCATCACGTAGACCGACTGACGGAAGATATGGTGACAACCCCAATAGATTACAACATTACTATCAGTTCCAAGTATTAATTAAACCCTCGCCAAAAGAAATAAAAAAGATGTATTTAAATAGCCTGTCATCAATAGGTATTAATTATGAGGAACACGATATAAGATTTGTTGAAGATGACTGGGAAAGTCCTACTCTTGGAGCAGCAGGCCTTGGATGGGAAGTTTGGTGTGATGGTATGGAAGTAACGCAATTTACCTACTTCCAACAAATGGCTGGAGTAGAATGTAAACCTGTATCTGTCGAAATTACATATGGATTAGAGAGATTGTGTATGTTTATTCAAAACAAAAAAAGTGTTTTTGACTTAATTTGGAATGATGAAGGAATAACTTACAAAGATGTATTTCATAAGTCAGAGAAAGAATTTTCAGCATATAATTTTGAATATGCCAACACTGATAATTTATTTAAAATATTTGAAATGCTTGAAGAGGAGACAAAATTATTAGTTGAAAAAAAAATTTCACTTCCAGCATACGATCAATGTTTAAAATGTAGCCATGTGTTTAATATTCTAGATGCTAGAGGGGTGATTAGTGTAGCACAAAGGGCTGAATATATTGCAAGAATAAGGGAACTAACTAAATCAATTGGGAAAGTTTGGATTGAAAGCCAAAGTTAATGTCAGAATTATTTGTAGAGTTATTTAGTGAGGAAATTCCTGCAAAGCTTCAGATAAATGCAAGGAATGAGTTAAAAAAAAATATTAAAAATTTTTTTATTGATAACCAAATTAAATTTAATGAAGATTTTAATGTTTATTCAACACCAAATAGACTAGTTCTCCATATTGATAAAATCCCTAATGAAATTAAACTCAACTCAGAGGAAATAAGAGGTCCAAATGTTAATGCTCCCGAAAAAGCTTTAGAGGGATTTATTAGATCAAACAATACAACATTAGAAAAAATTTTTAAAAAAAGTACTGAGAAAGGTGAATTCTACTTTTTTAAAAAGGAGCCTAGAAAAATAAAAGTTTCAGATTTATTAGAAAAAAATTTAAGTGAAATCTTAACAAAGATAACTTGGAATAAATCTATGAAATGGGCTAATTATGATCTTTACTGGGGAAGACCTCTTAAATCCATTTTAGCAATATTTAATAAAAAACCTCTTAATTTTGTTTTTAACCACATAAATAGCTCTAACAAAACTTTTACAGATAAATCACTAGAAGAAGGTTTAAAAATTTTTAACGACTTTAATTCGTATATAAAATTTTTTAAACAAAAAGGTATTTTAATTGATCAAGATTTAAGAAAAAAAATAATACAGAATAAGATTAATGAAATAATTAATAAAAAAAATTTAAAAGTCGAACAGAATGAAAGGCTTATAGATGAAATAGTAAATATAGTTGAAAAACCAGCAGTAATTATTTGTGATTTTGACAAAAAATTTTTAAATGTACCTAGTGAAATATTGATTACAACTATGCAGAGTCATCAAAAATATTTACCAACCTTTGATGAAAAAAATAATCTTACAAATAATTTTTTTGTAGTTTCAGATATAAAAGACACTAAAGGGTTTGTTAAATTAGGAAATGAGAGAGTGATTGAGGCAAGATTAAACGATGCTGAGTTTTTTTGGGAAAAAAATAAAACTCAAAATTTAGTTAAGCAAGTAGATAAATTGAAAAATATAAATTATTTTAAAGGTTTAGGATCCTACTTTGATAAAATTCAAAGAATGAGAAAGTTATCATCATTAATTTCTGATGATTTTTTAATTAGTAAAGATAAAATTGAAATAGCCTCATCAATTTGTAAAGTTGATTTGATGTCCGATCTTGTTGGAGAATTTCCAGAACTCCAAGGTATTGTCGGTGGTCACTTTGCAAAGTTTCAAGGGTTTGATAAAGAAGTTTGTCTTGCTGTGTCTGAACAATATTTGCCTAACGGCATGGAAAGCAAACTACCAAAAAAAATGTACAGTATTGCTTTGTCTTTAAGTGATAAACTAGATTCATTAGTAGGTTTTTTTGGAATAAATCTGAAACCTACTAGTTCAAAAGACCCATATGCCATAAGAAGAATGGCTATAAGTCTTGTTAGATTAATTGTTGAAAATGAAACAAAAATCAAATTAAAAGATTTAATTGTTTACACTTGTTCAGCATATAGAGATCAGGGCTATGATTTTGACACCAAAAAAATACAAAATGAATTAAGCGATTTCATAATTGAGAGATTAAAAAATTATTTAAAAGAAAAAAAAATTAGACAAGATATAATTGAAAGTTCAACATTTTTGCTTGGATTGGATGATTTATTAAAGGCTTATAAAAAATCTTTATGCTTAAATAAAAATATTAAAAAAGAAATCGGTTTTGAAACTATTGCAGCATACAAAAGATCTTCAAATATATTAAATACTGAAGAAAAGATATCTATGGAAACTCTTGGTTTTGCAGATCCAGGCTTATTTAAAAATGATTATGAGAAAAAATTATATAAAAAAATAAATGATATAAGAAAATATTTTTTGAGTATTGGAAAAGATGAAAATTACGAGGAAAGTCTAAAAATTTTATCAAGCATTAAGAATGAGGTAAATGATTTTTTCGATAATGTTATTGTTAACGATGAAGATATAATAATTAAAAAAAATAGATTAGAATTATTAAATATGTTGTGTAAAACTTTTGATAACTATTTTAATTTTTCAAAAATAGAAGCCTAGTATGAAAAAAATTATATTTAATTTTAAATCCAATGAAATAAAAAAAATTAAACAACCAAAAAATATCCTTGGTGGCAAAGGTGCAAACCTTTCTGAAATGGGAAGAATGGGGCTGCCCGTACCCCCTGGTTTTACAATATCTACTGAGGTATGTAACTTGTTTTACAAGAATAAAAAAAAATTAAATAAAAAAATACTTAATGAAATAAATAAAGAACTAAAATTTATTGAAAAAGACTCAGGAAAAAAATTTGGAGATATAAGAAATCCTCTCCTAGTTTCTGTAAGATCTGGAGCTAGGGTTTCCATGCCTGGTATGATGGATACAATTTTAAATCTAGGCCTAAATGACAATACAGTAATAGCACTTGCAAAAAAAACTTCAAATTTAAGGTTTGCAAATGATAGTTATAGGCGTTTTATTCAAATGTATTCCAATGTTGTGTTGGGTATCGAAGCCTATCACTTTGAGGATATAATCGAGAACTACAAGTTAACAAAAGGAGTATTACTAGACACAGAATTAGACGAGTATGACTGGGAAGCTTTAATAAAAGATTTTAAAAACACTGTAAAAGAAAAAACAAAAAAAGATTTTCCTCAAAATGTCAAAGAACAACTGGTGGGAGCTATAAGTGCTGTATTTTTATCTTGGGAAAGTAACAGAGCAAAAGTCTATAGAAAATTAAATCAAATACCGTCAGATTGGGGTACAGCAGTTAATGTACAATCAATGGTTTTTGGAAATATGGGAAATGATTGTGCAACTGGTGTAGTATTTACTAGAAACCCATCAGATGGATCAAAAAATATTTATGGAGAATATTTAATAAATGCACAAGGAGAGGATGTAGTTGCTGGAACCAGAACACCCCAGCATATCACAAAAAAAGCCAGAGTTGAGTCAAAAGAAACTCTTAAGTCAATGGAAGAGACAATGCCAGAAACATACAGGCAACTTAAAAATATTTTAAATAAGTTAGAAAAACATTACAAAGATATGCAGGACGTGGAGTTTACTGTTGAAAATAAAAAACTTTGGATGCTTCAAACGCGCTCTGGAAAACGAACAGCTAAGTCTGCTGTTAAAATAGCTGTAGATATGGTTAAAGAAAAGTTGATTACCAAAAAAGATGCAATATTGCGAATTGAACCAAGTTCTTTAGATACTTTGCTTCATCCAACTTTAGATGAGAAAGCAAACTTAGAAGTAATTGGGCTAGGCTTGCCTGCATCACCTGGTGCTGCAAGTGGAAAAGTTGTTTTCACGTCTGAGGAGGCTGAAAGACTAAATAGTATGATGCAAAGTACAATATTAGTTCGTGTAGAAACTTCACCAGAAGATATACATGGTATGCATGCAGCAAAAGGAATACTGACATCAAGAGGTGGTATGACAAGTCATGCTGCAGTAGTTGCTAGAGGAATGGGACGACCATGTGTTTCTGGATCTAGTGAAATAGAAATTGATTATGAAAATAAATTATTCAAAACAAAAAATAAAGTAATTAAAGAGGGAGAACTAATTACAATTGACGGTTCAACAGGCAGAATAATGATTGGAGAGGTAAAAACAGTTAAACCAGAAATATCAGGTGATTTCTCAAAAATAATGAGTTGGTCTGATGACTTTAGAAAATTAAAAATTAGAACTAATTCCGAAACTCCATTAGATAGTAAAACTGCTAGAGAATTTGGCGCTGAAGGTATTGGTTTATGTAGAACTGAACATATGTTTTTTGACGAAGAAAGAATTTTATCAGTAAGAGAAATGATATTATCAAAAACAATTAAAGATCGATCTAATGCACTCAAAAAACTATTGCCGCATCAAAAAAAAGATTTTATTGAAATATTTAAAATAATGAGAGGTTTACCAGTAACAGTAAGGTTGCTTGACCCACCACTTCATGAATTTTTGCCAAAAAGTAATAACGAAATTAATGATGTTGCAGTTTCACTAAATATTCCTGTTAAAGAACTTGAAGTTAGAATTTCCGAACTTCATGAACAAAACCCAATGTTGGGTCATAGAGGTTGTAGATTAGCAATATCATTTCCTGAAATTTATGAGATGCAGTGTAGAGCAATTTTTGAAGCTTTAGTAGAATGTAAAAAGCAAAAAATACAATCTACTATGCCAGAAATTATGATACCTTTAGTTTCAACAGAAGCAGAGATAAAAATCATGAAAGAATTAGTCATAAGAGTGGCAAAAAAAGTTCAAGAAGAAAATAAAATTAAAATTGATTTTTTAGTCGGAACAATGATTGAACTCCCAAGAGCAGCAATCAAGGCAAAAGAAATTGCTAAACATGCTGAATTTTTTAGTTTTGGTACTAATGATTTAACCCAAACTACATTTGGAATTAGTAGAGATGATAGTGGTAAATTCCTTAATGATTATATAGAGAACAAAATTTTTGATATTGATCCTTTTGTATCAATTGATGATGGAGTAGGGGACTTAATTAAAATTGCAACTGATAAAGGCAGAAAACAAAATCAAAAAATTAAACTTGGAATTTGTGGTGAGCATGGTGGTGATCCTAAAAGTATAGAATTTTGTGCAAAAACTGGCTTAGATTATGTATCATGTTCTCCTTACAGAGTTCCAGTTGCAAGATTAGCAGCAGCTCAAGCTCAAATAAAAAAAAATTAAATCTCTAATTTTAAATCCAAAGCTTGGATACTATGTGTTAATTCACCTACTGATATTCTATCAACCTTTGTTGAGGCTAAATTTTTAATGTTTTTTAAAGTTACTCCACCGGAGGCTTCAGTCTCATATTTTCCTTTTGCATATTTAATAGCTATCTTTAGCTTTTTTGGACTCATATTGTCAAAAAGAACTGTATTGAACTTTAGTCCATTAATTCTTTTAAATTGTTTCAATGTATCAACTTCAACAGTAATTTTTTTTCCTTTTTTATTTTTAACTGCTTTTTTCACTATCTCTTCAAATTTCTCTGTTGTGGCTAAATGATTATCTTTTATTAAATATTCATCACTTAAATTAAATCTATGATTTGTCCCACCCCCAATTTTTACTGCATACTTTTGAATAACTCTTAAATTAGGAATTGTTTTTCTAGTGCAACAAATTTTAGTACTCTTACTCACTTTTTTCACAAATTTATTGGTTTTAGTAGCGATACCTGAGATATGAGAGAGAAAATTTAAAGCAACTCTTTCTCCAATTAATATATTTTTGATTTTACCCTCAATTAAAGCAATCACAGATCCTTTACTTACTTTTGATCCCTCTTTTTTTTTTATGTGAAATTTAATATTTTTGTCTATCAAATTAAAAGTCTGTTTAGCAAATTCTAGTCCTCCTATGATTCCTTTTTGATTACTAATCAGCTTAACTTTTGAAATTGAACTATTATTTAATAAATTTGTTGTTATGTCTCCTGAAGGATACAGATCCTCATTTAGAGCTAGCTTACATGTGGATCGGATAAAATTTCTGCTTAATTGAATTTTGGGCACAGATTTTATCTGCCTATTTCAGCCATTCTTTCTACTGATTTCCTAGCTCTCTCAATTGTTTCATTATCCATAATTAATTCATTACTCTCGTTTTCTAGGCAATCAAGAATTTTTGGTAGCGTAATTCTTTTCATGTGGGGGCATAAGTTACATGGTCTTATAAACTCTACATTAGGATTGTCTATCTGAACGTTATCACTCATTGAGCATTCAGTAACCATCATAACTTTTTCAGGTTGATTATCCTTAACATATTTTATCATCCCACTTGTTGATCCAGCAAAATCACTTGCTTCTATCACATCTGGAGGACATTCTGGATGAGCAATGATTTTAATTCCAGGATTATTTTTTCTTATTTCATTTATCTCTTCATCATTAAATTGTTCATGAACTTCACATGTACCTTTCCATGAAATGATCTCCACATCTGTTTGAGAGGCAACATACTTTGCTAGATAATCATCAGGCAAGAATATAACTTTTTTAACACCCAAAGAATTTACAATTTTAACAGCATTCGCTGATGTACAGCAGATATCTGTTTCAGCCTTAACTTCTGCTGAAGTGTTAACATATGAAACTACAGGAACTCCTGGAAATTTTTTTTTTAGATCTCTTACATCCCTACCTGTTATTGATGATGACAATGAACAACCAGCTTTCATGTCTGGTAATAAAACTTTTTTTTTAGGGCTCATTAATTTGGCAGTCTCTGCCATAAAATGCACTCCACACATTACAATAATATTTGCATCTGTTTTTGCAGCTTCAATTGCTAAAGCAAGTGAGTCAGCAGAAAAATCAGAAATGCCATGATATATTTCTGGGGTTTGATAATTATGTGCGAGAATTACCGCATTTTTTTCTTTTTTTAATTTGTTAATTTTATAGATATAAGGAGCATGTGTTGCCCATTCTATCTCAGGAATGGATTTGGATACCTTCTGATAGATAGGATCTGTTGCTATTTTTATTTCAGTTGTGAATTCCATAACAAAAACTTATCAACTTGAAATAGAATTGTCATTCATTTAATCTGACGCATTATTTGCGGCCATGCTGAAATTGGTAGACAGGCACGGTTGAGGGCCGTGTGAGCTTAGCTCATGAGAGTTCGATTCTCTCTGGCCGCACCACAATCATTGAATTTACTATTAAAATTCTTTTTTAGGAGTTATCTGGGGTCAATTTTAAAGAACCATTCACAAACTTACAAGATGAGAGTAATTGCTGACAAGAAAACAATTCTTATCAAAATTTAGAAATTATATTTCTCAAAACCCTCAATCTGATCCAAAAATTATTTGAATAATTTAAAATTAGAATTTTTTAATCAAAAAAAATTATAATTTAAGCTTTTTTTTATAGTATTCAGATAAAATATTATAAACATCACAACTTGGATGATCGTTACTCAAAGATCTGGTCATATTATTTAAAGTTTTATTTTTTAATAAAAAATCATACGGATCAAAAATTACAAAATCATTACCAGAATTAATTTTTGAAAAATATTTTTTCCACATTAATTGATTAGGGTTTTCCTTAGTTATAGAAGTTACATTTGGAAAATAAGTCAAATAAAATTTTCCTCCATTTGATTCAATCTTATTTTTAAGTAAAATTATTAATTCTGAGATATAAGTATTTTCTTCAGACTCAAAATCATTCCACAATTTATTGTACTCTGTTCTAAAAAAAAACTTTTTAAGAAAAGGTACATTCACAAAAGCATCCTTTGTCAGAGCAACAATTTTAAGATGTCTTATTTTATTATTAATCTTTTTCAAAATTGTATTATTAGACTTTTCATTTTTTTTCATCTTTAATATTAAAGAACAGGATTGAGGCAAAGGCAAATTATATTTTTTATTTTGAATAATTGCTAAATCACAAACTTCTTTAGATATTATAATATCATTATCATATAAGAAAACTAAAAAAATATCATTTTTCCCAATACTTATTTTTTCAACGATATCTAAGTAATTTATAACTGTTTTCCCATTTATTCCGAAATTGAAGACATCTAAATTTTTAGTTTTTTCTTGCATGTAGTCTGATAAAGTTTTTTTTTCAAATGCACAGAATTCGCCTTGGATAAAACTGTCTCCAAATAAAATTATTTTTTTCTCTGATTTGTTAAGTTTTTTTTCATCTAAAAATAAATTATATGATATATTATTTATCTTTAGGTTATATGGATTGGCATATGGTTTGTAATAATCATCCCACCTCAAAAAAAATTCTAATAAAATTAGAGTTAAAAAAATACTAAAAATAGTTATAAGAGAGTTTATAATTAATCTTTTTTTTAGCATAAATAAATTACTTCTGTATTATCAAAACTATTTACTTTATTTTATTTTTTTAGAAAATTTATATTTTAATTAGGGTTTGAAAAAATTGACACTATAAATTAAAATTTTATTAGTATTAAAGTAAATAGGGGCGTTCTGTTGCCAGGTGCCCCAAACCCCGTAACTTAATTAATTAATTAATTAAGCTGCAAGTGCGTAACTTTCGTTAGCATTTATAAATTAGTCCATCACGGCGGAACAATACCGAACGAAAGAACAACTTTTAGACATCCGTCGATCCTAATTCACCCCCCTAAGTTGAAAATGGTGGAGGTGGTGGGTACTGCCCCCACGTCCGTAATGGTTATTACGAAATTCGTTTATCGTCATAGTTGGAAAACCAACGCTATTAATATAAAAGCTAATATAATAGATTCAATAATTTATTCATGAAACTTACCAAAGATCAAATAAACGATATAAAAGAACAACAAGCTCAAAATAATAAGACTAAGAGAGTAACCGCTCCTGAGCTAGAAAAAATTTTATACGAGGCTTTGCCAGCTTTAGATCATGGCTTTATAAGAGTTGTTGATTATATGGGTGATGATAGCTCAATTGTTCAGTCTGCAAGAGTATCTTACGGAAAAGGGACTAAAAAAGTTTCAACGGACAGTGGACTAATCAAGTATCTTATGCGTCATTGGCATAGCACTCCTTTTGAAATGTGTGAAATTAAATATCATGTAAAATTACCTATTTTTATCGCAAGACAATGGATTAGACACCGAACAGCAAATGTAAATGAATACTCAGCAAGATATTCAATTTTAGATAAAGAATTCTATCTACCCAATAAAGAAAATTTAGCTGCTCAATCAATTGCAAACAGACAAGGTCGAGGTGAGGTTATTGAAGGAGAACAAGCAAAAAAAGTTTTAGAACTTTTAAAAAGTGATGCAGAGAGAACATATCATAATTACGAGACTATGTTAAACCAAAGATATGATGGAACTACTATTGATGAGAATAAAAAAGGTCTAGCTAGGGAGCTAGCGAGAATGAATTTAACTTTGAATACATATACCCAGTGGTACTGGAAAACAGACTTGCTTAACTTGATGAATTTTTTAAGATTGCGTGCAGATCATCATGCACAATACGAAATAAGAGTTTATGCAGATATAATGTTAGATACATTAAAGAGGTGGGTTCCAATCACTTATGATGCTTTCATGGATTACAGAGTAGGTGGAACAGAAGTCTCAGCTAAAGGAAAAATTGTTATTCAAAAATTATTAAATGGAGAAGATGTTAATCTTACTGACTCTGGGCTTTCAAAAAGAGAATGGAACGAACTTATGGAAGCTTTTCAAATTAAAGATAAGATTGTTTAATTTTTTTAGCAAATTCTAAATATATTTTTGTAATTTCATGGTTTGGATCTTTTTCAACTATAGGAATTCCTTTATCTCCGTACTTTCCTACATCAGCATTTATTGGAATTTGACCTAAAAATTTTTTTTCAAATTCTTTAGCTGTTCTTTCAACACCATTCTCACCAAAAATTGTATATTTTTTACCATCATCCCCAATGAAATGACTCATATTATCTATTAAACCAATTATATTAACTTTTAATTTATCAAACATTCTTATTCCTCTTTTAACATCTTGAAGAGCTATCTCCTGAGGAGTTGACACAATTATTGCACCATCAACTTTTATTTCTTGTGCAAAAGTTAGTTGTGTATCTCCTGTTCCTGGGGGCATATCAACGATAATAAAGTCTAAATTTTTCCATCCAACTTTTTGGGTAAAGGTTTTTATTGCACTCGTTACCATAGGTCCTCGCCATATCATTGGAGTTTGTTCATCAGTGAGAAATCCAATAGACATGCATTGAATGTCATACTTGATGATCGGTTTTAAAATTTGACCATCACTTTCAGGTTTTTCATTAATTGAAAATAATTTAGGTAAAGATGGTCCGTAGATATCGGCATCCAAAATTCCAACTTTGCAACCAACTTTTTTTAGTGCTAAAGCCAAATTCGTTGCAAAAGTGGATTTTCCGACACCACCTTTGGCGCTTGAGATAGCAATTGTAAATTTTGTACCTGGAATAGGGTTTCTTTTGAAGGTTTTTGGCTCTGTTTTTGCCCTCATTGTGTCACTAAGACCTACTTTTTTATCGTTCATAAAAATACACTTACCTTGTTTTTGACCATAAAGACACTATATAGAATGTCATAATGATCATTTACAAAAATCAAAGCCCATGGGGAACACCACCAGGAAGTGGTGGAAATGGAGGAGGTTTCAGAAGAGGTCCAACTCCACCTAATCTAGATGAGGCGATTAAAAAATTACAGGACACTATAAATAAATTTACAGGTAGCGGCGCAGGTGGAAAAAAACCCATTTTATTTGGATTAATAATATTAGTTGTAATATGGGCATTAAGTGGTTTGTATAGAGTTTTACCTGACGAGCAGGGTGTAGTATTAAGATTTGGAAAATTTGTTAACACTACCCAGCCAGGGTTAAATTATCATTTTCCATTTCCGATTGAGAGTGTGCTGACCCCTAAAGTGACAAAAGTAAACAGAATGGATATTGGTTTTAGATCAGAGAGAGACAGTGGATTTGGCCAAGGTGGTGGTGTTGCAGATGTACCAGAGGAAAGTTTAATGTTAACCGGTGATGAAAATATTGTTAATATAGATTTTTCAGTATTTTGGGTAATTAAAGACGCAGGTAACTTTCTATTTAAAATTCAGGACCCAGAGGGAACAGTTAAAGCCGCAGCAGAAACTGCAATGAGAGAAGTAATAGCAAGATCGAATATTCAACCAATTCTTACGGAAGGTAGAGCAGTTATTGAGCGAGATACACAAGATATTATTCAAGGTATACTCGATGAGTATGAGAGTGGAGTACAAATTACCCAAGTCCAAACTCAGAAAGCTGACCCACCTGATCAAGTAATAGATGCATTTAGAGATGTACAGGCTGCCAGAGCTGATATGGAAAGATCCAAAAACGAGGCAGAAGCATATGCTAATGATGTCATACCAAGAGCTCGAGGAGAAGCTGCAAAAATTTTACAAGCTGCTGAAGCTTACAAAAAAGAGGTAGTTGCAAAAGCGGAAGGTGAAGCAAGTAGATTTTTATCGATTTATGCAGAGTATGCAAAAGCAAAAGACGTAACTCAAGAAAGAATGTATTTGGAAACTATGGAGCAAGTACTTGCAGATATAAATAAAATTATAATAGACAAAGACTCAGGATCTGGAGTAGTGCCATACCTTCCATTACAAGAATTAAAATCGGGGACAAATTAATGAAAGCTGGAAAATTTATATTACCAATAGTTATTTTGATTGCTGCCACACTATACTTTTCGATATTTATAGTTAAAGAGGTTAATCAAGCTATCGTACTTCAATTTGGTGATCCAAAAAGAATTATTTTAAAACCTGGTCTTAATTTTAAACTTCCGTTCATCCAAAATGTGGTTTTTTTAGATAAAAGAGTTTTAAATTTAGATACTCCTCCAGAGGAAGTTATTGCCTCAGATCAAAAACGTTTAATTGTTGATGCATTTGCAAGATTCCAAATCGTTGATCCGTTAAAATTCTATATATCAGTTGGAAATGAGAGAGTTGCAAGATCAAGGTTGGCAACGATTATAAATTCCAGAATAAGAAACGTATTAGGTCAACAAAAATTACAAACACTACTATCTGAAGATAGATCCAAACAGATGGCCTTAATTCAACAAGGTGTAAACAATGAAGCTGAAAACTTCGGTATCAAAATAGTTGATGTCAGAATTAAAAGAGCAGACTTACCTCAAGCCAATAGTGATGCAATTTTTAGACGAATGCAAACTGAAAGGGAGAGAGAAGCAAAAGAATTTAGAGCAAAAGGAGCTGAAATGGCTGTAACAATAACATCCACTGCAGACAAAGAAGTAACAGTAATTCTTGCAGATGCTCAAAAAAAATCTGAGATTATGAAAGGTGAAGGAGATGGTCTTAAGAATAAAATTTTTGCAGATGCATTTGGACAAGACCCTGAGTTTTTTGGATTTTACAGAGCGATGCAAGCCTACCAAAAAGCTCTAATTGGTGGAGAAACATCTATGATTTTATCTCCTGATAGTGAGTTTTTTAAATTTTTTGGAAATAAAGAAAATTAAATTAAAAATAATTTAAAATGAGAGAGTTGATCATAGCTTTTGGTCTTTTCTTATTTATTGAAGGTGTTTTATATGCCTTATTTCCATCAAAAATGAAAAATATGTTAAAAAAATTAGATTTGGTTGCAGATAGACAATTAAGAATAGGTGGTTTAATTTTTGCTTTAATTGGTTTTGCGATAATTCGTTATTTAAAAGTATGAAAAGAGTAGTAAAAATTTTCACAGTTCTATTAGTTTCGCTTAATTGTTTTTCGATATCATTTGCAAACTCAATTCCATCATCATTTGCAGATCTTGCAGAAAGATTGATGCCTTCAGTTGTTAACATATCAACAACAACAACAGTTACTACAAGATCAAACCCTCTTCCGTTTGAATTTCCTCCTGGGTCCCCATTTGAGGATATGTTTGGTACACCGCAACAAAGACAGACTAGTGCATTAGGGTCTGGATTTATAATTGATGAAGAAGGTATAGTTATTACTAATAACCACGTAATACAAGGAGCACAAGATATAGTAGTAAGAGTTAATGGTGATAAAGATTATAAGGCAAAAGTTTTAGGTGCTGATGCAGGAATGGATCTTGCAGTTTTAAAAATAGAGTCTGATGAAAAATTTCAACCAGTAAGCTTTGGTAATTCAGACAAAGCAAGAATAGGCGATTGGGTAATTGCTATTGGAAATCCATTTGGTTTAGGTGGGACTGTAACTGCAGGCATTATTTCAGCTAGAAATAGAAGCATTGGTTTGTCAAGATATGAGGATTATATTCAAACTGACGCCTCAATAAATCAAGGAAATTCTGGTGGTCCACTATTCAACATGTCAGGAGATGTTATTGGAATAAATACTGCAATTTTAGGTCAATCAGGTTCAATAGGTATTGGTTTTGCAATTCCCTCAAATAGTGCACAGAAAGTAATTAAACAACTTATAGAATTTGGAGAAACTAAAAGAGGTTGGCTAGGGGTTAGAATTCAAGTTGTTGATCAAGGAATTGCTGATGCAGAGAATTTAGACAAACCAAGAGGAGCACTTGTTGCAAGTGTTGCAGAAAATAGTCCTTCAGACAAAGGTGGTATTAAACCGGGTGATATCATTTTAGAGTTTGATGGAAAACCTATAAATGAGATGAAAGAGTTACCAAAGATTGTGGCAGAGACCGATGTTGGAAAAAAAGTAATGGTGAAAGTTTGGAGAAATAAAAGAGAAATAACTAAAGAAATAATTCTTGGAAGATTAGAAACATCTGAAGATTTTAAAGCACAAAAACCAGTAATAGAAAAACCTAAAGCATCAAGAATAGAAGGTTTAAAAATAGAAGTTCGCTTATTGAATAAAGATGATATTGAGTCAAGAAACTTACCAAAAGGAACAAGTGGTGTGGTAATCACAAAAATAGATAAAGAAAGCCCAATAAATTACTTACAGGTAGACAATATTATAGTCGAGGCTAATAGAAAAAAAATTAATACTATTGGCGATCTCGATAATGTAGTTAAGCTAAAACTAAGAAGTGACGAAAATAATTTATTGATTGCAATATATAATAATCAAAATCAGAGAACATACGTAGGCGTAAAGCTTAAATAATCAAATGGACCTTAAGTCCAAAATAATTTTAATATCGGGAACCACGGCATCAGGAAAATCCGAATTGGCGATTAAATTTGCTGAAAAAATTAATGGAGAAATAATTAATGCAGATAGTATGCAGGTCTATAAAGAATTAAAAATATTAACAGCCAGACCGGTTGAAGAAAATAACAATAAAATCAAACATCATTTATATGGCTTTCAAAGTGTTAAAAATAAATTTTCTACTGGTCAATGGTTAAAATTAGTTAAAAAAAAAATAAAAGAAATAAGAAATAAAAACAAAATACCTATTCTGGTTGGTGGCACTGGTCTTTACTTTAAAACATTAACAGATGGTTTGGTTAAGATACCGAAAATTCCTAATAAAATAAGAAATGAAATTAGAAATATGCAAAAAAAAATAGGACAAAGAAAATTTTATCTAAAACTTTTAAAAAAGGATAAATTTATAAAAAATAAGATAGACCCTACAGATGTCCAAAGATCTTTGAGAGCTTATGAGGTGATTTACTTTACAAAAAAATCAATCTTTGAGTGGTATAAAAAAACAAAATCACAATATAAAAAAGATGAATTTTTAAAAATTTATATTGATTATCCTAAAGAGGAATTGGTCAACAAAATTTCAAAGAGAGTAGATCAAATGATAAAAGATGGGGCTGTCGAAGAGGTTAAGAACTTTGAAAAGTTGAATTTAAAGAATGATAATAATCTTAATAAAGTTATTGGCCTCAGAGAGATCAAAGATTTTATTGATAAAAAAACTTCATTTAAAGAAATGAAACTAAATATTGTAATAAAAACGAGGCAATACGCTAAAAGACAAAGAACTTGGTCTAGAGGTCAGATGAGTGATTGGCAAAAATTTGATCCTAAAGGGCTGCTTAAATTTATAAAAAATTATAATTTATCTCTACAATACCTTGACCAATGAGTACAACTTCAGCTAGATTGTCTGAATGCCAAAATTATATTCTGGAGCTGAAATTGTATTTAAATGTTTAGAAGACCAAAACGTTAGTCATATTTTTGGATATCCAGGAGGAGCAGTGCTTCCAATTTATGATGAGTTAAAAAATTTTAACTCTATAAAACATATTTTAGTGAGGCACGAGCAAGGTGCGGGACACGCAGCAGAAGGTTACGCAAGATCTTCAGGAAAACCTGGAGTGCTATTAGTAACATCAGGACCTGGAGCGACAAATGCAGTTACTGCTTTAACAGATGCTTACATGGATTCAGTACCATTAGTTTGTATTACAGGACAAGTTCCAACTCATCTAATTGGAACTGATGCATTTCAAGAGTGTGATACAACAGGAATTACTAGACCTTGCACTAAACATAATTGGTTAGTTAAAGATATAAATGATCTATCAGAGATAATGCATAAAGCTTTCGAAGTGGCAACCACCGGTAGACCAGGACCAGTGTTAGTTGACATTCCTAAAGATATACAATTTCAAAAGACAAAATATAAAAATTATCGAAAAGAAAAAAAGTTAAATGGCAAATCTCATGATAATTTTTCTCAAAAAAATATTGATGAACTTATTAAATTAATAAGCAAAGCAAAAAAGCCAATTTTTTACACAGGAGGTGGTGTAATTAATTCGGGACCAAAGGCGAGTGAACTTTTAAGAGAACTTGTATATGCAACTGGTTTTCCCATAACTTCAACTTTGCAAGGTCTTGGTTGTTTCCCTGCTGATGATAATCAATTTTTAGGAATGTTGGGAATGCACGGAACTTACGAAGCTAATAATGCCATGTATAGTTGTGATCTAATGATTAATATTGGGGCAAGATTTGATGATAGGATTACTGGTAAGATTGATGAGTTCTCACCTAAATCAAAAAAAGTTCATATAGATATTGATCCATCATCTATTAATAAAAATGTCAAGGTGGACTTACCAATAGTTGGAGATATTAAGTCAGTTTTAACATCGACACTTAAAACTTTAAAAAAATCGAAAAAGAAATTTTCTAAATCAAATAAACATCAAATATCTAATTGGTGGGAAAAAATTCAAAAGTGGAGATCTAAACGTTCTTTAGATTATATTGGGAGCGAGGAGACAATTAAACCTCAATATGCAATTGAAAGATTATATGAACTTACAAAAGATAGAGATACCTATATTACAACTGAGGTTGGTCAACATCAAATGTGGGCAGCTCAACACTACAAGTTCAATAAACCTAATAGGTGGATGACCTCAGGTGGGCTAGGAACCATGGGATATGGCTTGCCTGCTGCGGTTGGAGTTCAGATAGCGCATCCTAAAAAATTAGTTGTTGATATTGCTGGTGAAGCTTCAGTTTTAATGACTATGCAAGAAATGTCTACTGCAGTTCAGTATAATCTACCAATAAAAATATTTATTTTAAATAATGAGTACATGGGCATGGTAAGGCAATGGCAAGAATTACTTCATGATAAAAATTATTCTGAGAGTTACACAGCAGCGTTACCGGATTTTGTTAAAATGGCTGAAGCTTATGGATGTGTTGGAATAAGAGCAAAAACACCAGAGGAATTAGACGACAAGATTATTGAAATGTTAAATACTGATAGACCAGTAATATTTGATTGTCTTGTAGACAAACAAGAAAATTGCTTCCCAATGATACCATCTGGAAAACCACATAATCAAATGTTACTAGGTCCCAAAGATCAAAAAGATAAAAAAATCACAGGAAAAGGAAGAACTTTAGTTTAGGATGGCTAACTCAAAATCAGCTTATAGTATAGCTGGAAAAAAACAGAAAAACGATACCCATATAATAGTAGTTTGGGTAGATAATGAAGCTGGAGTTTTAGCTAGAGTAGTAGGGCTATTTTCTGGAAGAGGTTATAATATAGAGTCTTTAGCTGTTGCTGAGGTAGATCAAAAGGAAAATATCTCAAGAATTACAATTGTTACCACTGGAACACCCCAGGTTATTGACCAAATTAAGCTTCAACTTAAAAAATTAGTACCCATACATAAGGTTGCAGATTTTAAAAGAGAAGATAAAAATGTTATTTTTAAAGAAATGGCACTATTTAAGTTTGTTGCTAACAATGAAAAATTAACCAAAGCATTTAACGCATGCAAAAATTATAATCCAGTTGTATTGGATAAAACAAAAAAATCAAAAGTTATCCAAATTACAGCTTTGAGACGAGAAATTGATAAAATGTCAAAAAATTTAACAAAATTTGGTTTAGTAAGTGTTTCTAGAACGGGTGCTGTTGCCATGACTAGAGGATCAGATGTATTTAAATAATTAAAGGAGATAGCTATGAAAATGTTTTATGAAAAAGATACAAATGTAAATTTAATCAAAGACAAAAAAATTGCAATTTTTGGATATGGAAGTCAAGGACATGCTCATGCTCTTAATTTAAGAGATAGTGGTGTAAAAGAAGTGGTGGTTGCTCTAAGAGAGGGTTCATCTAGTATTGCAAAAGCAGAGTCAAAAGGTTTAAAAGTTATGAATTTATCTGATGCAGCAGAGTGGGCAGATGTAGTGATGATATTAACACCAGATGAACTTCAAGCTGCCATTTATAAAAATCATATTGAGCAAAGAGTAAAGGAAGGAACATCGATTGCATTTGCACATGGTTTAAATGTTCATTATGATCTAATTAAAGCTAGAAAAGACCTTGATGTTTTTATGGTAGCACCTAAAGGACCAGGACATTTAGTCAGAAGTGAATATGAAAAAGGCGGAGGAGTACCGTGTTTATTTGCTGTCCATCAAGATGGGTCTGGGAAAGCAAGGGATCTTGCAATGTCTTATGCCTCAGCAGTTGGCGGTGGAAGATCTGGTATTATCGAGACTACATTTAAAGATGAGGTTGAGACTGATTTATTCGGTGAACAAACTGTTTTATGTGGTGGACTAGTTGAGTTAATTAAAAATGGTTATGAAACATTAGTTGAAGCTGGTTATGAACCTGAAATGGCATATTTTGAGACAGTTCACGAGGTTAAATTAATCGTAGATTTAATTTACGAAGGAGGAATTGCAAACATGAATTACTCTATTTCAAATACTGCTGAATATGGAGAATACCAATCAGGTCCAAGAATTATTAAAAAAGAGGAAACGAAGCAAAGAATGAAGGAAGTTTTGGCAGAGATTCAGTCTGGTAAATTTACAAAAGAATGGATGGATGAATGTAAAAATGGCCAAAAAAATTTCCTTGCAACAAGAGCTAAGTTAGCAGAACATTCAGTTGAAAAAGTAGGAGCCGAATTAAGAGCTATGATGCCATGGATTTCTAAAAAGAAATTAGTTGATAGTGATAAGAAGTAGATCGATTGCTGTTTTTTTTGTTATAAATTAGCCAATTTATTTTGCAATCTGAGCGTGAGCATGTATGATGCCTAGGCTTAAATTAATAAAATGACTGATAAAAATAGGGTTTATATTTTTGATACTACTATGCGAGATGGAGAGCAATCTCCTGGTGCATCAATGAGTTTAGAAGAAAAAATTCAAATAGCCAGAGTTTTTGATGAACTTGGAATTGATATTATTGAAGCTGGATTTCCTATAGCGTCTCCTGGGGATTTTGAGGCAGTAACTGAGGTAAGTAAAATTTTAAAGAAATCGATACCTGCTGGTTTAGCAAGGCATTCAAAAAAAGATATTGATAGATGCTATGAGGCACTCAAGCATGCCCCTAGGTTTAGAATCCATACATTTATTTCAACTAGTCCTCTACACATGAAGCATAAGCTTAACAAATCACCTGAAGAAGTTTATGAGGCAATTAAACAAAATGTAACCTATGCAAGAAAATTTACTGATGATGTGGAATGGTCATGTGAAGACGGTACTAGAACAGACATGGACTATATGTGCAAGACAGTTGAACTTGCAATTAAATGTGGTGCTAAAACGATCAATATTCCAGATACAGTTGGATATACAATTCCATCAGAATTCACAAAAATTATTGAAACTTTATTAAACAAAGTACCAAATATTGATAAAGCAATTCTTTCAACACATTGTCATAATGATTTAGGATTAGCAGTCGCAAATTCTTTAGCAGGAGTTCAAGCAGGTGCCAGACAAATAGAATGTACAATTAACGGATTAGGAGAAAGAGCAGGTAACGCAGCACTTGAAGAAGTTGTTATGGCTATGAAAACAAGACCTGACTTGATGCCTTTTGAAACAGGAATTGAAACTACTCTTTTAAGTAAAGCATCAAAAATCGTATCAAATGCTACAGGATTTCCAGTTCAATATAATAAGGCTATTGTTGGAAAGAATGCTTTTGCTCATGAAGCAGGAATTCATCAAGATGGAATGTTAAAAAATAGACAAACTTATGAAATTATGACACCTGAAAGTGTTGGAGTTCAACAAACATCACTAGTAATGGGAAAACATTCAGGAAGACATGCGTTCAAAGACAAATTAACTAGTTTAGGTTATCCAAATCTTACTGATGATATCGTCGATAACGCATTTGCTAAATTTAAAATCTTAGCTGATAAAAAGAAACATGTTTATGATGAAGATATAATTGCTTTAATTGATGATAGCTTAATTATAGACAATAAGGTGAATGCAATTAATCTAAAATCCTTAAAAGTATTTGCTGGAACAGGAGAACCTCAAAGGGCTGAAATGACATTAGATGTTTTTGGTGAAATTAAGCAAGCATCGGAGACTGGCGATGGACCAGTAGATGCAATTTTCAAATGTATTAAGAAACTATATCCTCATGAGGTTAATTTACAACTTTACCAAGTGCATGCTGTAACAGAGGGTACAGATGCTCAAGCTACAGTAAGTGTTAAAATTGAAGAAAATGGAAAAACTACTGTAGGACAAGCAGCGGATACAGATACTTTAGTTGCATCTGCTAATGCTTATATAAATTCTTTAAATAAAATGATTATAAAAAGAGACAAAACAGCACCAGAACAAAATTATGAAAATCAAAATTATGAAAATCAAAATTATGAAAATCAAAAAATGAAAGGTATCTAAAAATGGCAATGTTTAGCAACTTAAAGAAACTATGGAGTCAAGATATGGCAATAGATCTTGGTACAGCAAATACACTGGTAGTGCTAAAGGGCAAGGGTGTAGTTTTGAATGAACCATCGGTGGTTGCCGTAGTTGAGAACAAGGGAAAAAAATCAGTTTTAGCAGTAGGAGATGAGGCAAAAACTATGCTTGGAAGAACTCCAGGAAATATTCAAGCAATCAGACCATTAAGAGATGGAGTTATTGCAGACTTTGTTGTTACTGAAGAAATGATTAAACATTTTATTAAAAAAGTTCATAAAAAAACGTTAGCCAATCCAAGAATTTTAATTTGTGTTCCAACAGGCTCAACGCCAGTTGAAAGAAAAGCTATTCAAGATAGTGCTCTTGCAGCAGGTGCACGTAAAGTCAACTTAATCGAAGAACCAATTGCGGCAGCAGTAGGCGCTGGTCTTCCAATATCAGAGGCAACAGGCTCAATGGTTGTTGATATTGGTGGGGGTACGACAGAAATTGCAGTCTTATCTTTAGGAGGAGTTGTGTATTCAGAGTCTTTGAGAGTTGCAGGAGATGCAATGGATAACTCTTTAAAAGAATATATGAGAGAAGAATACAATTTGATGATTGGAGATAGCACAGCAGAAAAAATTAAAAAAGATATTGGTACAGCGATACCAACAAATAATAATACTTATCCAGTCAAAGGAAGGGATCTAAGATCTGGGACACCTAAGGAAGTAAATATTTCAGAGGAAGATACAGCCGAAGCACTAAACCCAATCTTAAAAGATATTGTGTCTGCAATAAAAAAAGCTTTAGAAAATACCCCACCAGAACTATCTGCAGATTTAGTAGATATGGGTTTAACTTTGACAGGTGGTGGTTCTCTTCTAAACAATATTGATAAAAGATTTTCTAAGGAAACAGGTTTACCCGTAAATGTTGCTGATGATCCTCTATCTTGTGTTGCAATTGGAACTGGCAAAGCGTTAGACCAAGAGGAAACATTTTCATCAGTCTTATCTGAGTATTAATTTAAATGTCTAGAGAAATGGGCAGAGACGATTTTGTTATATCTGCTCGTTCTGTATTTTTAAATAAAGGGAATAGGCAAAAATTTTCTTTGTTAACACTTCTTTTAATTTCAATAGTTATTCTCTCTTTAGAGTACTTTAAATCTGGTCCTGTAAACCAGATAAGGATGATTACCAAAGATATTGTTATTAAATCATCGTATGTTGCCTCTGTTCCTTTCAAATCAATTTCGAAAACATATTCCACAGTAATCGATCATTTTAAAATGTATGATGAATATGAAAAGTTAAAAACAGTAGAAATAAAAAAACAAAAATTAATTTTAGAAAATAACTTTTTTAAGGAAGAAAATCATAAATTAAAAAAACTAATAAATGAAAAAAATCTTTACAATGATGAATTCTATGTAACTAAAGTGTTATTAGATCAGAAAAGCCCATATTTAAGATCTTTGCTAATAAATAAAGGCTTTAAACATGGAATCAAATTAGGTGCTGCGGTCAGAAGTGACTCTTACTTTATAGGCAAGATTGTAGACTCAAATTATCTTACTTCAAGAATATTACTCATAAGTGATTTAAATAGTAAAATTCCTATTATAATTGAGCCTGGTTCTATAAGTGCAATATTATCAGGTACTGGAAATAATGAATTAGGTGAAATTGAATATTTGCCTGAGAATAATAATATTAAAGAAGGTGGGATAATTTATACGTCTGGTTCAGATGGAGTAATTTCATCAGGTATACCGGTTGGAAAAATTATTTTTGACAACAATCAGATTAAAGTTGATTACTTTGTAGATTTTACCCAAATTGATTTTGTAAAGGTTTATTACAAAAAGTGAGTATTATAAATAAAACTTATTCAAAGTTTCTAGCAATTTTTCCAGTTGTAATTTTATTCATATCTGTACTTTCAAATTCAAAATACAATTTTACCTATGATGAAAATTATTTAAGTTTTAATATAAGTTATATAATTATTTTCTTTTGGAGCTTAAAAAGACCTGAATATTTTGGGTATGGATTTATTTTTTTAGCAGGTATATTGAATGATGTAATTCAAAATAATCCTTTAGGAATTTCCTCAATTGAGTATTTATCAATTTGCGCGCTAACAGCATTTGTTAGTAGGAGGATAATATTACAAAATTTAATTTATGATTGGGTTTTTTTTTTAATTTCAATCCTAATTGTAGGATCTATTAATTATATTATACTAGTATACATATTTAACATTCCAATCGCATATAACAGCTTGTTATTAGGATTGTTTGCAACATTTATAATATATCCTATACTTGCCAAAATATTAAGTTGGATAGATAATATTCTTCAAGAAAGTATCTATGATAAAAAGAACCAGTAATATAGATAAAAATAAAACTATTAATAGAAGACTTTTTATTCTTGGATCAGCCAAAGTTGGCTTATCAGGATTAATAACTTCAAAACTATATAATCTTCAGATATCTGAAAAAAAAAAATATGAAACTTTGTCTGATAAAAATAGGTTTAGAGAATGGAAAACA
>CACBBR010000002.1 GCA_902537555.1 uncultured Pelagibacteraceae bacterium
AAATTTAAAAATTAAGCCAAATATTATTATAGAATTTGCAAGGTTATATGGATTTCAAGTAGATTTTCAAAGAGATATTTGGAAAAATGATAGCTTTCAAATTATCTATGAGGAATTTTTAAATGAAGATGAAGAAATAGTTGAAACTGGAAATATAATTTTTGCAAATTTAAATTTAAAAAATGAAGATTTTAAACTTTACAGACATAAATATGAAAAAGATAAAATTGATTATTTCGATGAAAATGGAAAAAGCATGAGAAAAACTTTAATGAAGACACCAATTAATGGAGCGCGATTATCATCTTCATTTGGCAAACGCAAACATCCAATTTTAGGTTTCACAAAGATGCATACAGGAACTGATTTCGCCGCTCCAATTGGCACTCCTATTTATGCATCAGGAGATGGTGTGGTTATTAGAGCTCAATGGTGTGGAGGAGGAGGAAATTGTGTAAAGATAAAACATAATAGAGTTTATCAAACCGTTTACGCTCACATGTCAAAATTTGGAAGAGGAATAAAGAAAGGAGTGAAGGTAAAACAAGGTCAAATAATTGGTTATGTCGGATCTACTGGTCTTTCTACTGGTCCACATTTACATTACGAGGTTATTGAAAATGGTAGAAAAATAAACTCTCAAAAACTAAAGTTACCTTCAGGAAAAATTTTAAAGGGTAATAGTAGGAAAATCTTTGAGGTTAATAAAATTAAAATAGATGTTTTAAAATCTGATTTGATTTCTAAAATGTAAATTATTTTACTATTGGGTCTTCTTTTTCTTTTGTCTCACTTTCTATCTTTACATGATTGTCTAGACTATTTTCATTTAATTGTTCTGACTGTATTTTCGAGTTTTCTTGAGATATTAAAATTCTAGAAAAATGTTCTGAGTGTTGTAAGTAATTTTCAGATAAAATTTTATCTCCATTCGATAATGCTTCTCTTGCTAAGTCATTATATTTCTCTACAAGCTTTGCAGCATTCTGGTTATTTTTTCCAGGATGCCTTCTTTTAAAGGATGAACCATTATTAAAATCTCCATTTGATTTATGCCCATTACCATTTCTTCTGAAGTTTCTATCTCCATTAAGCTTAAATCGATTTCTTCTATTGTTATTTTTAAAATTATTCATTACCTACAATTTAGTACTTACTATACATCTGTCTTTTCCAGATAAATCTTTAGAAATTTTGTTAACGTAATAACCATTTTCTTTTAATATTTTCATTGTTTTAAATTTTTGTTTACTTCCAATCTCAAGTATCAATTTTCCATTTCTTTTTAACAATTTATTACTCCTCACAACTACTTTTTTTATAGATTTAAATCCATCAATACCTCCAAACAGAGCTAATTTAGGTTCATGGAATTTAATATCATCATCTAATCTGTTTAATTCAATACTATTAATGTATGGAGGATTAGATATAATTAAATCATAGTTATAAGAATTATATTTGTCAATATCGATATTTACAAAATTAATTTTATTTCCTAAGTGATGTAATTTTGCATTAGATTTTGCAACATTTATAGCTTTAATAGATAAATCGAGCCCTGTGACCACACATTTTGACCTTTCCTTTAATATAGAAATTGCTATACAGCCAGATCCAGTTCCAATATCTAATATTTTCTTGGATATATTTTTTGGTATATGTTTTAAACTTTCTTCTACAATTAACTCCGTATCTGGCCTTGGTATAAGCACTGACTTATCAGTGATAAATTTAAATTTCCAAAAGTATTTAAAACCTAAAATATAAGCAATTGGTTCATATCTTTTTCTTCTGAGTAAAAATTCATTAAATTTTTTAATTTCTTTAATTTTTAAAATATTTTTAGAATTGAGTATTAAATCTTCTCTTTTCTTATTTAAAACTTTTGATAATAGCAACTCAGACTCAAGCAGAGAATTTTTAAAATTATATTTTTTTAAATAATTTGAACCATTGTTTAAAATTTCATTGTAATTCATTTTATATGTTACTTAGCTCAGTTTGCTGGGCCTGAATAATTAAACTTTCTATCATTTCATCAAAAATCTCTCCCTCTAAAAAATCAGAGAGTTTATGTAGAGTTAAATTTATTCTATGATCAGTTACTCTTCCCTGAGGAAAATTGTAAGTTCTAATTCGCTCTGATCTATCACCACTGCCTATTTTACTTTTTCTATCTTTAGATCTCTCTTCATCTCTTTTTTGTCTTTCCAGTTCGTAAATTCTTGACCTAAGAATTTTTAAGCCTTTTTCTTTATTTCTTATTTGTGATTTTTCATCTTGTTGACTTACCACTATTCCCGTTGGTATGTGGGTAATCCTAACAGCTGAGTCAGTTGTATTTACACTCTGACCACCAGGCCCACTACTTCTAAACACGTCGACTCTCAAATCTTTATCCTCTATTTTTACATCAACCTCTTCGGCTTCAGGCATTACTGCAACAGTTGCGGCTGAAGTATGAACTCTACCTTGAGTTTCAGTATCTGGAACTCTTTGAACTCTATGAACTCCACTCTCATACTTCAATGAAGAATAAATATTTTTACCTTTTACTGATGCTATTACCTCTTTTAATCCTCCGGCGTCGCTTTTTGAGATAGAAATAATTTCAAGAGACCACTTTTTTTTGTGGCTTACCTTTTCGTACATCTTGAACAAATCTGACGCAAATAGACTTGCCTCTAATCCACCAGTTCCAGCTCTAATTTCTATTATCGCATTTTTAGTATCTGCTTCGTCTTTTGGCAGTAAAAAAAGTTTTATTTTTTTTTCATTATTTTCATTATTTTGTTCAAGATCATTTAACTCAATTGAAGCTAAATCCTTAATTTCTTTATCCGAGTTATTATCATTAAGTAATTTTTCTAACTCGTCCTTATTTTTTTTGTAATTAACATACGAGTGAGCTTCTTTAATAATTTCATTTAAATCAGAATATTCTTTTGACTTTTCGGCAAATTGTTTTTTATCTATTTGTTGTGATGAAAGTTCTTTCTCCAACTTACTATGTTTATCAATTAAATCCTGGACTTTTGAAAGAGGGACCATTAATCAGCTTTATCAATTTCTTTTGCTTTTTCCTCAATTAATCTTACTAGCTTAGAAATCATCTCATCAGTTGATATTTTTGTACTTTCGATACCATTTAAATAAAGCATGTTATTACCTTTTCCTCCGCCAGTTATTCCAATATCAGTTTGGGCTGCCTCACCTGGCCCATTCACTACACATCCTATAATAGATAATGATATTGGAGTTTTAATATGAGATAGAGAGTCCTCCAACTTTTTAACAGTTTTAATTACATCGAAACCCTGTCTAGCACATGAAGGGCAAGAAATAATTTTTACTCCCCTGTTTCTTAAATTTAACGATTTAAGTATTTCATTGCCTACTTTTATCTCCTCTACAGGGTCATCAGATAAAGAAACTCTTATAGTGTCTCCAATGCCATTTAAAAGAAGTGATCCAAAACCAATAGATGATTTTATACTCCCAGGCAAAAATGTTCCAGCCTCAGTGATACCTAAGTGAAGAGGATAATCTGTAACTTTAGAAAGTTGTTTATAAGCTTCGATAGACAAAAATACATCAGAGGATTTTACGCTTACTTTAAATTGATAAAAATTTAAGTCCTCGATAATACTTATATTTCTTAAAGCACTTTCTACTAAAGCTTCTGGACAAGGTTCTTTATATTTTTCCAATAAATCCCTTTCTAAAGACCCAGCATTAACTCCAATTCTAATTGAACAATTATTGTTTTTTGCTGCAGTAATAACTTCTTTAATTTTTTCTTTATTTCCTATATTGCCTGGATTAATTCTCAGACAAGCAGCACCACTCTCTGCCGCTTCTACAGCCCTTTTGTAATGAAAATGAATATCAGCAACTATTGGTAATGAACTATTTCTCACAATGTCTTTTAATGCATTTGTTGAGTCTTTATCTGGACAGGATACTCTTACAATGTCAGCTCCTGCTTCTTGTATCTTTTCAATTTGATTTAAAGTTTTTTTTACATCTTTAGTTAAGGTATTTGTCATTGATTGAACAGAGATTGGATTATCTCCTCCAACTTTCACATTACCAACTTTAATTTCTTTTGTTTTTCTTCTTTTTATTTCTCTAAACGGCCTAATATTCATAAATTATTTATTTAGTTTAAATTCTTTGTGTAGAGAGGATAATGCTTTATGTACATTTTTTTTATTTATTAATACAGAAATTTTAATTTCTGAAGTAGATATAACTTGAATATTTATTTTTTGTTTAGCAAGTGATTGAAACATTCTATAAGTAACTCCAGGAGTTGTGACCATTCCGACACCTATAATCGAAACTTTCGATACATTTTTGTCAAATAATAAGTCTCTGAATTTTATTTTTTTATTCTGTAAAATAATTTTTTTAGTTTTTACTAAATCCTCTGATTTAATAGTAAAAGTTAAGTCTGTTTCTTTACCATTAGCAGAAATATTTTGAACTACCATATCTACATTAATAGAATTTTCAGATAGAGGTTTAAATATTGAGGCTGCTATGCCGGGCTTGTCTCTAACACCTAGTAGTGTTACTTTTGCATCATTTGTAGTATTTGATATTCCAGTAATAATTTTATTATTAATTATATTTTTTTTCTTTGTAATTAATGTGCCTTTTTTATCAGTAAATGAAGATCTTACCTCGATATCAACTCTGTTTAATCTTGCATCTTGAATAGAATGTGGTTGCATTACTTTAGCTCCAAGCGAAGCCATTTCTAACATTTCCTCATATGATATTACTTTTATTTTTTTTGCGTGTTTAAGCTTATTTGGATCAGTAGAATAAACACCTTCTACATCGGTGTATATTATACATTTTTCTGCATTAAAAAACTTTGCAAACATAATTGCACTTGCATCTGTCCCACCTCTACCAATTGTGGTTATTCTATTTTTATTATTTATACCCTGAAATCCTGTAATGATGGGAATGCCGCCTTTATTTAAGTAATTAATAATTTGAGACTTATTTATTTTATTAATTCTTGAGAATTTATGTTTTCCTGATGTAGTAATAGGTATTTGCCATGACATCCATGATCTTGAATTAAATCCATTATTTATTAATTCTCCAGATATCAATGCACAAGAAATTTGTTCTCCTGAGGAAACCAAAACATCATACTCAGAGTCTGAGAAATTTTTGCTGATTTCTTTAGATAAATTGATCAAATTATTTGTTACACCGCTCATAGCTGAAGATAATACAATCACACGATATTTTCTTTTGTATTTAGCAATAATCTTTGCAACAATTTTAATTCTTTTAATTGAACCAACTGATGTGCCTCCAAATTTTAATACAATTATTTTCATTGATAATTTTTTTTTAAATTAAGTTAAAATATATTGATAAAATGCATCTTAATTGTAATGTCAATAAACAATGAAAAATAACACAATAAACAAAAAAGAAATAGAAAAATTTTCAAAAATAGCTGAAGAATGGTGGGATCCAAATGGAAAATTTAGGCCTTTACATAAATTTAACCCAATCAGAATTAAATATATAAGAGATACAATTTTATCTGAGTTCAATATAAAAAGTAATCATAAACCATTTGAAGGTTTAAGTATTCTAGATATTGGATGTGGAGGTGGTTTGCTTTCGGAACCAATGGCAAGACTTGGAGCAGAAGTTACCGGAATAGATGCCTCATATAAAAATGTTGAGGTTGCAAAATATCATTTAAAAAAAAGTAAACTTAAAATAAATTATTATAATTCTTCACCAGAAAATTTTAAAATTAAAAAAAAATTTGATGTAATTTTAAACATGGAAATAATTGAACATGTTGAAGATATAGACTCTTTCATCAATGAAAGTTCAAAATTTTTAAAAAAATCAGGAATAATGTTTATTGCTACTTTGAATAAAACTTTGAAATCTTATATATTTGCAATAATTGGAGCTGAATATGTATTGAGATGGCTTCCAATAGGTACGCACGATTGGGAGAAATTTGTAAAACCAGAGGATTTAACTAAAATTTGTAAAAAAAACTCACTAACTTTAAAAAAAATTGATGGAATGACTTTTAATCCGATTTTAAATAAATGGTCTGTTTCGTCTGATAAGTCAGTAAATTATATTTCTGAATTTAAGAAAGTTTAGTTTGTATCGTCGTCAATCCATGGAATTAAATCGGTTTCTATTCCCTCCTCTTTTAATTCCTTAACATCTTTTAGAGAGGCGACTCCATAAATACCCTTTTTCCTTTTTTTTTTATCATAGTGTATTGATCTAGCTTTATATGAAAAATTTTCTCCAACGTACTCAAAATTATCTTTAACAAATTTTTTATAATCCGAGAGTTTTTTTCTTACATCTTTGAATTTTTCAATATCTTTTGGATTTTCTTTTTTTTTTGTATTTAATAAATTTGGTGACATCAAAGACTTTTCAACTCTTAATGAATCACAATTAGTACAATTTAAAAGTTTTAAATTTAATAATTTTTCGTATTCATCTGAAGAACCAAACCAACTTTCAAATTCATGTTGACAGTCTTTACATTTAAGAGAATATTTAATCACAGATTTAACATAAATACTGATATAGAGAATTTCAATACGTTTATGTTCTATAGTCTGCATTTATTTCAATGTATTTTTTTGTTAAGTCCATTGAATAAGCTTTAAAATTTTTACTTCCTTGACCAATATCAACTTTTATCTCTATATGCTGTCCTCTCATATAATCCATTACGTCTTTTTCATTATAATTTTTAAAAATAGATCCTTTATGATAAATTTTATATGGTCCGAAAGAAATAGATAATTTTTGCTCAGAAATTTTAATATTACTTTTTCCTATAGCCATTGCGACCCTTCCCCAATTAGCGTCCTCCCCGGCTATCGCTGTCTTAACTAGTAATGAATTAGCAATTTCAAAAGATATATTTTTTGCATCTTTTTCTGTTTTGCAATTGACACAACTAACTGAGATAAGCTTAGAAGCTCCTTCACCATCAGAAACAACTTGTTTTGCTAAATTTAATAATACCTCATGAACTGCATTGATAAAATTTTTTATTCTTTTGTCGCTGAATTTTTCAATCTTTGGATTATGAACTTTATTTGTTGAAAAAATTGAAACCATATCGTTTGTACTAGTGTCACCATCACATGATATTGCATTAAAAGTAGTTTTTATATTTTGTTTTAATACATCTCTTAAAATTGATGATGATAAGGTGGCATCTGTGAACAAATACCCTAAAGTTGTTGCCATATTTGGGTAAATCATACCTGATCCTTTAGCTATTCCATAAATTTTAATTCTAGATGAACCAATTTTAGTTTCAGCCATTGCTACTTTTGGTTTCAAATCAGTTGTAATCATGCCCATTGCAGCCTTCATCCATATTAATTTATTTTGTGTATATTTAACTTTTCCGACTAACTCTGGAAGTGAAGATTTTATTTTTTCAAAAGGAAATTTTTCTCCTATAGTGCCTGTACAACCGAATAATATCTCTTTCGAAGAAATTTTTTTAGGCACATCTTCGTCTCTTTCCTGAATCTGATTTAATTTTGAGGATAAATCAAATGAAATTTGCTTTAAAGCATCATATCCTTTAGATCCTGTTAATGCATTTGCATTTCTAGTATTAATCAACAATGCGTAAACTTTTTTAGCTTTTATTTTTTTGTTCCATTTTAAATTCTCAGATATTAATTTTGATTGTGTGTAGACAGATGCATGATTGGCGCCTTCTCTAAAATAAAATAATACTACATCATCTCTTTTAACATTGTACAAACCCGCACTTACAGCAGAAATTGAAACTCCATCTATGTGGTCTAAATCTTGAAAATCAACAATTTTTGACCTTTGACTTCTAATATTTACAAAATTGTTTATGTTAAATTTCATGATATTTAAAATAAATAAATAATTACTATATATTCCTAATATTTAATATTACATTAAAATGTTCAATCCACTCAATATATTTTCAAAGCTTATTAAAAGCGGAAATGAAAAGGAACTTGGTAGAATTCAACAAATAGTCAATAAAGTAAATATTTTAGAAAATGATTTAGAAAATTTATCTGATAATGAATTTCCAAAAAGAACCCAAAAGTTAATTGAAGAAATTAAAAATGGGAAAAAACTGGACGATGTGCTACCTGAAGCTTTTTCAATGGTTAGAGAAGCATCTAAAAGAATTAATAATGAAAGACACTTTGATGTTCAAATCATTGGAGGCGTAGTAATTCATGAAAATAAAATTGCTGAAATGAAGACTGGCGAAGGGAAGACTTTAACAATTGCACTTGCTGCTTTTCTAAATGCATTAGAAAAAAAAGGCGTTCATATAGTAACTGTAAATGATTATTTGGCCAAAAGAGATAGTCAAAATATGGGAAAAATTTATAACTTTTTAGGTTTAACTTGTGGTTATATAAACACTGGGCAGGATGATGCTGAAAGAAAAGAAAATTATTCTAAAGATATTACATATTCTACTAATAGCGAACTAGGATTTGATTATTTGAGAGATAATATGAAATTTTCTAAAAAAGAAATGGTCCAAAGAGAACATAATTATGCAATAGTTGATGAGATAGATTCTTGTTTGATTGATGAGGCAAGAACACCTTTAATTATATCAGGTGCAACAGAAGATAAAACTAATCAATATAAGTCGGTTGATAAACTAGTAAAAAATTTAAAAGAGGATGATTTTGAGATTGATGAAAAAGATAGAAATATATTATTAACTAATAAAGGTGTTGATAATGTAGAAAATATATTTTCAAATGCGGGAATTCTTAAAAATAAAAATTTTTATGATCCAGAAAACTTACACATAGTTCATTTGGTAAATCAATCTTTGCGAGCAATCCATCTTTTTCAAAGTGGTAGAGACTATATTGTTAAAGATGGACAGATAATAATTATTGATGAACAAACAGGAAGGCAATTACCTGGACGAAGATTTGGGGATGGATTACATCAAAGTCTAGAAGCAAAAGAAAACTTAACCATAAATGCAGAAAATCAAACTTTGGCATCAATTACATATCAAAATTTTTTTAAACTTTATGAAAAAATAGCTGGATGCACTGGTACTGCATTAACAGAGTCGGAGGAGTTTTTTGAAATTTATAATCTGCCAGTAGTATCAATTCCAACTAATAAACAAATGATAAGAAAAGATTGGAATGATCAAATATTTAGAACTAGTAAGGAAAAAGATGAAGCAATAATCAATAAGATAATTGAATGTAATACAAAGGGACAACCATTATTAGTTTTCACTTCAAGTATAAATAAATCTGAACATTACTCAAATCTATTAGATAAAAAAAATATAAAACACACCGTTTTAAATGCAAAAAATCACCAGAGAGAAGCTGAAATTATTGCTGATGCTGGAAAGCGCAAATCAATAATAATTACCACGAGTATTTCTGGGAGAGGTGTTGACATCAAATTGGGAGGTCAAGATGAAAGCGATAAAGCTGAAATAAAAAAACTTGGTGGTTTATGTGTTATAGGCACAGAAAGAATGGAGAGTAGAAGAGTAGACAATCAAGCTAGAGGTAGATCAGGAAGACAAGGGGATGAGGGTAGTTCTTTATTCTATGTAAGTTTAGAAGATGATTTAATGAGAATATTTGGGTCAGATTCTATGAATAATATACTTGAAAAACTGGGACTTAAAGATGGAGAAAGTATAGATCACCCATGGATAAATAAAGCGTTAGAAAGGGCACAACAAAAAGTTGAGGCAAGAAATTTTGATATTAGAAAAACTCTATTAAAGTTTGACAACGTTTTAAACGATCAAAGGCAGGTAATATTCTCACAAAGAAATGAAGTAATTGAGAATAAAGACTCTAAACAGTATTCTGAAAATTTTTTAGATGAGATTATAAATGATTTGAAATTTAAGAAATCAAAAAAATTAGCCAATACAAGATCAAATGAAATTGATATGCAATTGAAATCATTATTTGGTAAGTCATTTAAAGAGAATGAAATTGATGAATTAGTTAATCTAGAAAATAAACAATTTGAAGAAAAAATTAAAAATAAATTTCACACTTCACGAGAAGAGAGAATTAAAATGTTAAACGAAGAACAATATAATGAAATAGAAAAAAGAATATTTTTACAACTAATTGATCAGAATTGGAAATTACATATTCAATATTTGGAACAATTAAGACAAGTAATTGGTTTACGATCTTATGGACAAAGAGATCCTTTGGTAGAATATAAAAAAGAGGCATTTGCTCTCTTTGAAAATTTATTAAACAAACTTAAGTATGATTTAATTAAAATTCTTTTTAATTTAAAACTCATAGAGAGTAATCAAGAAGAACAGAGTAATGAAAATTTAAGTAAAAAATTTGAAGAACTTTCTAGAAAAAAAATTGGAAGAAATGATCCATGTCCATGTAATTCTGGAAAGAAGTACAAACATTGTCACGGTGCTTTATAAAACAATACTTATAAATAGTATTAATAATACTGCAGCAGAAATACCATAATAAATTTTTGTATTTTTTCTAAAATTATGGCTTATATTTTCTAATAAGCTTGCTTTCATAGATAGATCATTACTGATATCTGATTGCGTGGTAAATCCTTTGTTTCTTCCAATAGATAAAAATTTATTTTTTCTATGAGTGAGGATTTCATCTTGATCCATCGTCTCAAAAAAATCTAAATTCTTTTTTAATGAAGATCTTACATTGTCCAATATCAGATCTTTATCTCTATGAGCACCTCCAACTGGTTCTGGAATTATTTCATCAATTATATTTAATTTTAAAAGGTCGCTAGACGACATTTTCATTGCAGTTGCGGCTTCTAAAGTTTTTTTTGGATCTCGCCATAAAATGGTAGCACATCCTTCAGGAGAAATTACAGAGTATATAGCGTTTTGAAACATGATAACCTTATTAGATGATGCTAAAGCTATTGCTCCTCCAGACCCACCCTCTCCAATTATTATTGCAATAGTAGGTACTTTTAACTTCATTGAACATTCAATAGATTTAGCTATTGCTTCAGCTTGACCTCTTTCTTCTGCACCAACTCCTGGATATGCTCCTGGAGTATCTACTATAGAAATAATTGGTATTCTAAATTTGTTAGCTAGCTCCATAAGTCTTATTGTTTTTCTATAACCCTCCGGCCTCATCATCCCAAAGTTATGATCAATTCTTTTATCAAGATCTGATCCCTTTTCCTGACCAATTACTAAAACAGATTTACCATCGAATTTAGCGAAACCAGCTATAACAGCTTTGTCCTCGCCATAATATCTATCGCCTGAGAGCTGGATAAAATCATCAAAAAGATGTTCAATAAAAAATTTTGCCTTTGGCCTGTCCTCATGTCTAGCAACTAATGCTGTCTCCCATGGATCTAAATTGGAATAAATTTTTTCTAATTTTTTATTAATTTCTTCCTCGATTTTGCCTATTTTTGATGTGTCAACTTCAGATAAACCTTCCTGATTATAAGGATCTTTTAGTTTGTCTAGTTCTTCTTCGAGTTTTTTTATATCTGTCTCAAAATTTAAGTAATTTTTCATTTAATAACATTATTATAAACAAAAAAGGCAATAAATTGTTAAAATTAAATAAGTAATTTAGATTGCGCAAAAATTAAAATTTATTATAAGATTTTCAAACTATGAGAGAGCAATTCATCAAAATCCACAACTTATCTGTAGCTAAAGCGCTTGCTGAATTTGTTAAAAATGAGCTTTTACTAGATACTAACGTAAGTGCTGACGAATTTTGGAAAGGCTTCGATAAAGTGGTGCATGATTTAGCACCAAAAAATAAAAAATTACTCGATTTTAGAGAAACTTTACAGCAAGAAATAGATCTTTGGCATAAAAAAAATCGAGGCCAAGAACTTGACTATAATAAATATAAAAATTTTTTAGAAGAAATAGGCTATTTAAAAAAAGAGGGTGAAGATTTTAAAATAGGGACTAAAAATTTAGATGAAGAAATATCTAATATAGCAGGACCGCAGTTAGTTGTTCCGATTATGAACTCCAGATATAGCTTAAATGCTGCAAATGCAAGATGGGTAAGTTTGTACGATAGTCTTTATGGATCAAATATTATTGAGTCTGAAGAAAGTGGAGGTGAAAAATACGATCCCTTAAGAGGACAAGAAGTAATAAAATACACTAGAAACTTTTTAAATAAATATTTTCCTATAAACAATCTTGACTGGAAAGATATAACTGGTTTAGCAGTTAATAATAAAAAACTTTTAATTTATAAAGAAAATAGAGAATATAGTTTATCTGATTTAGAAAAATTTATTGGTCATAGAGGAGATGCAGCTAAACCAAATGCTATAATACTAAAAAATAATAATCTTCACCTTGAAATAATTATTAATCCTAGAGCATTTAGTGCTGCAAGAGATGCTGCTGGTATTAGTGATATTATAATTGAGTCGGCTGTTTCAACAATTTGCGACCATGAGGATAGCGTGGCTGCAGTTGATGCTGAAGATAAAGTAAACTGTTATAGAAATTGGCTAGGATTAATGAAGGGAAATTTAAAGTCAATATTTGAAAAAAATGGTAAGGAGTTGGAGAGAAAACTTAATCCGGATAGAAGTTATATTTCTTTGAATGGTGATAAATCAAAACTTCATGGAAGAAGTCTTTTGCTTGTAAGAAATGTAGGTCACTTAATGACTAATCCTGCAATCACTTTAAATGATGGATCAGAAGTTCCTGAGGGAATAATGGATGCATTCGTTACTTCAGCAGCTTGTATTCATGATTTAAAAAGAAAGGGAAATTCGAGAAAAGGATCCATTTATATTGTAAAACCAAAAATGCATGGGCCAGAAGAAACAGAATTTACAAATTTAATTTTTACAAAAGTTGAGGAGGTTTTAAAATTAGAAAAAAATACAATTAAGTGTGGGATTATGGATGAGGAAAGAAGAACTTCTGCAAATCTTAAAGAATGTATTAGAACACTTAAAGATAGAGTATTTTTTATTAATACTGGATTCTTAGATAGAACTGGTGATGAAATGCACACATCAATGGAAGCTGGACCAATGATAAAAAAGGGGGATATGAAAGAGTCTAAATGGATAAAAACCTATGAGGATAACAATGTAGATATAGGCCTAAAATGTGGGTTTTCAGGGGTTGCCCAAATAGGTAAAGGTATGTGGGCTATGCCAGACAAAATGAAGGAAATGATGGAGCAAAAAATTGGACATGTAAATGCAGGCGCAAATTGTGCTTGGGTTCCATCTCCAACTGCGGCTGCTTTGCATGTTATGCATTATCATGAAGTAAATGTTTTCGAAAAACAAAAAGTATTATCAAAAAGAGAGCCATCAAAGTTGTCTGATCTTCTAACTATTCCAATAGCAGATCGTCCTAATTGGTCTATCAATGAAATTAATACTGAAATTTCAAATTCTGCTCAAACTATTTTGGGTTATGTAGTCAGATGGATTGATCAAGGTATAGGTTGTTCCAAAGTCCCAGATATAAATGATATTGGATTAATGGAAGATAGAGCAACCTTAAGAATTTCATCTCAACATATTGCGAATTGGCTTCATCATGGTTTATGTTCGAATAGACAGGTTCTTGAAATTTTAAAAAAAATGGCAAAAGTTGTCGATAAACAGAATAAAGACGATTCTAGCTACAAAAGTATGTCTCCAGAGTATGATAAATCTATTGCTTTTAAAGCAGCATGTGAATTAATCTTTCATGGAAAGTCACAGCCTTCTGGCTATACAGAACCTCTCTTGCATTTAAACAGATTAATTAAAAAAAGCTAATTAAGCCTCAAGTTTTTTTCTGTTTTTAAACGCAGATATTAGAGTACCATCATCTAAATTTTCAATTTCTCCACCTACTGGTAAACCTTGAGCTAGTTTTGAAATCTTAATATTTTTTTTTTTTAGAGTATCTTGAATATAAAATGCAGTAGTTTGACCCTCTACAGTTGCACTTGTTGCCAAAATTACCTCATCTATATTATCCCTACTTACTCTTTCTACTAGGGAATTGATTAGCAGGTCTTCCTTGTTTTGACTATTATTATTTGAAAGTGTTCCTCCAAGAATATGAAAGTAACCTTGAAAAATAGATGAGCTTTCTATTGCCCATTGATCTGAAATATTTTCTACAACACAAATTTTATTAAATTTTTTACTCTTATTTTCACAATTATCACATGGACTATTATTTGATTTTAAAGTTCCACAAATTTTACATCTAATCACATTTTTAAATACTTCACTTAAGTTTTGAGCCAATGGTTTTAATAATTCTTGACGATTATTAATCATTTTCAAAATCATTCTTTTGGCAGACTTAGGTCCTAGCCCTGGTAATTTAGATATTAGTTTGATTAAATTTTCTATTTCAGGAATATTTTGCATTTAAATTATAAAGGCCACTTAAATCCAGGTATTCCAAAATTTCCTGAAGCCTTAGAAATTTCCTCTGCTGTTTTTGATTTAAGTTGCGATTTTGCGTTATTATGAGCAGCAGTAATAAGATCTTCTAGTATTACTTTTTCTTCTTTTAAAACATTTTCACTAAGTTTAATTGAGATCATGGTTCCCTCTCCATTTAACGTAACCTTTACATCATTAGCTCCCGAAACACCTTCAACTTCGATCTTTTTAATGTTTTCTTGGCTTTCTTTCATTTTACTCTCAATTTCTTTAGCTTTTTCCATTAATTTTGAAAAATCTGTCATTCTAATCCTCTTTCAACTCAACATTTATTAATTCTGCATCAGGAAATGCTTCGATCACTTTTTTATATGCTTCAGACTTTTTAACATCATCAAATATTTTTTTCTCATCAATTTTATTTTTTTCTTTTTTTGAAATTTGTCCTCGGTTTTTTGATAGAGATATAATCCATCTCTTGGATGTCCATTCGTACAGCTTGTTAGAAAGATTTTTAATAAAGTCTTTGTCTAAGTTTTCATTAAAAGATATTTCTATTAAACCCTCAGAGAATGAAACTAAATTTGTATTAGTTTCAAGTTCATATTTAAGCTCAGCTTCTTTCTTTTCCGTGCATAGATTTATCAAACTTTCAAATGAACCTATTTTAAGTTCATTTATTACTTCATCTTTATTTAAATTTGGTTCAATTTTTTCTTGTTGTGAAATATTTTTGATTTGATCTATTGTTTTATTTGTAGTTTTTTTTTCAGGTTCTTTAATTAAAGTATCAGAATTTTTTCCAGTAAAGCTTTCCTCGACACCCTTCTCCTTAATACCTGTTATTCTCATTAATCTGAAAAGGAACATTTCAACTGATAAATTTGGATTCGAAACAATATTAATTTCCTCAATTGTATCAAGTGTAAATTGCCAAAAAAGGATTATGTCTTTTGAATCTAAATTTTCAGATATTGTGGAAAGATTACTAAAGTCTTGGTCATTTAAAGAAAAATTGTTTCCATCTAATTTTATAAAATTAATATTTTTTAGGTAATATAAAACCTCGAGAAAATCATTTAAAAAAATTTTTGGATCAACACCAGAGTCATAAATTTTTCTATACAACTCATATACTTTTTTTTCATCACCACTAAACAGATTTTTTATTAAATCTATAAGAGAACTTTTATCAAAATATCCATAAATACTTTGTGCTTTATCTAAATTTAATTCCTCATCATTTTGATTTGATACTAGTCCTCGATCTAGCAAAGATAATGCATCTCTAACAGATCCTTCTGAAATTTTAACGATTAATTTTAAAGCTTCATCAGAAACTTTACCTCCTTCTTTGTCTTTAATCATTTTTATAAAATTAAAAAGCTCTTCAGATTTTACTCTAGAGAGATCAAAACGTTGACATCTCGATATTACTGTTACAGGAATTTTTTTAATTTCTGTTGTTGCAAATATAAATTTTAAATATTTTGGTGGTTCTTCAAGGGTTTTTAAAAGTGCATTAAATGCTTGTTTGCTTAACATATGAACTTCATCAATAATAAATATTTTATATTTAGCGGTTGTTGGTCCATATCTTGAAAATTCAATAAGCTCCCTCACATCATCAACTCCAGTCTTACTTGCAGCGTCCATCTCTAAAACATCAATATGATTTGAGTTAATAATTGAATTACAATGTTCACAAAAATCTTTTTTGCAAAGATTTTTAACGCCATTCTCGCAATTTAATGCCTTAGCAACTATTCTTGCGAAAGTAGTTTTTCCAACACCTCTAATACCAGTAAATAAAAATGCATTCGCAGCTTTATCAGTGATAACTGAATTTTTAATTGTTTCAGCGATAACCTCTTGACCAATTAAGTCCTCAAATACTTGAGGTCTATATTTTAAAGCTAATACTTTTGAATTTTCTGTCATTTCTAAGGAGACCAATCAACCTGGAAAATACTCACTACCCTTGCTATCTTTCGATCCTAGGGGATTTGTGGTAACACCACCTGACTGGCCTCCAACGTTATTATATCAATAAAAATTTCTATTCTACAAGAAAGTTATAAATTTATTTTTCTCTAAATTTATCAGATTTATAAACACCTAGAACGTGCATATCTTGGCAATGCAGCCCTAATTCCTCAAGTGAGTTTTTAATTTTTACAGATTCTATATGTCCATCAATATCACAAAGGAAAAAATATGATGAAAAAGAGTTCTTTTCAGGAAAACTTTGAAGTTTACTCATATTAACACCATTAATTGCGAAACCAGACAATGCAGAATAAAGAGCTGCAGGTTTGCTTTTCAACTTGAATAATATTGATGTTATATAACTTTCATTACTAAAATCTGGTTGAAATATATCCTTTCCTAATAACAAAAATCTAGTAACATTATCTTTATCATCCTGAATATTTTCTTGTAATATCTTAAGACCGTATATTTCAGCACTTAAGCTAGATGCAATCGCACCCTTAGTTTTATCATTAGCTTCAGATACAAATTTTGCCGATCCTGCTGTATCGGCTCGAACATTTTCTATTAATTTTTTTTTCTTTATAAAACTCGAAGATTGGCTAAGAGCTTGGGCGTGGGAATATACATCTTTAATCTCACTTAATTTTGACCCCTTTATTCCCAAAAGATTATGATTAATTGGAAAAAAATGTTCTGCATAAATATTCAATCTATATTTAAAAATTAAATATTCGACACCAATATTACCTGTTGTTTTATTTGATTCTGGAATTAAAGATTTAATTGAACTATCCTTACTAGATCTTTCAAAACATTCATCAAAAGTTTTACAAGAAACTGTTTCACAACCTGGATACATTTTTTTGGCACAGCTCTCGCTATAACTACCTGCAATACCTTGATAAGCAATTTTCATAATTTAATTTTTATATTCCATTATTTTTTTTAATTCCAGATAATCTTCATGTGTATCAACACCTATTGGTTTGGTTTTTGCTAAACCAACATCTATACAGATTTTATTATCAATCAATCTTAATTGTTCTAAGTTTTGTGATTTTTCGTTTTGTGTTTGATCAAATTGTACAAACTTTTTTAAATAGGTCACATTATAAATATAAATCCCAATATGGTGATAAATATTTTGTTTGGTTTTACTTACTGTCCTAACAAATGATGTAGCAGTTGATAATTTACCCTCTATAAGTTTCTCATTTGTGGTTACTTTAACAATATTTTTTTTTGACAAAATTTCCTCACTCTCTATTTCACAAGCTAATGTTGAAACTTTTGATTTTTTTTCTATTGTTTTTTCAAGAAGATTATTTACATCCTGAATATCAAGCATGGGTTCATCTCCTTGAAGGTTAATTACATACTCAATATTATCATTTTCTAATTTTTGAAAAGCCTCAAAAATTCTATCGGTTCCTGTTTTATGATCACTTTGGGTTAAAATGCATTTTCCACCATATTTGGTCACCTCATCAAATATTTCCTTATCACCAGTTGCGACATAACTTTGACCAACTATTGATGAATTCGCAATTTTATAAACGTGATTAATTATTGAAATGTTATTAATTTTTAACAATGGTTTTTTTGGAAGCCTTGTTGCTGCCAATCTTGACGGGATTAAAATTACTGCGTTGTTCATAAAAATTAAGTATTATGCGTCTTTCAGACGCAATAATTAAAATTAAATTTAGTATTTTTTTTGTTTAACATGTTATACGAGGTTAATAATTAAAAATCATGGATTCATTTGAAATTAATAAAATTATTACTGCGGTATTAGTTATTTTTATAGTTATTTTTGGTATTACCAAAATCTCAGACTATATATATTACGTGGAGAAACCAGCTCAATCTGCTTATAAAGTGGAATTTGCTGAAACAGATACTAAAAAATCTTCTTCTACCCAAGAGGTAAACATAGCTGCATTATTAGCAATGGGAAGTGTTGAGCATGGTAAGACAGTTTTCAAAAAGTGTAGCGCATGTCATTCTATCAAAAAAGGTGGAAGAAATAATATAGGTCCTGCCCTTTATAACGTCTTAGGTAGAAATATGGGTGCATTAGAAGATTATAAATATTCAAAAGCTTTGATAGCATTTGGGAAAGATTGGACTTTTGAAGAAATGAATAGTTTTTTGATTAAACCTGCCACTTATATCAAGGGAACTAAAATGGCTTTTGCGGGGTTAAAAAAAGAAAAAGATAGAGCATCAGTTATACTATATATGAATGCAAATGCTGACACTCCTTTAGAATTACCTTAATTTATCAAAACAATACAACAAGATACTTTTTTGAACATTAACCCTATTAAGTGCCTGATGCCACACTTTTGATTGCCTTCCTAAAAAAACTTCGTCCGTGACCTCACCACCTCTTGGAAGACAATGTAAAAATATTGCATCTTTCTTTGCAAAACTCATAGTTTTGATATCAACTTTAAAATTTTTAAATGACTTTAATTTCTTTTTCTTATTTACTCTATCATTCAATGAAATGATCTTATCTGTCATAACTACATCACAATTTTTAACTGCTAATTCTTTTTTATTAAAAATTTTTACTTTTCCTTTCTTCTTTTTAATCCATGAGATAAGTGCTTTATTTGGTTGATAGTCTTTTGGACTGGCAATATTTAAAGATATCGAAAATTTTATGCATGCTTCTATAAGACTGTTCATCATATTATTACTGGCATCTCCAATCCAACATAACTTTAGTTTAGAGACATTTTTGTTTTTAATTTCCTGAATTGTAAAAATATCTGACAAAACTTGAGTTGGGTGCGATGACGGACTTAATCCATTTATAATAGGTATTTTGGAATATTTTTTGAATTCATTTAATTTTTTATCAGAGTCAGTTCTTAACATAAAAGCATTGCCATATGTTGATAAGATTTTTGATGTATCTTCAATACTTTCTCCTCCAGTTCCTAAATGTAATTCCTCTGGTCTCAAAGTTAATGATCCTCCTCCTAGTTGTTTAATTGCTAAATAAAAACTAAGTCTTGTTCTTAAACTAGATTTTTCAAACATTTGTAAGAGAATTTTTCCTCTTAAAGGAATATCTTTATCTGGATCAAGAGTGTTTAATTTTTTTCTTTTAAATTTTCTTTTTTTTGCATCAGAAAGAATTTTCTTTAAGTCTTGAACTGGAATATCCCTTATATGAAGAAAGTTTTTCATAAATTTTTATAGTCACTACAAACTTTTGTAATTATTTTCAAAGCCAGGTTAATTTCTTTTTTAGTAACATTCAAAGGAGGTAAAATTCTGATTACATTCTCTGCTGCTCTAATTGTTAACAATTTATTTTTTAAAAGACTTTCTATAAATTTTGATTGATCTTTATAAAGTTGAATTCCCAAGATTAAGCCTACACCTCTTATCTCTTTGATGATTTTTGGAAATTTATTTTTAATCTTATTTAATTCTGAAATAAAATATTTTGAATTACTTTTAACCTTTGATAAAAAACCCTTTTTAAATATTTCATTCATAACAGCATTGCCTACTGACATTGCCAATGGATTTCCACCAAAAGTAGATCCATGTGTACCAGGCACCATAGCTTTTGAAACTTTTTTTGTCATCAAAACAGCTCCAATAGGAAATCCACCACCAATTCCTTTAGCTATCGGAACTATATCAGGTTTTATATTTGCATATTCAAATGAGAAAAATTTACCAGATCTACCAATGCCACATTGGACCTCATCCAAAATTAAAAGAATTTTTTTCTTGTTACAAATCTTTCTTATTTCTTTTAAACACCACGTGGGTATCACTTTTATTCCACCCTCTCCCATTATCGGTTCAATCATTATAGCAGCTGTTTTATCTGTTATTTTTTTTTTAAATTCCTTATGGTTTCCAAATTTAAAATGGTCAAATCCTCCTACTTTTGGACCAAATCCCTCTATCATTTTTTTTGATCCACTTGCGTTTATTGCTGCAATTGTTCTTCCGTGAAAAGAATTTTTTATACATAAAATTCTATTTTTTTTTGGCTTTCCAATTGAATAAAAATATCTTCTTGCAACTTTTATAGCGGCCTCAGTGGCTTCGGCTCCACTATTTTGGAAAATAACTGAATCTGCAAATGTTTTATTTGTAAATTTTTTAGCTAACTCTTCTCCTTCAGGAATTTTAAATGAATTTGAAACATGCCAGAGTTTTTTTGATTGATTATTTATTGCTCTTACTAAATTCGGGTTTGTATGGCCTAATGAATTTACTGCTATTCCTTGTACAAAATCTAAATACCTAATTCCTTTATACGTGTATAAATAAGATCCTTTACCTTTTACGAAAGATAGATTTCTTCTTTTATAATTTTTGGCTAATGAACTCATTTTGAATTATGATTTAATCTTATAACCTCTATGTACTAAAATGTATGCGAAAAATGTGATAAGTAAACTTAGAAAAGTTAATAGTAAAATACCAAATGTTACTGAACCATCCATTTGACCTATGAACGAATATCTAAACCCATCAATCATATGAAAAAATGGATTGTAATTACTTATAACTCTTAAAATTTCAGGTAGTTTTTCAATACTATAAAAAGTACCACTTAAAAAACTTAAAGGTACTATTAGAAAGTTTGTAACTGTACTCATTTGATCAAACTTATCAGCATATAATCCAACAATTAATCCTAATGATCCCATTAACAATCCCCCTAGAAACAGATAGATAAACCATAATAGAAAATTTTGTATTGATAAATCTATAAAATATATAAAGATTAAAGTTGAAGCTGATGCAATTAATAAACCTCTTGTAGCAGAGGCTAATGTTATAGCAAAAACTACCTCTGAAGAAGATAAGGGGCTGTGAACAACATCTGTAATTGTGCCCATCATTTTAGCCATCATTAGAGAAGAGCTTGAATGAGCAAAACTTTGTTGAATAACTTGCATCATTATCAATCCACAAGCTAAAAATTTAATGTAAGTAACACCTAAAACATCAGCTCTTTGATCTCCTATAGCTAACGAAATTACCGTCAAAAATAATATACTAGTTAATATAGGTCCTAATAAAGTTTGACCTGAAACTGTAATAAATCTTAACACCTCTTTTTTAAATAAAGAATAAGTTCCTACCCAGTTTACAGCGCCAAATCTTCTTGATCCAATCTGATATTTTTTCTGTAATTCAACCATAAGTAATTATTAATAAACTTTTTTTTCGATATTTGTTAAAAAACAAAAAAAAAAGCTTGTTATGAGGATATAATTGTGATTTCAAGATAATGTTATATAAAAATTAAATTATACTAAATATAGTATTATGAGTTGGACTGATGAAAAAGTTAATAAACTTCGAGATCTTTGGGGGAAAGGGCAAACAGCAAGTCAAATTGCTGAAATAATTGGTGGTGTTAGTCGAAATGCTGTAATTGGGAAAGCCCATCGATTGAATTTATCTGCAAAAATAAAAACAAGATCTACTGCCGTACAAAATAACATTGTAACACACGCTCAAAATGCCCCTAGTAATAAAAAGAATACTAGAAAGCAAAGATTTAGATCTTTACTTCTAGATAAAAATTTTGAACCTGCAAAAAATTTGCAACTTGAGCAGTTAAATGAGAATACTTGCAAGTATATGGAAGGCCATCCTTCAGAAAAAGACTCTTCATTTTGTGGAAGAAAAACTATTGAAAAATTTTCCTATTGCCCTTTACATATTATGATCGTGTTTCAACCAAAGGGCAAAAAAGAAGAGGCTGTAGATAAAGATGAAGAAGTTCCAAAATTTATAGAAAAGAAGGTAAAGTCGGCGTAATTTATTTTAATATTTTTTCTTTTGCTTTCCTAAATTCTTCTTCATTAAGAATACCTTTGTCATATAAGTCTTTTAATTCTTTTATCTGACTTATAATTTCTAAACTTTGGTTCTTTTCTTCAATATCAAATTTCAAATTTTTTTCTTCTTTTAATATTTGTTTTGCCTCAACCCCTCTTGTTATTGCTTTTACAGCAATAGTTAAAACAAATACTAAAATTATAAATACTATTAAATATATTAAATTAGCTAACATTTTTTTATTTTATCAATTTTTTTTTGAAAATTGACCTCCACTTGTCCAATTATAACTATATCGATTAATTTCTTCATCAAATTTTTTATTAGCATTGATTTTAATATCAAAATTTGTCTTATATTTTTTAGATATTACATTATCATATTTTAAAAGTTTTAATTGATCCATAGTCAATAATGGCTTGGGCATTAATTGAAATAATTTAGCATTTAGTTTTGCTAAAAACAGCGGCAAAGGAAATAATAATCTTTTTTTATTTATTGATTTTAAGATTTTTGTTAGAATTTCTCTAAAAGTGAATACTTCAGGACCAATACATTCTATAGTTTCTCCAGTAATTTTTTTTTCAACTATTTCGTAAATTATATTTGAAAGATCAGAGACATGTATTGGCGTAAACTTAGTGTTTCCATGATAATATAATGGCATAACTGGGAGAAAACTTAATAGTTTCATAAAATTTGTAGTAAAATTATCATCTATTGAATAAACTATAGAAGGTTTTAAAATAATAGATTCAGGAAAGTTTTCTCTTACTTTTTTTTCTCCACTTAATTTACTAACTGCATAATTGCTATCAGTTGCAGACTCTATCCCAAGTGCAGAAATATGAATAAATTGCTTAATAGAAGTTTTTGAAGCGATTTTTGAAAGCAAAGAAGGCAAATCAGAATGAATCAAATCAAATTGTTTTTGTTTTTGTTCATATAAAATACCAATTAAATTAATACATACGGAAGATCTTTCCATCAATTTTGATATTCTATCTTCACGAAATGAGTTAATTTCCTCTAAATCCAAATATCCATAATTTGATTGGGTTTTGATCTGATAGCCTTTTCTATGAATACTTCTAGTTACTGCAATAACTCTATAGTTATTTTTTGTGAATTTTCTTATTAAGGATTTACCTATTTGACCGGATGAACCAAATATTAAAATTGAATCCTGATTATTCATATATATATATCTATTAAATGAATTTAGATATTAAATTACATAAACAAGATTTACCAGATGAAATAAACTTCAGTGACAAGATAGCTATAGATTGTGAATTTACAGGACTGAATATTGAGAGAGATCGACTTTGTTTGCTTCAAATATCGTCAGGAAATTATGATGCTCACATTATCCAATTAAATAAAGATAATTACAATGCACCGAATCTTAAAAAAATTCTGTTAGACGAAAATATTAATAAATTATTTCATTTTGCAAGGGCGGATCTTTTATTTATAAAAAAATATTTAGGGATAGACGTAAAAAACGTGAATTGCACAAAAATAATGAGTAAAATTGCAAGAGGTTATTCCGATAAGCATGGCTTAAAAGATTTAATAAAAGAATTTATAGGTATAGATGTAAGCAAGCAATTACAATCATCCGATTTTGGAGGGGAGTTATCAGATAAACAATTGAAGTACTGTGCACAAGATGTTGTTTATTTGCATGAAATTTATTCATCTTTAAAAAAAATATTAGAAAGAGAAAATAGAATAGATCTTTATCATAAGATAATAAAATTCATAAATACTAGGGTTGAACTAGATTTTGCATCATTTAAGGAGGATATTTGGTCTCACTAAAATGAGAAAGAAAAAATTATCAACTATTGGTAAAGAAGTAATAAGAATTGAGACAGATTCTCTTAAAAAACTTCAATCTAATATAGGAAAATCTTTTGAAAAAATAGTTAAGACAATTCTTAATTGTAAAAACGGAAAAATAATTGTCTCAGGAGTTGGTAAGAGTGGAATAATTGCAAAAAAATGGTCAGCGACTCTTTCATCAACTGGCACCTCGTCATTTTTTTTGGATGCCTCAAATGCAAGTCATGGAGATATGGGACAAATAACTTCAAATGATATTGTTATATTGTTAAGTTTAAGTGGAGAAAGCAATGAATTGAAGAACATTATTCAGTATTCATCTAGAAATAAAAATATTAAGCTTATAGGTATTACATCTAAGAAAGATTCAATTTTATACAAAAATGCGGATGTTAAATTTTTATTGCCTGCAGTGAAAGAAGCCGGACCAGGTAATTTTGTTCCAACATCATCTACCACGGTACAACTCGCACTCGGTGATGCAATTGCCATTACATGTATGAACTACAAAAAATTTGGTAAGTTAGATTTTAAAAAGTTTCATCCAGGTGGCTCATTGTCAATTAAACTAAAAACAGTCGAAGATTTGATGTTAATTGGAAGAAAAATTCCTTTTGTAAATGAAAATGTCAGTATGAAAACTGCTTTAAAAAGTATTAGAGAAAAAGGAGTTGGGACTCTAATTGTGAAAAATAAGATACACAAAACAATTGGAATTTTAACGGATGGGGATTTAAAGAGATTTGCAAACATTAGAAATGCATTTGAAAATTTAGAGATTAAGAAATTTATGAAAAAAAACCCTATTAGTGTTGATAAAAATATGCTTGCAGCACAGGCCCTTTCAATTATGAATACAAAGAAAATTACAAGTTTATGTGTTCATCAAAATAATAAAAAAAATATTACTATTGGATTTGTTCATATACATAATATTCTTAATGCTAATATAAATTAAATGTCGATTAAGTCATTAATTCAAATAATTTTATTATCATTAATTATTATCATAATTGGTTCTGTTTATTTTAGATACTTTGATACAAAAAAAACTTTTGATAATGAAGTCAATCAAACTGAAATAAATAACACAAAACAACTCCAAGAACTTGAAAAAAAAATTTTAGATTTAGAATTGCAAAATGAGAAGCTTAGTCAAAAAATAAAAAATAATGAAAGTATAAAAAGTGAAATATTTTCAACTAAAAATGATGAAAAAAAAGAAGAAATTTCAGAAAATAAAGAAGTAGAAGCTTCAAAAAATAAAGTGGTTAAAGAAAATATAAAAAATAATATCAAAATTAAGAAAGAAGTAGTTAAAAATAAAAATAAAAAAAAATCTCATACAGAAAAAAAAATCAAAAATCTTGTTAAAGATGTTGAATATACTTCTGTAGATCAAAAGGGTAATAAGTTTTATCTATTGGCCACATCAGGAAAATCTAATGTTGAAAATAACGATATTTTGGATTTGACTGATGTAAGAGGTAAAATAACATCAGATATTAGAGATACAATTTATATAGTTTCAGATTTTGCTGAATATAATTCAGTAAGTTTAAATTCAAAATTTTATGAAAATGTTGTTATAAATTTTCAAGATAAAGAGATAAATTGTATAAACTTTGATATTAATATGGAAAATAATAAAGCCGTAGCATATAATGATGTAATAATTACAGATCCTAAATCAGTGATTAAGGCTGGAATTGTTGAATTTGACTTAAAAACAAAAGATATTGATATTTTACCAGAGAGTGCATTAACTGATATAAATGTAAAAACAAACTGATGGCATTAATAAAAAAATTTAGGATTAAAAGTTTTAAAGACCAAGAGGCTATACTCGAATTGAAAAAAATTTCTATGTTTTACAATAAAAGACAAATTTTAAATAATTTAGACCTAAAAATAAATCAGCAGGAAGTTTTGGGTATGTTGGGACCAAATGGTGTTGGTAAGTCAACTTTGTTTCATATAATTACAGGATTAAAGAGCCCAAGCTATGGAGAAGTCTTAATTGATGGAGTAGATTGTACAAAAATTCCTATTTATGAGAGAGCTACAAGATTTAAAATAGGATATGTTCCTCAACACGGAGGATTTATTCAGGATTTGAATTTAATTGAAAATTTAAAACTTGTTGCAGAAATACACATTAAAGATAAAAATATTAGAAAATCAAAAATAGAGAAAATTATTTCTCAATTCGAATTTGATCCTTTACTAAAAATAAAAGCAAAACATTTGTCTGGAGGACAAAAAAAAAAGTTAGTAATTTCAATGGCTCTAATAAATGAACCTAAAATTTTACTTCTAGATGAACCTTTTGCTGCACTTGATATTTTAACAATAAAGATGTTACAAGAAATTATTGTTAGCTTACAGTCTTTAGAAAAAATTACAGTTGTAGTGTGCGACCATCAAGCTAGAGATTTATTATCATGTGTGGATAGAGCGATAGTATTATCGAATGGAAAAGTTATTGCATCTGGTGGACCTAGCGAAATAATCAAAGACTCTATTGCAAGATCGGCATATTTTGGTGATGAATTTAAGATAAATTAAATCATCAATGCCAAATCATATTATAATACATAATAAAATAAAAAGTTTTAATAAAAAAATTAAAGTAAGTTCGGACAAAAGCATATCTATTAGATCTATACTTTTAGCTTCACAAGCTGTTGGTATTTCTAAAATCTCAAATCTTCTAGAGTCCGAAGATGTTATAAATACCCTTAAAACAATTAAAAAACTTGGGATAAATTATACAAAAGATAATAATACTTACAGAATTGAGGGATTTGGATTAAATGGGTTTAATTTGAAAAAAAAAACCACGATAAATGCTGGAAATTCTGGCACTTTGGCAAGGCTAATTCTAGGAATGTTAGTCAAGTCAAAATTTAAAGTTAAATTAATAGGAGATAGAAGTTTATCTAAAAGAGATTTCTCTAGAGTTATTAATCCTCTAAAACTTTTTGGTGCAAATATTAAAAGCAAAAATAATTTGTTACCAATAGAAATACTAGGTTCAGATTTTTTAAGACCTATAAATTATCATGAAAACATAGGAAGTGCACAAGTTAAGTCTTGTTTAATCTTAGCAGGACTAAATACACCAGGCAAAACAATTATTAGATCTAAAATATCTCGGAACCACACAGAGTTAATGCTAAATTTTTTAAAATATCCTATAAAAATAAAAAGAAAGAAAAAATTTGATAAAATTGAAGTTGAAGGTTTAAATCAATTTCGATCATTTAAATATAATGTTCCAGGAGATATTAGTTCTGCTGCTTTTTTTATTGTTTTGACACTTTTATCAAAAAAATCCAACATCCTAATTGAAAATGTAAATGTAAACCCAAGTAGAGCTGGAATTATAAATATTTTAAACAATATGGGAGCTAATATTAAACTAAGAAATACTAAAATATATAATGGGGAAAAAATTTCAAATATTTCCGTGAGAAGTAATCAAAAATTAAAGTCTGTAAATTGTTCTCCTCTGCATAATACTTCAGCAATTGATGAATTTTTAATAATATTCTTAGTTGCTGCAAAAGCAAAAGGTGTATCTAAATTTAAAAATTTAGGAGAAATGAATAAAAAAGAGTCTAAAAGATTAGATATAGCAGTCAAATTTTTAAAACTAATAGGAATAAAAGTAAAAAGATTTAATGATGATATAAGTATTTATGGCAATCCTTCATTAGAGTTATCTAGTAGTTTTGAAATAAAAAATTTTCTAAAAGATCACAGAATATTTTTTTTATCTACTATTGCAGCATTAACTTTGGGAGGTAAGTGGAAAATTCATGATAAAGATTCAATCAATACTTCATTTCCAAGTTTTTTAGATAAATTAAAATCTATAGGAGCTAAAATTAATTGAAAAAAAGAAAAAAAATTATAACTGTTGCTATAGACTCTCCTGCAGCTGCAGGGGCAGGTACTCAAGCAAAATTAATCTCAAAACATTATAATCTATTTTATTTAGATACTGGTAAAATTTATAGATATATTGGTAAGTTAAAGTTAGAAAAAAAAAAAAAATTTACGTATCGCTTAGTAAAAGAAAAAATTAAAAATTTAAAAATAAATTATTTAAAAAATAAAAAGTTGCTCTCTAATGACGTGGCAATTTCTGCGTCTATTGTTGCTAAAGATAAAAATATTAGAAATATTGTGCATAAATTTCAACAAAGATGTGCTTACCAACCGCCAAAAAGATATAAAGGATCAGTATTAGACGGCAGAGACATCATCACAATTCAAGTGAAAGATGCAATGTTTAAATTTTATATTACAGCTAACCTTAAAGTAAGAGCTCTAAGACGGTACAAAGAATATAAAACTTTAAATAAAAAGCTAAGCTTTCAAGAAGTCCTCAAAACCCTTAGAAATAGAGATAAATCTGATAAAAATAGAAAATTCGGTCCACTGAAAAAAACCAAAGATTCTACCTTGATTAATACCACTAAATTAAGTAAGAAAGCCTGCTTTAAAAAGATAAAAGCAATAATGGATAAAAAGTTAAATAGTTAATGGAAATTTATAAAGACCTATCATCGCCAGCTAGTCAACAATTTGAAAAGCTTCTAAACAGTCAATTATCAAAAAACAAAATTGAAGAAGGGAAAATAGTTGATGGAAAGGTAACCAAGATAACAAATAAATATATTTTTCTATTTATACCTGGTTTAAAAAGTGAGCCAGTGATCGATGTAAACGAAATTAAATTGATTGGAATTGATGATGAAGTGAAAGTAGGTTCAACAATTTCAGTTTTACTTGAAAAAATAGAAGATAAAAATGGTGATGTAATCGTATCGGCTCAAAAAGCACAGAAAATAAAAGGGTGGAACAAATTAGTTAAATGTTATGAAAATAACGAGTTGATTAATGGAAAAATTACTCAAAAAACAAAAGGTGGTGTTATAGTTGAACATGTTGAAACTGGTTCACTAATGTTTTGTCCTGGATCACAAATATCTGATAAGCCCATAAAAAATATTGATCATTTAATTGGTATTGAGCAAAAATTTGCATTGATAAAACTTGATATGGTTCGTGGTAATAGCGTTGTATCAAGAAGACAAGTTGTTTCTTCAAACAAGAAAGAAGATAAAGCAAAAATTATAGAAAAATTTAAAGTAGGTGATATAATTAAAGACGCGGTTGTAAAAGGTTATTCCTCATTTGGTTGCTTTTTTGAAGTCAATACTCCAGAAGGTACTTTAGACACTCTTTGTCATCTACAAGAGATAAGTTATAGCAGAGTAAACCATCCAGATGAAATATTTAATATCGGTGAGAAGCATGATCTTAAAGTAATTTCAATTGATATGGAAAAATTACAGGTTGGTTGCTCTATAAAGCAACTTTCACCTGATCCATTTGAGCATATCTCTAATTATCAAATTGGAAATCAATATAAAGTAAAGGTTGTTAAAATAACTGACTATGGATGTTTTTGTGAACTGGAGGCTGGTTTAAGCACCCTACTTCATAGTAGTGAAATAAGTTGGACAAAAAAAAATATTTCTCCAAAAAAAATGTTTAGTGTTGGAGATCAGATTGATTGCGTAATAACTGAAATTGATAAAGAAAAACGAAGAGTTGCTATTTCTCATAGATTAACTCAAGAAAATCCATATTCTAAACTTGAAAATGAATACCCAGTTGGAAGTGAAATTGAAGGAATTGTGAATAATACCAATGAGTATGCTATATATCTAAAACTAGCAGATTTTGATATTGACGGGTTTTTACACTCAAATGACCTATCATATTCAGGAAAAGCAGAAGATGAATTAAAAAAATATAAAAAAGGGGATAAGTTAAAAGTTTTAGTTCTAGAAATTAAAAAATCAGATCAAAAAGTAAGGGTTGGACTTAAACAATTACAAAAAGACCCTTTTGATTGGTTTAAAGATAAGAAAGTTAACGACACAATCACAGTAAAAGTGATATCCACTGATAACAAAGGTTTAATAGTCAAACCTGAAGAGTGTGAAATGGAGTTTTTAATCAAAAAGTCTCAAATAGCTATGAGTGCAACAGATGCAAGACCATCCAGGTTTGTGGGCGGAGAAAGAATAGATGCTGCTATATCTGAATTGAATTTTGAAAAGAGAAAAGTGTCTTTAAGTATTAAATTGCTTGAGGAAATTATGAATGCTAAAGCCATTAAGGAGCATTCTAGTCCATTAAGTGGAAAAAATCTTCCTTTCTCATCTCTTTCTGAACAACTAGATGATAAGAAGAATAAAAAGGATAACGAATAAAAATTGTCAGCGGTAAAATCAGACCTAATTAAAGAACTAGCAAAAAATTATCCAAACTTTTTAAAAAAAGATCTTTTAAAAGTATTTGATATTCTTATTTATGAGGTTCAAGAGGCTTTAAGAAGAGGTGAAAGAGTTGAATTAAGAGAAATATTCTCATTTGAACCTAGAATTCAAAAAGCTAGAATATCTAGAAATCCAAAAACTAATGAAAAAGTAAATACACCATTGAAGAAAGCTATATTATTTAAAATTTCTAAGGAGTGGGCAAGTAAAATAAATGAAAAAGAATAAAATATTTGTTGCTTGTGACAGTAAAAATGTCATTAAAATCAGAGAAATTATTAATAAAACAGAAAACTCAGATCTAAAAATCGGATACAAATTTGGATTAGAATTTCTAAATTCAAAAAGTGGTAGAAATTTTGTATCAAAATTAAAAAATAAAATTACATTCGGTGATTATAAATTATCAGATATTCCTAACACCTGTGCGTCTTCCATTAAAGCAGTGAGCGATCTAAATTTTAATTATATAACAATTCATATTAATTCAGGATTAGAAGCTTTAAAAGCTGCTAAAAAGGTTTCAGGAAAGACAAAATTAGTTGGAGTAACAATACTTACTTCTCTTGATAATAAGTCTCTGAAAGAAATTGGATATAGTAAAGATATTAAGAAAATAATTTCTAAACAAGCTAAATTGGCTAATGAGGCAAAATTAGATGCAATAGTCTGTAGTCCTAAAGAAGTAAAAATTGTAAAGAAAGTTTTTAAAAAAGAAATAATAACTCCAGGTATAAGATTTGATGCTAAAAAAGATGATCAAAAAAGAACTTTGACTCCAAAAAAAGCTTACGGAAATGGAAGTGACTGGTTAGTAATTGGAAGACCAATTACTAAGGGAAATATTAAAAATAATCTTCAAAATTTAATCGATCATTTAAAATAATGGTTAAAGGGATAAAAATTTGTGGGGTCTCTGATCTTGAGACTTTAAAATACACCTTAAATCATAAATTTCCACCAAGATTTATTGGTTTCATTACTAATTATAAAAAAAGTAGAAGGTTCGTTGAATATGATAAATTAAAAAAATTGGTTAGTATAAAAAAAAATAAAACAAGTTTTGTATCTGTCCTTGTTAATCCGAATAATAAAATATTAGAAAAAATAAAAGATTTAAATTTTGATTTTTATCAACTGTATGATGTAAGTCCTGAAAGGACGAAAATAATTAAGAAAAAATATAATGTTAAAATTATTACTGCTCTTACAATAAATAATCAAAAAGACGTAGAGGTTTATAAAGATTATGAAAAAATATCAGATTTAATTCTTTTTGATGGAAAAGGATACGAAAGATCAGTCGGATTTAATCATGATTTGTTAAATTCTATACCTAATTCAATAAATAAAATGATTGCTGGAAATATAAAAATAGAAGATATTCCTAATTTTATAAATAAAGACTGCTTCATAGATCTAAGTGGTGCTTTAGAAAATGATGATGGTAAAAAGGACTTAAATAAAATTAATAAACTATTAAATTTTGCAGTTGAAAATGAAACTTAAAAAAGGAATTCCAGTCATTGATCAGGGAGATAAGCTCGGTTTCTGGGGTGGTAAGTTTGGTGGAAACTTTGTCCCTGAAACTCTTAAGAAACCAATAGAAGACTTAGAAATACAATTTAACAAATTAAAGAATGACAGAAACTTCATAAAAGAAAGAGATAAATATTTCAAAAACTGGATTGGGTCTCCTACTAGATTTATAAAGTTACAAAATTTAACAAAGCACATTGGTGGAGCACAAATTTGGTCAAAAGTCGTATCTGATGCAAATGGTGGAGCACATAAAATATACAATGCAACTGTGCATTGTTTATTAGCAAAAAGATCAGGGAAAAAAGTAATTATCGGTGATACTGGAGCAGGATACGCTGGAAAAATGTTAAGTATGGCGGCTAGGAAATTTGGCTTAAAGTGCAAAATTTTTATGGGTGCAAAAGATATTAAAAGGCAACAGCCTAATGTTAAAGCAATGAAAAAAAATGGTGCACATGTAATTCCTGTTTATTCAGGAAGTCAAACACTCGTAGATGCTGTATCAGAATGTATGCGATATTGGGTTGCAAATTGTGATACTACTGCGATGTGTGTTGGTAGCACAGTTGGTCCTGCGATTTTTGTTAGAATATGTGGATGGAGTACTAGTCAAATTTCAAGAGAACTTAAATTACAATTGTTTAATGAGTTCGGTAATATTCCAAAAAAGCTTAAACTTTATAATTGTGTTGGAGGGGGTTCATCTAGTTTCGGATTTTGGAATGAATTTATGGATTACGATAAAAAACAAATTGAATTTATTGGGGTTGAAGCTGGTGGACCTGCAAAAAGCAAAAGACATGCCGCTCCTTTAACATATGGATCTAAAATTGGTATACTTCATGGGGCTGCTCAATATGTAAATCAAAATGATGACGGTCAAATTGAAGAGACTGAATCAATATCTGCAGGACTTGATTACCCGGGTATCTCTCCATTGCATTGTTTTTTGAAAGATACTAAGAGAGCAAGATATACGGCTGCAAGTGATGAAGAAGCATTGAGAGCTTACCAAATTGTTACGAAGTATGAAAATTTAAGACCATCTCTTGAGCCAAGTCATGCATTCTCCGTGGCAATTAAAGAGGCCAAAAAACTAAGTAAAGATACTGTTATAGTTATAAATAGTTGTGGTGATGCTTATAAAGATAAGAAAATTTTGGAGAGAAAATTAGGAAAAAAATATGTTAAATCCAATTAGCTTTGCATTTAAAAAAGCTAAAGCCGAAAAAAGACCAGCTTTACTTACTTACACCGTCGCAGGTGATAGTTCAAAAAAACAATCTTTAGAAATACTTAAATCTATATCAAAGTATGCTGATTTATTAGAAATAGGTGTCCCTCACAACACACCAGTTGCAGATGGTGGACAAATACAAACTAGTTCTTACAGAGCAATCAAAAATGGTATTAAGATGATCGACATACTTAAAATAGTTAAAGATTTTAAAAAAAGTAAATATTCTAAACCAATAATACTTATGGGTTACTATAATATGATTTATCAATTTGGTGAGAACAAATTTTTAAAAGAATGTAAAAAGTCTGGAGTAAACGGTTTGATAGTCGTTGATCTACCATGGCCAGAAAATAAAAATTTTTCAAAAAAATGTAAAAAAAATTCTATCAACTTTATTCAATTATTGTCCCCAACCACTTCAAATAGGAGGTTAAAAAGTATAACGAAGGATTCACATGATATGATTTATTATATAAGTATGTTATCCACAACAGGAGGAAAACTTAAGGTTACACCAAAAAAAATATTAAAAAATTACAATAAAATAAAAAATATTAGTCCAAAGAAATATTGCGTTATTGGATTTGGAATTACTGAAAAAACTATATCTAATTTTAAAAGTGCAGATGGGCTTGTAGTTGGAAGTCAAATTTGTAAGGAAATTACTAGGAGTTTAAATAATAGACAAAATCCTGTCATAAATGTAAGTAAAATGGTTTATAAGTTGAAAAAAAAAATATCATGAATTGGTTAACAAAAGCAATAAATTTTGGGGAAAAAATAAAGAGGGTACTTAGAAAAAGGCCTTCAAAAGAAGATATAGCAAATTCAGACTGGACCAGTTGTTGCAAAGGTCCAATATTAAAAAAAGATTTAGAGAATAATTTATGGGTTTGTAATCTTTGTGGAAAACATCACAGAATTAGTTGCAGACAGAGGTTTGATATAGTTTTTGGAAAGAATGCATATCAAATTTTAGAGTCACCAATACCTACAGAAGATCCACTGAATTGGGTTGATACAAAATCATATAAAGACAGACTAAAGATCGCTAGGAGGAAGACAAATCAAAATTGTGCAGTAATGATTGCAAAAGGAAAAATAAATGGAATAGAGATAACTGCAGGTGCAATAAATTTTGATTTTATTGGAGGTTCAGTTGGTGCAGCTGAAGGAGAAGCTATAATTTATGGGGTCCAACATGCTATTGATAATCAAACACCTTACCTTTTCTTTCCTTGTGGTGGAGGACAAAGAATGTTTGAGTCTACAATTGCTCTAGCAAATATGACCAGAACAACACTAGCGATAAATGAACTTAAAAATAATAATTTACCTTATATCGTATGTTTTACTGATCCTACAGCTGGAGGTATTACAGCTTCATTTGCGATGTTAGGAGATATACATCTTGCAGAGCCTGGATGTTTAATTGCTTTCGCAGGAAAAAGGGTAATACAGGCAACTGTAAAGGAAGAGTTAAGCTCTGATTTTCAAACAGCAGAATTTGTAGAAAAACATGGATTTGTTGACAGAGTAGTGCAAAGAAAAGACTTACAAAAAGAAGTTGGTAACCTTCTATCGATATTACTTAGAAAAAATTCTGATATACATTTAGAAAATTTAAATGAAAATTCAGAAACTGATATCGAAACTAGAGAAGCATCATAAAAAAAAACTTGATTTATCTTTAGAAAGAACTTTCAATCTTTTAAAAAAACTTGGCAATCCTCAAGATAAATTAAAAAACATTATTACAGTTGTAGGGACTAACGCTAAAGCAAGTATGTGCTATAGTTTAAAGTCAATTCTAAACCAAGCAGGATACAAATGTAACCTATATACCTCTCCACACCTGCTCTCATATACAGAGAGATATATATTTAATGATAATAAAATTGATGAAGAAAATTTAATCAATTTATTAAACGATACTGAAAAAGTTTTAGGTGATGACAATGCAACATTATTTGAAATTTTAACTTGCGCATTCATCAAATATGCTGAAAATTTCAAAGATAATATTAATATTATAGAAGCGGGATTATTTCATCAATTTGACAGTACAAATGTGTTTAAGGAAAACTTAATGACTCTTATCGGTGTCATTCATAATGATCACTTTCAATGGCTTGAAAATAAATCGATAGAGGGTGTAATCCACGAAAAAACGGCTAAACTTCTAAATTCAAATATATTTGTTAATAAACAAGTTAATGAAGAAATAAGAGATAATATAGAAAAATCATTAGAAAAAAATACTTCAAAGAAGTATTTTTTTGGAAAAGATTTCAATATTACTAATTCTGAAAATGGATTTATTCAATATCAAGATGAATTAGGCGAAATGATATTACCTGAGCCAAATGTTCATGGAAATCACCAACTTTATAATATAAGTACCTCTATTGCTGCATCACGAAAAATATTTAATATAAGAGATAAAGATGTAATTAATGGTATTCAAAACATTTCACTTAAAGGAAGATTAGAAGAAATAAAAAGTGGAAAGTTAAAAGCTATTGCAGGTAATAATAGATTAATTATCGATGGTGGTCATAATATAAGCGCAAGTATGTCTATTGCTAATTGGGTAAAAAATCAAAATGAAGAGGTAAATCTTATTGTAGGTATGATGAAAGATAAAGAACACTTAAAATTTATGGAAGCTTTTCAAGATATAGTAAATTCTGTTACTTTAATTGATATTCCAAATCAAGCTAGTGCAATCTTTAAGGAAGATTTAAAGAGAAAGTTAGATAAATTAAAATTAAATTTGAAGCTATCTAATAGTATTGAAGAAAGCATAAAAACTCTATCAACTAATGAGAATACAATTATACTTTGTGTTGGTTCATTATATCTTGCTGGAGAAATTTTAAGCTTAAATTAAATATTTTCTTTAATAAAAGAGACAATATCACTTTTAGGTGTAGCACCAACTTTAGTAGCTTTTAACTCTCCACCTGAAAATAGAAGCATAGTAGGAATTCCTCTAATCGAATATCGTGTCGGAACGTTAGGCTGAGAGTCTATGTCGTGTTTTGCAACTACAACTTTGTCGGCCATTTCATCAGAAATTTCCTCTAAAATGGGTCCTACCATTTTACAAGGTCCACACCACTCTGCCCAAAAATCTACTAATACTGGTTTATCACTTTTTAAAACTTTTTCGTCAAAGTTTTCATCAGTTACATTTATTGTTGCCATGGAATGGATATAAATTAATTTAATATATATTCAATAGGTAAAATTGAAATTAATTAAGTTTTATACATCAAACATTTTCATACTTTTTTTGAATTGACATTGCATAATTATTAAATTCGTCCAAGAGAGCTAACTTTTCATTATTATTTTCATTAGTGTATTTTTCTCTTAAAGTATCAATTTCGTTATATAAAGTTGGAATTGTCCACCATTTCTCTTTTTTTTCACTTAATATTCTTTTGGCTATATCTCTTCTTATGGACTTATACATAGAATCTGGAAGTATTTCTGGAGCTTCTTGAAAGATGATTTTTTTACCAAAACTCACCAGTCTATCATCGTCAAATTTATCTAATAAATTTAATTTCTCTTTCCATGGTGCTTCATGCCAACTTGGGAACAAAGCAGTATCTTTATTTGATGTAAATTTTGTATAAATACTTTCCTCTGCATATATATCCTCTTGAGATTTTGATTGTTCTTTTTCTTCTGCAACTTCACGAAGTGCAGTTAAAATATTTTGTGAAAACTGCTCATTATTTTGAACAAATTCAGCTCTTTTTTTAATAACGTTTTTATCTAATTTATTATATGGTTCAACATTCAATCCATATTTTGCATTAATAATTATTGGTGCTTTGTTTGATCTAACCGTTCTTAAAAACTTGGGTGTTTTTTTCATCTCAGTTTTTAATTCATTTATAGATTTATTTATCAATGGTTGAATCTCTGTTCTAAGATCTATAGTGTAATACCACCCTTGATAAATTGGATGCATACAATGTTTTGCATGTAGCGGTACAACTAAATGAAGTCTAGATTTTCCATAATAATATTCGTTTAATGTTATAATTTCTCCTTTTTTTATAATAGTTTCAGTATTAGATTTATTTGCGGTACTTAAAAAAGACTCCCAAGTATGTTCTTGTTTTTTTTTTATAATTTTCAAAACTTTTGCAGTAAGTTCTGCATCAGCTAAAGCTGAGTGTGCATCACTTGCATCTATACCTTGCATTTGAGCAAGAGATGCTAATTTAAACACAGGATTATTTTTTTCATTAATTTCAGTCTCTAAAACTGTTGGATCTACTGCATATGCAGCTCTTGCAATATTTATTCCATCATGTCTGGTATTTGGAGCGGAATTTGTCAAATAAGGATACCTAATACTTTTGAAAAATTCTTTTCTTATCATCTCCTCATCGAAATTTAGTGAACTCCATCCTAAGAAAATAGCAGGGCTCCATTTCTTAAAAATTTTTTCAACCTGGCCAAGCATTTGATAATGACTTAGATTTGTTTGAGTAAGTTGTTTAATTGATGTCTTATTAACAATTAGTGCTGCAGCTTGAAAAATCTCAGTTTCATGAAGTCTGCATCGAAGATTAAATCTATCTTTTTCTTTAAAGTTCTCGTCAAATAGTATTCCACCAATTTCTATAATGCTACCAAAGTCAGTGCTAGCACTCGATGATTCTATATCCCAAATTGCTAAATTCATATTGTTAACTTCAAATTAGCTTTGTTTTGATGGGTTTTTGGAAAGTTTTTTAAGACTAAACCTTTGCATCTAAACAAGTAGCTTCTAGTTAGTATTTTCTGTTGTATGTATTGGTTGGTTAAAGTCAAGCTATATTATTCATCTCGTAAAATTTTTTAACTCTTCCCATGAATAAATTTTGATACATCTCTAATTCTGCACCTTCAATTTTAAATTCTTGAAATAGAATATCTTTTGTACAGAGTAAGATTATCCCTGCTTTCATTTTTGTTCCATGTACGACATCATGAGCCAAAGTATATGCTCCAAGTTGTAAGAAATAATCTTGAATATAATCTGTTTTTTTAGGTTTATTGCTCTGCTTAAAATCTATTATGACATCTTTGCCCTGATAAATTCCAATTAAATCTGCAGTTCCAGCATATTGCTCTGGATAATAAATAGTTTCTTCCATTCCATAAATTTCATCTAATTTATTATTTACACCCTTTTCAATTATTTCTTTGGCCATGTTTTTGTATTGTTCATTACTTTCAAAAAAGCTTTCATTAATCCTACCTCTTAAATAATCTTCAATATAAGAGTGCATTGATGTTCCTCTTGAAGAAGCTTCAGTTTTAATTCTATTTGCTTCCTTAAAACCGACCCTTTCTTGCCAATTTTTGATGGCTGCCTTTTCCTCTTCGGATTTAGTAGCACTTAAAATTGTTGTCACACTTGGAAGTTTTTCTTCTCCTAAAGAGTATTTCCTATAACCATCTTCGATTGATCTTGTAGATTTTGGATATATAAACTTATTATTCCATTTCATTGAATATTTAATATATTATTTGATTTCACTTGTATTTAAAATATTTATCATTACTTATATGTAGTGGATCAAATAATATTTTTAATTTTTGGTATAATTGTTACAGCAGCATTTTTTTGGTTAAAGAACAAGAATATTAAAAAAAATATTGTAGATGATGATAAAATAAAAGAAAATCTTTTAAATCAACTCCAAAGTGAATTTCCTGAAAGTTTTAATTCTTTAATGGGCAATGAGACTAGTTATGAATTAATTGAGAAAATCAATCAAAATAGAAAAAAAATAATTGAAGATGAACTTAATCAAGCAAAAAGAGAATTGGCTGCTGAAAAAGCTGCGATGGATCAAATAAATATAAATAATAAATTTTTAAATGATCAAATTGAAAAAAAAGAAAAAACAATAGAAGATTTAACAAAAGGACTTGAAAACAAAGCTGAACTTAAAGAACTTCATGATGAGGCTATGCAAGAAGTAAAGAACGAAAGAACAGAAAATAATAAAATTTTATCAAACCATGAAAATTTCCTAGAAAAATTAACTGGGAACTATCAATTTCAGGGCCATTTTAGTGAGGATATTTTAAAGAATCTTTTAAAGGGTGCACAAATGGAGGAAGGAAGAGATTTTGTGCTAAATAAAAAACAGGTTACCTCAGATTTTGAATTTGAAGATAAGAATGTAAGACCAGACTGCATATTATTTTTGACAGAAAGAAGTTATGTAATTGACTCAAAGGTTTCATTAATCTCATGGAAAAAATATATTGAGGAAAAAGATGAAAATCAGAAAGATAAATATTTAAAAGAGCACATTGATTCTGTTAAATCTCATCTTTACGATAAGAAAAAAGGCCTTATTAACAAAAATTATACTAAAATTTATGGACTAAAATCGTTTCAAAAAGTTATAGTTTTTTTTCCCTCAGATAATTTATTAGGTTTTACAATGGAAAAGGACAAAGGTTTATTTGAAGATGCTTTAAAAAATAATTTTATTCTTGCTGGACCTAGAACATTGCTTTCGATGATAAAAATATTTGAACAGATTAAGAGTGAGCACAAGCAAATAGAGGGTATGAAAAAAATACAATCATCAGCAACAGATATTTATGAAAAATATGTAGGTTTAAAACAGTCTGTAAAGCTCACGTTAACAACATACAGGACTCATGGTAAAAAATTACAAGAAATAGTTACAAAAGCATGGGGGAAACAAGGAGTAGAAAAAGAAATCAATAAATTAAAAGAAAAGCATGGTGTAATATCTAGCAAAAGAATTGATGATGTAAATACTGAAGAGACTGAAATATTTAATGTAAGCGACCCTGAGGAAGAAGAAACAATTATTAATCTTCAAAACGAAAATAAATAATTTAATTAGATAAATTTTTAATTAATTTAATCAGACCGTTTTTTTTTTTGGATTTTTTATTAGACATTAAGATTGCTGTACTTTTAAGAATATTACCATCTTTTAAAATCCTTAAATTATTTGCACGTAAAGTTTCTCCTGTACTAGTAATATCTGTTAAAATTTCAGATGAACCAGTAAAAGGATATACCTCTGTTGCTCCAAGAGAAGGAACTAATTTAAATTGAGTAACTCCTTTTGAAAATAAAAATTCTTTAGTCAAATTCGGATATTTTGTTGCAACTCTTAATCTACTTTTCTTTTTATCTTTAAAATCAAAAGATATTTCCTCTAAATCAGCAAGTGTTTGAACATCTATCCACTCGTCAGGAACAGCTACAACTAGAGTTGCATTTCCGTAATTGAGTTTTTTATTAATAATAACTTTATTTTGAATATTTAATTCAGACTCTTTTAATAAATCATAACCTGAAAAACCTATATCTAAAGATCCGTCACCTAATCTTTCTATAATTTCTCTTGCATGCAGATATACTATTTTAATTTTTTTATTTCCTTTTATATATCCAAAAAGGTCTCTTTCTCCTCTTTCTGATAAGATTTTAAGATTTTTATTTTTAAAAATACTTAAAGTATCTTTTCTAAGTCTGCCTTTGCTAGGAATACCAATTTTAATCATTTAAATTTATTGCACCTCCTACAGCTGGGACCTTTATTTTAGATCCTAAATCACTTATAAGATTGTCATAACGGCCACCATTTACCTCAATTTTTCTTGATTTTACCTTTGTTTGAATTTTAAAAACCATACCTGTGTAATATTCCAAATGTCTGCCGAATGAAGACGAAAAGTTTACATTTAACTTTGAAACTTTATTTTTTGTAATTGGAAAATAATTCTTTCCAACACTAAGGTTGATTTTATTTTGTTTAAAAAAGGTATTTAAACTAGCTGCTGCTTTGCTCATAGGGCAACTAATTTTTAAATAATCTCTAATAATTTTTACAACATTTTGGCCTTTTATTTGCCTTCTAGGGTCTTTAATTTTATTATCAAACCTTAATAAAATTTCGTTTAAAGTACGACCCGCAATACTTCTATCTTGATTTTGTTTAAACATTTTCAAATATCTTTTTTTATCCAAATCAACTACTGTTTCATCTACATCTGAGTTAGTCTCTAAACGTTTCAACAATTCATTAAAATAATTTTCTCTCCAAAAATGTCTTTGTAATCTAAGCCTCCATCTTTTTGGAATATCTAATTTATTTATTAATAAGTGAAAAATTTCAACATTCCCAATTGTAATACTTCCAGTTTTATATCTAAATTTATTTATAACTTTAATACTTGTATCTATGATTTTTTTATCATCTCTTTTCTCATCTTTTGATCCTAAAATCTCAAAACCTATTTGATCTCTAATAATTTTATCAGTTTTTTTCTGAACTTTTCTGAATGCTTGCCCGCTGTAAAAAACTTTTGAAGATAATTTTTTTTTTTGATTAAGATATTTAATACAAGATGCAACGGTTAAATCCGGTCTTAAACAAATTTCTTTTCCATTCTGATCAACAAATGAAAAAATTAAACTCCTAAATGATTCACCAGATCTCTCAAGAATTAAATTGGTAGGTATGACTGTATCTAAATCGATGTAATCAAATCCACTCGATTTTAAAGATTTAAGAATATTCTCAGATAAGTTTTTTGACTTCATTAATTAAATCTTTCTTTAAAAAAGTTTTATTATTCTCTCCCTTAACACCTTTTAAATTTTTAATTGTCACCGTGTTATCTTTAAACTCGTTTTCTCCACAGATAATGGCAACTGGTAATTGGCGTTTATTTGCAAAAGTAAGCTGTTTACCAAGATTTTTTTTAGAATCTAAAAATATTTCAGCATTAATATTGTTTTGTCTTAAGAGGTTTAAAATTTCGTAGTAATTTTTTAAATATTTTTGGTCCATTACACATACCAAAATAGGTTTTTGTTCATCTAATTGAATTTGGTCTAATTGCATTAATGCAAACAAAAGTCTGTCTACACCAAAACTTATTCCTGTTCCTGGAATATCTACACCTTTAAATCTAGATATGAGCTTAGCATAAGCTCCTCCTGAGCAAATACTGCCAATATCTACTTCTTTGCCTTTATTATTTGTAACTTTAAAATTTAAATTTGTTTCTACAATAAAATCTGAATAATAAGCTAAACCTCTCACAATTGTGAAATTAGTTTTTACTTGATCTAAACTTGATCCATACCCAAGAACCACAAAAAATTCTTCCAACTCTTTTATTCCCTCTTGTGACAATGGATTTTTTAAGCTTTGTTTTAGCTCTTTTAACTCCTTAATTTTCAGATATTTTAATATTTGATCAACCTGCTCATCATTTAAATCAGCACCTTTTGTGATGGCTCCACTGTTATCTTTTCTTTCTTTTCTTAGGAGATCTTCTACACCTTTTAATCCAAAACCAGGCTTATCAAGTTTATCAATTGCTCTGATAACTTTTAACTGTTTTTCTTCAGATATTTTTAAATCATCTAATAGTCCCTGAACTATTTTTCTATTACTTACATTGATTGTAAATTGGTCTTTCTTTAGTCCACATTCAAGTAATGCTGCTGAAATTAAGTTGCAAAGCTCTGCATTAGCCTGTGATGAATTAACATTTCCAACAATATCAAAATCTGCTTGTAGAAATTCTCTATATCTTCCGTTGCCTGCCTTTTCATTACGGAAAACATTTTGAATAGCGTATCTTTTATAAATTGAGGGTAACTCTTGATTATTTTGTGCAACAAATCTTGCTAAGGGACTTGATAGATCATATCGAAGAGTAATATTTTTATCTCCATCTTTAAATGAAAATACATCAGACATAGGGTTAGTTTCATCCTCTGCCAAAAAAGATCCAATATTTTCACTTATCTCAAACGATGGAGTTTCTAGTGGCTCAGCACCAAACTTAATAAAAACATTCTCAATTGCTGATAAAAGCTTTTTTTTGAGAAGGAGTTTTTTATCCCAACGATCTTCAAACCCTGGGGGTAACCCAGGTATTAATTTATTTTCTTTCTTCATTTTTTGGTACCCTGGCTTGGGATCGAACCAAAAATTTCAGTTCCACAAACTGACGTGATAACCATTTCACCACCAGGGCTTATTGTTGTTTTATACTAATTAGATTTAAATTTAAATTTATAAATAGTTAAATAGCTAGCTGCAAGCCAGCATGAAAATGATGTCTTTTGTGAGATACAAGGATGTAACTATTTATAATCATGGGAGTTAAATAGCATTTTAAACTTAAAATGCAAGTATGTATTGTATAGGAATATTTATAGGCTTGCCTACTATATTCCTATACAAAATTTTAAATGAAATAAATTTTAAGATGTTTTCTTTAAATTTACAGCGCTAGGACCTTTATCTCCATCCTGAATTTCAAATTCTACAGCGTCGTTCTCATTCAAAAAACGAAGTCCTGCTTCACGAACTGCGCTTGCATGAACGAAACAATCTTTTTCTCCGTCTTCTCTTTCTATAAAACCGTAGCCCTTCTTACCGTTGAACCACTTTACTTTACCTTTTAATGTACTCATACTTTTTGTTTACTCTTTCTTTATTGTATTAAACTTAGCTAAACTTCAGCTAGCGGGATAATTATTAGATTTTAAAATTGAATGCAAGCTTTAATCAAGCGCACTTTTTACAGTTTGTGGTGGCTTCGGCGGGACTCGAACCAGCGACACAAGCCTTTTCAGGGCTCTGCTCTACCAACTGAGCTACGAAGCCAAAATTTAAAATCTAAAAATAATTCGTCCCTTTGATAGGTCGTAAGGACTGATCTCAACAGTAACATTATCACCTTGCAAAACTCGAATTCTATTTTTTCTTAACTTCCCAGCAGTATGTGCAGTTACAATTTGTTTATTTTCATCTAATTGTACTCTGAACATTGCATTGGGAAGAAGATCTATTACTTTTCCTTTGAACTCTAACAAGTCTTGTTTTGCCAATATTACCTTCTCCTTATTCTAGATTTTATACTCAAAGCATGACCTTTTAATTCTTCATACTCAGCGAGATGTTTAGCGTATTCTCCTATTTTCTCAACACCTTTTTTTGAGAGTGTTATAAGGCTGATTTTTTTATAAAATTCACTAAGACTTAATCCTGAAGAAAATTTAGCAGATGAGTTTGTGGGTAATACGTGGTTTGTGCCAACAGCATAATCACTTAACGCCATAGGAGAGTACTTGCCTATGCAAATACTTCCTGCATTAAAAATTTTATCTTTATATTTTTTGTAGTTACTTACATTTAACTCTAAATGTTCAGGAGCTATTTCATTAATTACATTTATAATCTGCTTATCATTATTTACTTTTAGAATAAGTCCATTATTTTTGATGCTTTTTGTAGCAATACTTTGTCGTGGTATTTTTTTTAATTTAGAGATCAAATCCTTTTTGAATTTTTTAATTAAATTTGAGTCTTTTGTAATTAATATGCATTGTGAATTTTTATCATGCTCTGCTTGACCAATCATTGATGTTGTAACTTCATTCAAATTAGTTTTGCCATCTGCTAATATTGTTATTTCAGATGGACCAGCAATCATTCCTTCTATTCCTACATCTCCAAAAACCTGCCTTTTAGCACCAGCAACAAAGATATTACCGGGGCCAACAATTTTATTTACTTTTTGAATATAGGCTAAACTACCTATGGCTTGCGCTCCTCCCATAGAATAGATTTCATTTATACCTAGTTTTTTTGCTGCATATAAAACTGCTGGATTTAGTTTTCCATTATTTTTTGGATTTGCTAGTACGATTCTTTTTACACCCGCAATTTTTGCAGGAATTGCATTCATCAATAATGTAGATGGCAAGTTTGCTGGAACATATATTCCTACTGATTGGATTGGCACATATTTATATTCTATTTTATTATTTAAACTATCTTTATAATAAATATTCTTGTTTTTTTGTTTAATATGAAAATTGAATATTCTCTTTAATGCGAAATCAATTGCTTTTTTTATCTTAGGATCCAGAAATTTAATTGCATTATTTATTTCTTTAATGCTCGGCTTAATTTGACTATTTTTACTAAATTTTTTTTCATATTTTATAAGTGCTTTATTTTTATTTTTCTTAATATCGCTAAGGATCCTTGATATAATTTTATTTTCAGGTTTTTTTGAAGACCTTCTAACGTCTAGGAATTTTGTTAAATTATCTAAATAGTTTTTTTTATTACAATTAATTTGTTTTATCATTTTCCAATTTTTGATCCTCTAGTGTTACCTCAATTACCTCAGCGGAGAGAGTTATAATTCTATTTTTCGAAAATAACATAATTATTTCAAAGTTTTGTTTTTTCTTAAAAATATCAATAGCTAAGAGTTCTAATGTTAGATTCGGGTCTTTTTGGTCTATATTCTTTGATTTAGAAGAATTTATAAATTCAAATTTAATAATACTGTTTATTTGCTTATTTTTATTTTCCTTCTCTTTGCTAAGCCTTAATATAGACATTAGGAAAATCTTATTTGAAGCTAAATACTTAACATCTTTTATTTTTACTCTTCCTTCAGAACAGCAGGCTGAAATGACATTGAGATCCTCGGGAGATTGTGCAATTATTTTTTTTAAGTATTGATTTTCCATCAACTAGTACGTCTTATCTTTACACCTACTTTTCTGAGTTTATTCTCTATATTTTCATATCCTCTATCTAAGTGGTAAATTCTATTAATAATAGATGTCCCTTTGGCAACAAGTGCTGCTAGAACTAATGCAACTGATGCTCTTAAGTCACTAGACATTAATTCTGCAGCCTTAAAATTTGTGCTGCCTAAAATTAAAGCCTTATTTTTTTTTATTATGATTTCAGCACCTAATCTTCTTAATTCAGCAACATGCATGAATCTATTTTCAAAAATACTCTCCGTAATTGAGCTTTTTCCTTTTGCCTTGCATAAAAGAACCATGAATTGTGCTTGCAAATCTGTTGGAAAATTTGGGTACTCTTTTGTGACCAAATTGGTGATATTTTTTATTTTTTTCGGACCTAGTATATGGATTTGATTTTTACTTGTTTTAATTTTAGCGCCAACCTTCTTCAGTAAAGATAGTTCTGCTTTTATAATTTTAGGATCAAAGTTATTAATCTTTAAATTACCACCTGTCAAACATGCTGCAACACAAAAAGTTCCGGTTTCTATCCTATCTGACATAACTGAGTAAATAGTACTTTTTAAAATTTTTACTCCCTCAATCCTCACAGTCCTCTTACCAATAAATTTTATTTTAGCACCACCAGACTTTAAAAAATTTATTAAATCAATTATTTCTGGTTCAATTGCACAATTTCTAAGTATTGTAATTCCATTCGCTAGGCATGCTGCTATAATTGTATTTTCAGTTGCCCCAACACTGATTTTTGAAAATCTAATTTTTGCGCCTTTTAGTTTTCCTTTAGAATTTGCATGTATGTAACCTTTTTTGATTTCATACTTCATTCCAAGTTTTTTAAGTGCATTTAAATGATAATTTATAGGTCTGGCTCCAATTAAGCAGCCTCCAGGCAAAGAGGTAATAGATTTTTGATACTTAGCAACCAGGGCACCTAAAACTAAAATTCCAGCCCTCATTGTTCTAACAAGAGAATATGAGGCAAAAAATTTATGTTTTTTTTTCTTTGTTATTTTAACAGTTTTTTTATCTTTACTAAATTTTATGATTGACCCAAGGGATTTTAAAAGATTAATCATTGTATCTATATCTTTAACTCTTGGTAAATTTTTAATTACAACTTCTTTTTCAAATAAAATCGTTGATGCTAATATTGGTAAAGCAGCATTTTTAGAACCTGAAATTGCAATCTCTCCCTTTAATTTACTAGGGCCTTTAACAATAAATTTGTCCATTATTATATTTTTGGAAGTGTAACTCCCTTTTGGCCCTGATATTTGCCATTTCTATCTGCATATGAAACTGATGGATCTTCATTTCCTTTGATAAACACAAATTGTGCAACACCCTCATTAGCATAAATTTTTGCTGGTAATGGGGTTGTGTTTGAAAATTCTAAAGTTACATGACCCTCCCATCCTGGCTCAAGAGGCGTAACATTAACTATTATTCCACATCTTGCATAGGTAGATTTTCCTAAACAAATTACCAAAACATTTTTTGGAATTTTGAAATACTCTACTGTTCTTGCTAACACGAAAGAATTAGGTGGTATTATACATTCTGATGAGTTTTTAGTAATAAAATTAGAAGATTTAAAATTTTTTGGATCTACAATTTCAGAATTGACATTAGTGAAAATTTTAAATTCGTCAGAGACCCTTGCATCGTAACCATACGATGACACACCAAATGATATTTTATCACCTCTAACTTGTTTATCTTCAAATGGAGAAATCATATCATTATCTCTGGCCATTTGAATAATCCACTTATCAGATTGAACTGACATTATTTATTTTTTTTCTTTGTTTTTTTTTGGAATTCTTTTCTCTTTCTTAAATTTTTTCTTAAAGCAAGTTCAAGTTTACTTAAATTATTTTTCTTTGAAGTCATAATTTATTTTTTGTCAGGATTTGTAAGATGATCTAGAGTGATAACTTGATCAATAGGAATTGTTTTATCTTCTTCTATTTTTACTGGTCCAGTTTTGATTTGCTTCTTAGCTCTTTTTTCCGCAAGTTTTTTTTCTCTTTTTGCTTTTTTTTCCATGAGCTTTGCGTTTTTATTAGCTCCATATGTGTAGTGAATTCCCATAACATTTTCCTTAGCTAGATATAACTTATTTTAAAAAAAAATTAAGGCAATAATTTGAAAAAATTAAATTTATACACTAATTTCAGTTAAATATTGCCCTTATAGTTAAATGGCATAACACATCCATGGTAAGGATGAGTTTCCAGTTCAATTCTGGGTGAGGGCACCAGTTTTATTTTGTATAAAATTTTTTTTTAAATATAAATCCAATTGAAACTAAAATTATAATACCAAGAATTGGCAAATAAATATCTGGAGTAAAAATTAGTTCAAGAATAGTTGGAACCTCAGCATTTTCTTCTAAAATCTTACTCAAACCAGCTCCAAGAGATGCTCCAACAAATAATTGTGGAGTCATTCCAATAAGTGATCCTAAAAAAAAGTTTCTAACTTTAACATTAAAAATTGTTGGTAAAATATTTGAAATAAAAAAAGGAATACCGCCAATAAATCTATAAATTAGAAAAAAAATAAATTCATTCTTTTTAAATTTTTCAGTCAAATTACTAAAACGTGATGAAAATTTCTTCTCAACTAAATCTTTAAAAAAGTAATTAGCAAATACATATAAAAGTGTTGCACCTATTGATAATCCAAATACTATAAGCAAAGTTCCTAACCACTTTCCAAAAATAAAACCACCGACTAAAAATACAGGTGAACCAAAACCTAACAAAAGAACCCATACTATAGTACCTAATAAAAAAATAATACTTGATATAAAAATATTACCATTTTTAATTTCTTCCAAAGCATTTCTATTTTCTCTTATTAGTTCATAACTAGAAAAATCCTGAAATGAAAATTTATTAAAAAAAAACAATAAAAAAACAAATACTATCAAAATGTAAGCAGAGCCTAAAAATACTTTAATTTTTTTTTCTCTATTCATTGATTTTTTAACTTATTAAAAATCACTGTACTTATATACATATATTTGTATAACTACCGAAATTTAACATTAATTTAACAACAATGAAACGTACATATCAACCAAGTAATAGAAAAAGAAAAAAAGCTGTTGGCTTTAGAGCTAAAAGAAAAACCAAGGGTGGAAGAAAAGTATTAAAAAGAAGAAGGGCTAAAGGAAGAAAAAAATTAACAAACGCTTAATGAAAAAAAAGATTGTTAGCCTTACTAAAAATGAGGACTTTAAGTCAATTCTTGGTGGAAAAAAAATTTCTAATAAGTATTTAACAATTTTCTTTAAAAAACTTTCAGATAAAAATACAAGCAGATTAAATATAAGCTTTGTAGCCAAAAAAAAATTAGGAAATGCTGTTATTAGAAATAGAATTAAAAGAAGATTAAGAAATATAATGAATGATGCTTTAAAAACAATTAATATTAATCTAAATTATTGCTATTTATTAATTGCAAGAATATCTGTTAACAATGATCCTTATGAGAAAATAAAAATTGTAACACTTGAGGATTTTAAAAAGATTAAATGAATAAACTTATAAAATATTTAATGATCAAAATTATCAAATTATATCAAATGGCAATATCCCCATTTTTAGGAAACAACTGTAGATATCTTCCGACATGTTCAGATTATTTTATAGAAAGTCTAAAAGAGTATGGAATTTTTAAAGGAAGTATTAAAGGACTCAAAAGAATTCTAAGTTGTCACCCTGTAAAATTTTTAGGTGGTGGCGAAGGATTTGATCCTATCAAAAAGAAAAAATAACTTATGGATACAAAAAATGTAATTGCAGCAATATCTTTAAGTGCAGCTGTCATAATACTTTACAGTTTATTTTTTGCTCCTCCAGTCGTGGATCAAAAAAATATCTCAAATGATAAAAACACTTCAAGTCAAAATTCTTCATCAGATGCACCTTCATTAGCTCAAGATGAGAAAATAATGAAGATTTCAAGAGATGAAGCTTTGGATGAGAATGAAAGAATTTTATTCGAAAATGATAAAATTAAAGGTTCAATTTCATTGCTCGGTTCATCTATAGACGACTTAACTTTTAAGAATTACACGAACACTCTAAATGGAGATGATAATGTTGTCTTGTTAAATCCTAAACAATCTGAAAATGGATACTATGTTGAAACTGGTTGGGCGACAACTAATAAAAATATTGACCTACCAAATTCAAAAACATTGTGGGAGATTGAAGGAAATAAGAAACTTACACCAAATTCGTCTGTAAAATTAAGTTGGAAGAATAATCAGAATATCAAATTTACAAAAGAAATTAGTATTGATAATCAATATCTTTTTGACATTAAGCAAACTATAGAAAATAATTCTGATAAAACTTATAATTTCTATCCTTACGGTCAAATCATAAGAAACATTGCACCAGAAGTAACAAATTTTTATATTTTGCATGAGGGACTAATTGGTGTCTTTGACGATCAATTAGTTGAAGAGGATTATGATGATATAGAGGAAAAAAAATACTCTATAAATGCGGATACTGGATGGCTGGGCATCACTGATAAATATTGGATTGCTAGTCTTATTCCAGAAAATGGGAAAAGTTTCAGGTCTGATTTTGATTATAAAAATAAATTTAGAGCAAATTTTATAGAGACAGATGCAACTGAAATTGGTGTTAATGAAACAAAATCTAATTCTATCAGAGCAATAGTAGCGGCAAAAGAAGTAAATGTTATTGATGGCTATGCTGAAACTGAAAATATTAGCAAGTTTGATTTGGCTATAGATTGGGGATGGTTCTACTTTATCGTTAAACCTTTATTTTTTGCAATTCAATATTTCTTTAATCTTGCTGGAAACTTTGGAATAGCAATTATTATGATTACTGCTTGTATTAGATTAGTATTTTTTCCACTTGCTAATTACTCATTTAAATCAATGGCTAAAATGAAAGTTCTCCAACCAGAAATGACAAGGCTCAAAGAGTTACATAAAGAAGACAAAATGAAACTTCAGCAAGAAATGATGGCACTTTACAAAAGAGAGAAAGTTAATCCAATCAGTGGTTGCCTTCCAATTTTCATACAAATTCCATTTTTCTTTGCCATCTATAAGGTTTTATTTGTAACTATTGAAATGAGACATCAGCCATTTTTTGGTTGGATAAAAGATTTAAGTGAAAGGGATCCTACTTCTATATTTAATTTGTTTGGTTTAATTCCATGGGACCCACCTTCTTTTTTACTTATTGGTGTTTGGCCGTGTTTAATGGGTGTTTCAATGTGGATGCAACAAAAACTAAATCCAACACCGCCTGATCCTGTTCAAGCAAAAATATTTATGTTTTTCCCTTTATTTTTAACAGTTATATTAGCTCCTTTCCCAGCTGGACTAGTCATTTACTGGACTATAAATAATATATTAACAATGGCTCAACAGTACATCATCATTAAGAGAACGACTGTCAAAACCGTTTAAAAAATGGAAATAGAGAAAATTGTACCTAGAGACGGTCCTACAATCGATGAATTTAAAAAATACATAGATAAATATAAAGATCAGTTAATTGTAATTAAATATGGGGGGAATGTTTTTATTGATAGAAACATCTTTAATAATTTTATTTCAGATATTAGTATTTTAAATAAATTAGGACTTTCTATAATTATAGTTCATGGAGGTGGACCAAGAATTAAAAAAGAATTAGATAAATCAAATATTCAATCAAAATTTATAAGAGGATTAAGAGTTACAGACGAAAAAATTATTAATATAGTTGAAAATGTCCTTATCGACTTTAATGAGGATATTGTAAATTCTTTAGTCGAAAAAGGTGCAAATGCAGTTTCTCTAAATACAAAGAAAAACAATCCTATAGAAGTTATTCCAGAAGCAGAGGAACTAGGGTTTGTTGGTATTCCAAATAAAATAAATGTAGACATAATAAAAGATATAATAAAAATAAATGCGGTACCAATTATATCTCCATTAGGTCTGGGAAAAAATAATCAAACATATAATATTAATGGAGATACAGCTGCAGGAGCTATAGCTAAATCTTTAAAATGTAGAAGATTATTATTAATGACTAATGTGGAAGGAGTTTTAAATAAAGAAAAAAAGCTTATCGAAGAGATAAGCTCTTCTGAAATTTTAGAAATGATAAATAATGAAATAATCACAGAAGGGATGATACCCAAAATAAATACATGCCTTGATGCAGTAATGAACGGGGTTACAGGAGTAGGAATCATAGATGGAAGAAAAAAACATTCAATTTTGTTCGAATTATTTTCAGATAAAGGTGCAGGAACATTAATAAGAAGATGAAGCATATAAAAAATATCTTATTTGATTGTGATGGTGTTCTTTATCAAGATCTAGAGGCAGTATTTGGTCAAGTTAGCAAAAGAATGACGCAGTATATTTCAAAAAAATTAAAGATTGATTTAAAAGAAGCAAAAGAGCTACAAACCAATTATTTTCACAAATACAACACAAGTCTGAACGGATTAATGATACACCATGATATTCCCCCAACAGAATTTTTACAATTTGTTCATGATATTGATCTATCTTTCATGGAGAAAGACATTGTTTTAAGAGAAGAAATAAAAAAATTAAATCTAAGAAAATTTGTTTTTACTAATGGAAGCAAGGAACATGTTAAAAATATTACTACACACTTAGGTATAGATGACTTATTTGATGATGTATTTGATATTGTTGATGCTGATTATCATCCAAAACCAGCCGCAAAAGCATTCGATTTAATGATAAAAAAATTTGATATTAATCCAAAAGAGACGATTTATATTGAAGATATTGCAAAAAATTTATCAATTGGAAAAGAAAGAGGAGCTACAACAGTTTGGCTAATCAATAACGAGTATTGGGGAAAAAAGGAATCTAACAAAGAATATATTGACTACAAAATAGAAAATCTCTCTTTATTTTTAAAAGAAATAAGGTTATTAAAAAACTAGTAAAATTATGAGTATAGAAAATATTATAAATGATGCTTGGGAAAATAGAGATCAAGTAAACCCGTCATCTGAACAGTCTCTTAAAGATACAATAAATCAAGTTATCAATGATTTAGATAGTGGTAGATCGAGAGTGGCTGAAAAAATAAATGGTGAGTGGGTAACTCATCAACATTTAAAAAAAGCAATCATGTTGAGTTTCAGATTGTATCCCATGGAAAATTTGAATGGTCCTTACAGTAGTTGGTATGATAAATCGCATTTACTTAAAGGTAAAACAGCAGGATGGACAAAAGAAGATCATGAAAAAGCTGGTTTTAGAATGGTACCTAACTCTCCAGTAAGGAAAGGAAGTTTTGTAGGCAAAAATGCAGTTTTAATGCCATGCTACGTTAATATCGGCGCATATATTGATGAAGGTACAATGATTGATACATTTGCAAGAGCAGGAAGCTGCAGCCAAATAGGAAAAAATTGTCATATCTCTGCAGGATCAGGTGTGGGTGGTGTATTAGAACCTGCACAAGCACTTCCGACAATTATAGAAGATAATGTTTTTTTGGGTGCAATGTCTGAAGTTGTAGAGGGTGTAATTGTAGGAGAAGGATCTGTTCTAAGTATGGGAATGTACATTGGACAATCTACAAAAATTGTTAATAGAAAAACTGGTGAAATTACTTACGGAAAAATTCCTCCTTATTCAGTTGTGGTTCCGGGTTCACTTCCAGATAAAAATAATTCATCTGCGCCCTCTCTGTATTGTGCAGTAATAATCAAACAAGTTGATGAGAAAACCAGATCAAAAACTTCTATTAACGATCTCTTGAGAGAATAATTTAAATGGCAATTATAAATGAATTACAATTAGCAAAAGAGCTAATTAGATTTCCAACTGTAACTCCTAGAGATGCAGGAGTTATGAAATTTCTGGAAAGTAAGCTAAAAAAACTTGGATTTAAAACTAAAATTCTTGAGTTTAAAGAAAAAGGAAGCGAACCAGTTAAAAACCTATATGCAAGATTGGGAAATAAAGGTCCTAATTTTTGTTATGCAGGACATCTAGATGTTGTCCCTGCTGGAAATTTAAATGATTGGACGGTAAACCCATTCAAACCATCAATTAAGAAAGGTCATTTAATTGGTAGAGGAGCAAATGATATGAAAAGCTCAATTGCTGCATTTGTGTCTGCTGTTAGTATTTTTACTCAAAAAAATAAAGGGTTTAAGGGTTCTCTAAGTCTTTTGATTACTGGAGACGAGGAAGGTGTTGCTATTAATGGAACTAAAAAAGTTGTTGATTACTTAAAAAAGAGAAAAGAAAAAATAGATTTTTGCTTAGTTGGAGAGCCAACAAATCCAAATAAATTAGGAGAAATGATAAAAATTGGGCGAAGAGGTAGCATGACTAGTCGATTAACAATTACCGGTATACAAGGGCATGTAGCTTATCCTCATAGAGCAAATAACCCTTCTACAACCATTGTAAAAATACTAAATGAACTTAAAAATATAAAATTTGATAAAGGTACAAAAGATTTTCAACCTACAAACCTGGAAATTACAAAGATTAATATACACAATATAGCTGATAATGTTATTCCTGGCATTGCTTATGCTACATTTAATATAAGATTTAATAACAAGCATACTTCAAATTCAATCAAAAATAAGATCGAAAAGATTTTGAAAAAAGTCTGCAATAAAACTAAATCTAAGTATGAAATTGATTATAGTGTTTCAGGAGAGGCTTTTCTCACAAAGCCAAATCATACGACTTTTATGATACAAAAAATTATTAAAGAAATAACCAAAATAAAACCAAAACTGTCAACAACAGGTGGCACCTCAGATGCTAGATTTATAAGAAAAATTGCTCCGTGTTTAGAATTTGGCTTAGTTGGAAAAACAATGCATAAAGTTGATGAAGCAGTTTCATTGACCGATTTGAAAAAATTAAGTTTAATTTATTTAAATATTTTAAAATATTATTTTAAGTGAAGACTGGCCTTATAATATCAGATACCTATAAAAATCATGATACTGGAGATGGTCATCCAGAAAAAATTGACAGGGTTTCTGCGGTAATCGAGAATTTTAAAAAAATAGATGACAAAAATCTTATATGGAAAAAATCAGCAAACTTTAATTTATCCCTTATCAATAAAACTCATTCTGAGAATTATGTTAATCAAGTAGAAAAGTCATTTCCTAAAAAAGGTTTAGTATTTTTAGACGGAGATACAATCATTTCTCCTGGAAGCAAAGATGCAACAAAAGATGCAGTAGGCTCAATAATTGCAGCAATAGATGGAGTAGAAAATAAAGAATTTAATAATGCATTTTGTGCTGTCAGACCACCTGGTCATCACGCTGAAAAAGATAAAGCTATGGGATTTTGTATTTATAATAATGTAGCTGTTGGTGCTAATTATCTAATTGAAAAATATAAATACAATAAAATTGCTATAATTGATTTCGATGTTCACCATGGTAATGGAACACAAGATATTTTCTACAATAACGAAAAAGTTTTATATATTTCAACTCACCAATATCCATACTACCCAGGTTCAGGGTCAGAAAAAGAAAAGGGAAATTTTGATAATGTGTTAAATATTCCATTAAAAGCTGGGACGACCTCTGAAGAATATTTAAATGCCTACGAAATAGTTTTAAATAAATTAAAGACATTTAAACCAGAATTTCTATTGTTTTCTGCGGGTTTCGATGCACATATTGATGATCCTTTAGCACAACTTATGCTAAGTTCAGAGGATTTTTACAAAATTACCAAAAGAACATTAGAGTGTTCCAGGTCTCTTTGTAAAGGCAGAGTAGTTTCAATTCTTGAAGGAGGCTACGATTTAAGAGCACTACAAAGCAGTACTAAACGACATGTTGATGCATTAATAGAATTTAATTGATAAATTTTTTCTAAATAATAAGTAAACAAATATGAAACCATATAAAATTAAAAAGTCAGATATAGATAAAAAAGGTAAAGGACTTTACGCTACACGGGATATAAAAGAGGGTGAGAAAATAATAAATTATATTGGAAAATTAATCACAAAGAAACAAACAGAAGAGTCTGATAAATACGATAATAGTAAACCAATATATTTATTTACTGTAAATAAAAAATATGATCTTGATGGAGACTTTCCATGGAACACAGCTGGACTAATAAATCATTCTTGTGAAAATAATTGTGATTATGACGGTAAAGGGCTTAAGATATGGGTTAAAGCAATCAAAAATATTAAAAAAGGTGAGGAACTGACTTGTGACTATGGTTTTGGCTATGATAAAGATTACAAGCAATTTCCTTGTAAATGTAAATCAAAAAATTGTTGTGGCTATATTGTAAGAGCAGAGTCTAGGTGGAGAATTAACAAAAAATTCGCAATGAGTAATAAAAAAAATTAGTATTTTACTTTTACTAAATACAATCCCTCGGCGGGTGCAGGAGGAGCACATAATTTTCTATTCTTTGACTTTATAACATTCACAAATTTTTTAATAGACCATTTTTTTTCTCCAATAAATTTCAAACATCCTACCATCGACCTTACTTGCTGTTTTAAAAATGATTGTGATCTGAATTCAAATTCAATTTTACTTTTTAATTTTTTTATTTTTACTAATTTCATCAATTTAATTGGACTTTTTGCATTACATCCTGAAGCTCTAAATGACGAAAAATCATGAGTTCCAATTAATTTTTTTGCTCCCATTTTCATACTTTCAAAATCAAGTTTTTTTATAACAAACCATCCTCGATTATTTTGAATAATAGGCTTGGTTGATTGATTATAAATAACATACTTGTATATTCTTTCTTTTGCTGAAAAACGTGCGTGAAAATTTAAACTTTGTTTTCTAATTTTCAAAATAGCTATTTCGTTTTTATTTAGAAAATAATTAATAGAATTTAAAAACTTTTTTAAATTTTTAATTTTATTCATACAGTCAAAATGTGCAGATTGTTCAATAGCATGAACACCAGCATCTGTTCTTCCAGAACCAGTAACAATTATTTTTTCATCTAGAAGTTTTGAAATCTTTTTTTGAATTAATCCTTGAATGGTTTTACCTTTTTTTTGAACTTGCCATCCTATAAAAGAGCTACCGACATACTCAATTAAAATTTGATAACGAAACATATCTAATTCAAATTGGTGCCCTTCTTAATTTGACTCCCTAGCAAAAACTCCCCAGTTTTTTGGACTTTTTTCCCTTGTCTTTGAATTTCGATAATTTTAATAGAATTTTCACCACAACCAATTTCTAAATTATCCGACAAAACGTAGCCTGCTTTTCCATTGTTAATTGATAATTCAGCTTTATGAATTTTATATCTTTCTCCTTGAAACTCAAACCATCCACCTGGATTGGGATATAAACCATTTATTTTTCCTAAAATCTTTTTATTATTTTCTTGCCAAATTATTTTTCCCTCTTCTTTTTTAATTTTTTTTGCATATGAATTTTGACTATGATCTTGATCTTTGAATAAAGCTCTATTTTCAAAAATATTATCAATATTTTCTAAAATCTTTTCAGAAGCTAAATTACTCAATCTTTTAGATAAATCCTCACTATTTTCATTATCTAATATATTTATTGGATATTGATTGCAAACTGGACCTGTGTCTAAACCCTCATCCATCTTCATAATTGAAATTCCTGTTAAATTCTCATTATTCATAATGGCCCTTTGAATTGGAGCTGCACCTCGCAATTTTGGTAGAAGTGAATAATGGACGTTTATCCATCCAAATTTTGGCAGTGCTAAGATATCTTTTTTTAAAATTTGGCCATATGCAACAACTATACCTAAATCAATATTTTTACTTTTTATAAATTTTTTTTCCTCAAGATTATCTAATTTTATTGGAGTTCTAACTGGAATATTCAATATTTCAGCCATGATATGAACAGGAGATTTATTTAATTTATGTCCTCTATTTGATGAAACAGGTGGCTGGGTGTATACAATTTCAATGTTAAAACCATTTTGGTACAATGATTTCAATATTTGACCCGAAATACTGGGTGTACCCATAAAAGCAATTTTTTTGCTCATTAAACAATAATACGATCAGGATTATTTTTTTTCTTTGATAATTTTTTGACAATCATTGTTTTTTTTAATTTAGACAAATAATCTATGAAAAGTATCCCTTCAAGATGATCCATTTCATGTTGAATACAAGTTGCAAGAAGGCCATCGGCTTTTAAAATTTTATTTTCTCCATTATAATCTAAATATTCTACCTCACAATATTTAGGTCTATCAACTTCAGCAAAATAATTGGGTACAGACAAACACCCTTCTTCATATGTTGTTTTTTCTTTGTCTTTATTTTTTATTATTGGATTAACAAAAAACATTGGATTTTTATTCCCATCCTTTGAAATATCCATAACTATAATTCTCTTTGGAATTCCTATTTGAATTGCTGCCAAACCAATACCATTAGCCGCATACATTGTTTCTAACATGTCATCCATTAGTTTTCTTTCATCATTACCAACTCGTATCACTGGTTTTGAAACTTGTCTTAAAATCTCGTTAGGTTCAGTTATAATGGTTTTTATTGTCATGACGGATGTTATATTTTAAACTTTTAATGGTAGAATTTCCAACAATAGTTCATTTCTCAAACTAATTAATTTTGATCTATTCATTATTTCAATTATATTACTAAGTGTGCCACTATCTAATTCAGCTAATTCTTGGTTTCCTATAATCTCAACTATTTTAAGTAGTATCATTCCATACTCTTTGTTATCAATCATTTTATTAATTTGGGGATTTAATTCTGGTTTATATTTAGATAACTCCTTAATATCCTCTATTTGAATTCCATCAGCTCTTAATGCCTCTAATAATAATACATCTTTAAAGTTAAAATTATAATCAACATCTTTTTTCATTTTAGATAATAAGTTATCAGTTATTTTTTGTGTTTTAGTTAAACTATTCTTATTAAGAAAGTAATTTAAAACCTTTGATTGATGGAAAATCTCATTGTTGAATTTAATTTTATTTTTTTTATTTTCGTCGGTTATTAAACTATTTTGATAAAAAGATAGGTATTTTTTGGGAACTTCTTTTTCATTAATTTTAAATAATATTTTCGAAAGCTCTTCATCAAAAGATTTTTTAAAATTAGATTCCTCAAAAGAATTTGATAGTTTTGATAATATCAAAAATTTAGTTTCTAGATTATCACTTAGTAAAAATCTTTGATATAATAATGCTCTACCTTCATAATCAGGTAAAATTCTAAATGTTTCTTCAAAATTTATTAATTGATTTATGTCAAATTGAAAACTTAAATAGAGATTTAGTAAATCTTTTTCCTCAAAGATTCCCTCCGTTGTTGCTTTTTCTAAAAATTTAACTTGATCAATATTGCTGAGATTAATATCATTATAATTCTTTAGTAAATTTGTATTAGATAAATATTTCCAAACAAATTCATCAGAATTTACTGATGGATAATATATGAAGTTTTTATCAGTCTTATGAGATAAATGAAAAAAAAGAATATTTTCATCAGATAATATGTAATTTTCATCCTCATAACCCATTAAAACTTCAAACTTTTCAACAAAAAAATTATTCACCATGTCCAGTTCAGATTTTAAATCAAATAACAGTTGAGCTTCGTTTTTTTTATCCTGAATTATTAAGCAATAAATTTTAAAGTACGTTAAATAGTCATCTGTCACTAAATTAAGACTATTTATAGCTGAACATGAATCCTCTACTTGGTTATATGATAAATAATGATTAGAAACATGCTTTATTAGTTTTTCTTTATTTTTAATTGTAGAGTTTTTTTGGATAAATTCTTTAACTAATTCTAAATCCTTTTTTTTAATTAGATGGTTTAAGGTAAAATTTTCAAACTCATTTATTGAGAAATTTTGATTTGGAACATATGAATTAGTCAATAAAGCTACATCCATTAATTTTTCGGAGAAACTTGACAATTCTTTTAACTGTAAACTTTTTAGTAATTTTTTTATTTCCGCGCCATCTGTATTTGTCCACATTTCTAGATTTAAATCATTTTCGGCAGGATCTAATAATCCAGCTAATAAAATATTTGAATTATCAAGATTTTGATCAACTACAATATTTTCGTCAGAAAGATTTAATTTTATACCTTGAATTTGACTTTTATCAGCATTTATTTCAGCGTTATTTTTTAATTTATTTTTATTTACCTCTTTTTTTTCAATTTCAGACCAAATCTCTCTAATTTCCTCTGCTTGAGAAGCTTGAACTGATAAAATAAAAGGTAGAAGTAGTAAAAATTTACTTAATTTTTTTAAAATTTTCATTAGGTAAAATTTTTTCAATTTTTTTTACAGGAGCAGGTAAATTGACATGATTAACAAGGATAAAACCAAAAATAATTATAACAACAGCAATTAAAACTTTCAAAATTAATCCTACACTGAATAGTTTGTCTTTTCTTGTATTTTTTATAAATTGCATATAATTTAATAATTTCAAAATAAGACATATTTGTGTTTTTTCAATATAGAAACTCATGAAATCAAAAAAAAACATTGTATTAATTGGGATGATGGGTTCTGGAAAATCTTCAATAGGTAGAATTTTATCAAAAGAATTAAATATAGATTTCCTAGATATAGATCAAAAAATTGAAGAGAGTGAAAATTTAAGTATTTCAGATATATTTAAAAAATATGGAGAGAATTATTTCAGAAAGATTGAAGAAAAAATATGTCTAAAACATCTTAAAACAGAAAATAATGTAATTTCGTTAGGAGGTGGAGGGTTTATTAATTTATCAATAAGAAAATTGTGTAAGAAGACATGCTTAACCTTTTGGCTGAATTGGAAAAATGAAACTATAATAAACAGAATATTTAAAAGTAAAAAGAGACCTTTAGTCACTAAGCTTACAAAAGACCAAATCAATAATTTGATAAAAGAAAGATCAAAAATTTACGAATTGTCAGATTATAAAATTAATTGTGATAAATTAGACAAACACAAAATTATAAATAAGATATTAAAAATTTATGAAAATAAATGAAATAAAAATAAAAACAAATTCTAAAAATTATTCTATAATAATTGGAAGAAACCTTATAGGTAAAATTGATAAGATTTTAACAAAGAGTAAGATAGATTTTGAAAAATGTTTAATTGTCGCTGATAAAAATATTCCTAATAGGTTTAAAAAAGTTTTATATAAAAAGCTTAGAAAGAAAAAATTATTCAAAATCGAAATTTTACCATCTGAAAATATAAAAAAATATTCAACAATTGATAAAATTCATAAATTGCTATTTCAAAAAAGATTTAATAGAACAGACTGTGTTATATCTTTTGGTGGAGGAATAATAGGTGATGTGGTTGGATTTGCTGCGAGCATTTTTAAAAGAGGTATCAAATTCATAAATGTTCCATCGACGCTGTTGTCACAGGTTGACTCATCAATAGGTGGTAAAACAGGAGTAAATAATGAGTATGGAAAAAATTTAATTGGAAGTTTTTATCAACCAGACTTAGTTATATCTGATGTAAATATTTTAGGCTCTTTACCTAAGAGAGAAATTATTTGTGGATATGCAGAAATATTTAAAAGTAGTATAATTAATAATTATAATAATTTTAATTACCTCGAACAAAATCTAGAAAAAATTTTGAAATTGAAATCACCTTACATTGAAAAATCCATACTTAAGAGTTGTAACTTAAAAAAAATGGTTGTAGAAAAAGATGAGAGCGAAAAAAGTTTTAGGAAAATATTAAATTTAGGCCATACATTCGCACACTCTTATGAGTCTACTTTAGGTTTCTCAAAAAAATTAAATCACGGAGAAGCTGTAATTTTAGGTATTAAAAGTGCGGCAGAGTTTAGTCATAATATTAAGATTTTGCCAAAAAAAAAATTAAATATAATCTTAAATCATATAAATAAGATTGGGATGGATCCTAAAATATATAAATTTTTTAAAAAAAAGGATACTGACAAAATTATAAACTTCATGAAAAGCGATAAGAAAAATAATTCAAAAAATATTAATTTAATACTAATTAAAGATTTTGGAAAAATAAAATTAAATTTTCACATTAATCATATTATTTTAAAAAAATTTTTACTTAACAGTTTAAATTAATTTGATTTGTAAAGAATGAATATAATTTTTTAATTCAATTTCCAATACTTTATAAATAAATCTTGTTGAATATAACTTATTTTTTCTTTTTAGCTCAGTAGACTCTATGATTAATAAAATATGAAATTTGCCTCTTTCATTAGATTTATGATTTTTGTGAAGAAATGATTTATCTTCTATCCTAACTTTTGAAATGCAGTCCTGCGACAATATCTTTTTTTCAATAATTTTGATTAGCTGTTCAATGTTCATAATATATATTAATATATATCATGAAAAATATCTGTGATTGGAATAATTGTTCAGAGGAAGGTCTTTACAAGGCTCCTAAAGAAAGAGATAACAGCAAAGATTATAGATTACTTTGTTTAGATCATGTTAAAGAATTCAATAAAAATTGGAATTATTTTAATGGTATGAATGATCAACAAATAGAAGATTTTTTAAGATCTGATATTACATGGCACAAACCAACACAAAGTTTCAGTTCATCTGATAATTTTTTCAAAGTTCTCTGGAATAATGCTCTCAAAGACGAAATGGACAAATTTAAATTTAATAATGATTTTAACAATATGAATAAATTTAGATTTAACAATAATGATATTAAAGCCTTCAATATATTAGGAATTAGTGTTGGATTGAAATGGGAGAAAGTTCAAAAAAAATTTAAAAAGCTTGTTAAAAAATTTCACCCTGATATGAATTCTGGTAATAAAAAATTTGAAGACAAGTTAAAGGTTATAACGTTAGCTTATACACAACTAAAAAACACATATAAGGATAAAATTGACGCCAAATATTAATATTTCTCCAGATATAAAATTATCTATCAAGCAAACTTTTGGGATAGAAAGTGCTATGGATGTAGATGCATTTTCTAAAAAAAGTGAATACGTTCCAGAAATAGATAAAACTTATAAATTTGATAAGGACACAACATTAGCTATTCTGTCAGGATTTTCATTTAACAAAAGAGTTTTGATACAAGGTTATCATGGAACAGGAAAATCAACACATATTGAGCAAATTGCAGCCAGATTAAATTGGCCGTGTATAAGAATTAATCTTGATAGTCATGTAAGCAGAATTGATTTGATAGGAAAGGACTCAATTATTATCAAAGATGGTAAACAAGTTACAGAATTTAAAGAAGGAATACTTCCCTGGTCAATTCAAAATCCCGTAGCATTAGTTTTTGACGAATATGATGCTGGAAGGCCAGATGTCATGTTTGTTATTCAGAGAGTACTTGAGTCTGAAGGGAATTTTACCCTACTAGATAAGAATAAAGTAATAAAACAAAATAAATTTTTCCGACTTTTTGCAACAACAAATACTGTAGGTCTTGGCGACACGACTGGTTTGTATCATGGAACACAACAAATAAATCAAGGCCAAATGGATAGATGGAATATTGTGTCTACTCTTAACTACCTTAGCTTAGAAAAAGAGATGGAAATAATATTAAGTAAAAATAAAAATTTTAATAACTCTAAAGGAAAAGAACAGGTATCTAATATGATTAAAGTAGCTTCCCTTACAAGAAAAGGCTTTATGGCAGGGGATATATCAACAGTAATGAGCCCAAGAACAGTCTTACATTGGGCAGAAAATTCAGAAATTTTCAAAGATATTGGATATGCATTTAGGGTAACCTTTTTAAATAAATGTGATGATGCTGAAAAAAATACTATTGCAGAATATTATCAAAGATGTTTTGGCGAGGAATTGCCTGAGTCAATGATTAATATTCAAATTTAATGAATAAAGAAGATAGTATTAAAGAAAAATTCAAACAAGCTTTGCAATCAACTTATAAAGTTATTTCAGAAGATTTTAAAGTTGATAAAAATAAAAAAAACAGTGAAAAAATTTTTAATGTTGGAGATATTGAAAATATTGCTGATAAAAATCAGTTTAAAAAGCTTAGGGCTGAGACAGATTCTGAAGCATTGAAAAGAAGATTTTCAGATAGAAAATTACTAGACAAAAATAACCCACAAAATCCCTCATGTAGAACACTTTATCAACTAGCAGAAAAGATAAGGTACGAATTGTTAGGTTCAGAAATGCTCAAAGGAGTTTCTCAAAACTTTAAAGATAATTACAAATATAAACTGCAATCTTTTAAACATGAAAAAAGTTTAAAAAAGGAAGATACAAACATAATAGATGCGTTTGAAATTTATATGACAAATAAGTTTTTCAATGTTGATTTGAGTAGTAACAATAAAGAAATTCTTAAATTTTGGGAAAGTGATTTTAATAAATCTATAGATAAGCATGTAGACTTTTTAAATAAAAATTTAGAAAATCAAGAAATTTATAATGCTAAATTTTCAGAAATTTTGCAGAGTATGGATATATTTGAGAATGATGACACGACAGAAAAAAATAACGAAGAAAAAGGTGACTCACAGGATGAAAATAATCCAAATAATAACGAGGACAGCGAAAATGACAATTCTAATAAAACAAGTGAAGATGAAAATATTACTCAAGGCATGGATAGCGAGGATGATATAAACGAGTTTAGACTTGATGAACAACTTTCAAGTGAAAATAATGATGATTTAGAGTCAGAAAACATAATTCAAAAAAAAAATTTAGGGATAAGTGATAAAGAATACAAAATATTTACTACAGAATTTGATGAAGTTGCTAAAGCAGAAAGTTTAGAGTCAGCAGAGGAAATTCAAAAATTGAGAAGAAATTTAGACCAGCAGCTTACAAGTTTTCAAGATTTAATAACAAAATTAGCAAATAAATTACAAAGACAATTAATGGCAAAACAAAATAGATCATGGGAGTTTGATTTAGAAGAAGGATTATTAGATAGCTCGAAGTTACCTAGAATAATTATTGATCCATGTAATTCCTTATCTTTTAAAAAAGAGAAAGATTTGGAATTTAAAGATACTATTGTTACTTTGTTAATTGATAACTCTGGATCGATGAGAGGAAGACCAATAACTATAGCAGCAATTTGTGCTGATATTTTATCTAGAACGTTGGAAAGATGCTCTGTTAAAGTTGAAATACTTGGGTTTACAACAAAAAATTGGAAAGGTGGTAAAAGTCGTCAAGAATGGAATAGATTAGGTAAAACTAAAAGTCCTGGAAGGCTAAATGATCTTAGACATATAATTTACAAAAGTGCCGACTCTCATTGGAGACAATCAAAAAAAAATTTGGGATTAATGCTTAAAGAGGGATTGTTAAAAGAAAATATAGATGGGGAAGCTATAACATGGGCATTTAATAGACTAAAAAAAAGAAAAGAAGAAAGAAAAATACTCATGGTTATTTCAGATGGAGCACCCGTAGATGACTCAACTTTATCGGTGAATTCAGGAGATTTTTTAGAAAAAAACTTAAAAAAAATTGTTAAATTTATTGAAACTAAAAGCGAAATTGAAATATTGGCTATAGGAATTGGCCATGATGTATCTAGATATTATAAGAAAGCTATTAAAATTTCAGACGTTCAAGAACTAGGTGATGTAATGATAGACCAACTTAGCGGGCTATTTGAAAACAAAAAATTACACTAAATATTTTTTAAGTCTTTATTATTCCACTCTATTTTAATTTCAGCACCACCCCTTGTCTCTGAATTTCTTATTAAAAGTTTTGCCTTATTTTTTTCTAATAATGTTTTGCCAATAAATATTCCTAATCCTAATCCAGCTCTGTATTGATTTTTAGATTGAAAAGACTTTATATAAGGTTCTCCAATCTTTGTCAGAATATCTTTTGGAAATCCAGGGCCATCATCTTCTATGGATATTGTAGATTTTTCACTATCACTAGTTATTGAAATGTGTATATTTTTTTTAGAAAATTTATTGGCATTCCCAATAAAATTTCTTATTCCATAAACGATTTCAATAGATTTTGAAATTTCAAATGAGTTGTAGTCTTGCTCAATATTTATAATAAAATTTTTTTCTGATATTTCTTGGAAGGAATTGACTACTTCTTTAACATAATTGTGCAAACTTATATTCTTATCTATAAATCCATCTTCAATAGTAGGATTTAAGGACAATTTTTTTAAAATTTCATTACATCTGTCAACTTGGCTTACAAGTAATTCAATATCTTTTTTAAGATCGTTATTATTTTTAAAATTGTTATATAAGTCTTGTGAAACGATTTTAATTGTAGATAAGGGGGTTCCTAAAGAATGGGCTGCTGCTGCAGCTTGCCCTCCTAAAGATACAAGCTCGTGTTCTTTGGAAATCACCTCTTGAATTTTATCTAATGCATCTTTCCTGATTTTAGACTCGTTTCCAAATGTTAGTGCAAAAAAACTTAGAAAAATTAATGCAATAATTAAGGCAACAGGCACAGCATAATAATAGTGAAAACTAAATATATAGCTATTTAATGGAGATGGTAATTCTTGATGAAAGAAAGTGAGATAAACTATTGAAGAAATTGTGAGAAAAATTAATAAAATGTTAGTTTTAATACTCAAACTATTTGATGCAAATATGGCTGGTATAATTAAAAATATTGAAAATGGATTAATAATACCGCCAGTTAAATAAAGCAAAATACTTAGCTGCAAAATATCAAGTATTAAAAAAATTAATGATATTGTTTCTTGTAGTTGATTTTTTTTAAAATAATATAATAGTACTATGTTGCTTAAAACACCTATCAATACAACAAAGTTTGCTAAAATAAAATTAAACTCAAATTTGAAAATAAATGCTACAGAGTTAATAGTTGCAAACTGTCCTATTATACCTATCCATCTTAAATTAACATATGTTGTTTTGTTTAAATGCGATGATTTGGAATTAGTACTTAACTCCATTAATTAAATATCTAAATTAATTACATTTATTGCATTATCAACGATAAAATCTTTTCTAGATGCCACATCATTGCCCATCAAAGTTTGGATTAAGTTTTGATCTTTTTGCATATTTTTTGAATATTGAACTTGAAGAAGATTTCTTGTTTCAGGATTTAATGTTGTACTCCATAATTCCTCAGGATTCATTTCACCAAGTCCTTTAAATCTTTGAATATTTAATTTAGATTTTTCTTGTTGCATGACTTTTTCGAACTCTTTTGAATTTTTCTTTATTTTTTTTAAATCTCTAGAATTTTTAATTATATAATTTTCAAGATCTTTTTCATCTTTTATATAAATACCTTTGGCTCCTTTATTTATTTTAAAAAGAGGGGGTTGAGCTAAATAAACATGACCTTTTTCGATTAATTTACTAAAAGGAACATTATTGAAGAATGTTAAAAGCAAAGCTCTTATATGTGAACCATCTACATCAGCATCAGTCATTATTATTATTTTTCCGTACCTTAAATCTTCTAAGTTTATCTCTTCTGCCTTTGGATCAAGCCCGAGTGCATTGATCAATGTAACTATTTCGTTGGAAGAAATCATTTTAGATAGTGTTTTTGTTCTTAAATCATTTTGACTCCCGTTTTTTTTATTTCCATTTAATTCAATGTATGTATTAAGAATTTTTCCTCTTAAGGGTAATACTGCTTGAAATTCTCTATTTCTTCCTTGTTTTGCTGATCCACCTGCCGAGTCTCCCTCAACTATAAATAATTCGGTACCCTCCTGCTTTGAGTTTTGACAATCCGCTAACTTTCCAGGAAGCCCTGTAAGTTCTAAAGCACCCTTTCTCCTAACATTTTCTCTTGCTCTTTTAGCAACATCTCTTGCAACTGCCGCCTGAATGATTTTTGTCAAAATAATCTTGGACATTGAAGGGTTTTGGTCAAACCAAATCGACAATTTCTCATTGACGATACCCTCAACTATATTTCTTACCTCTGAAGAAACTAATTTATCTTTAGTTTGAGAAGAGAATTTTGGATCTGGAATTTTTACAGACAAAACACATGTCAAGCCTTCTTTTATATCATCTCCAGAGAGTACGACTTTATTTTTTTTCAACAAATTTTGCTCAGAGGCATACTTGTTTACAACTCTTGTTAAAGCACTTCTAAAACCTAAAAGATGGGTTCCTCCATCTTTTTGATAGATATTATTTGTATAAGGGTAAACGTCTTCATTATATCCTGCATTCCATTTTAAAGAGCATTGAACATCTATGTTGCTCTTCAACCCCTCAATATAAATTGGCTTTCTAAACAAGTCGTTATCATTTTTATTTTTTAGTTTGTCTCTTTTTTCATCTAGATATTCAACAAATTCTTTAATTCCTCCCTCAAATTTAAATTCTAACGATTTTACTTTTTTTTGAGTTAAATCGTTTAATACAATTTTTATTCCTTTATTTAAAAAAGCTAATTCACGCATTCTTTTTTGAATAATAGCTAAACTAAATTTTGTAGATGAAAATATTTCATTTGATGGTATAAAATTAATCTTGGTTCCCGTGTTTTTTGATTTTCCAATAACTTTTAAAGGTTTTTTAGCTTCACCATTTTTAAACTCAACAAAATGCTTTTTTCCATCTCTTTCGATATATAATTCTAACTTTTGGGAAAGAGCATTAACTACTGAAACACCAACACCATGCAAACCACCCGAAACCTTGTAAGAGTCATGATCAAATTTACCTCCAGCATGAAGTTGAGTCATTATAACCTCAGCGGCTGATTTTTTTTCCTCTTTATGAATATCAACTGGTATTCCACGACCATCATCTTCAACTGTAATTGAACCATCAGCGTTTATACTAACCTCAATTTTTTTACAATGACCTGCTAATGCCTCATCAATAGAGTTATCTACAACCTCATAGACCATATGATGTAAACCGGTTCCATCGTCTGTATCACCAATATACATTCCAGGTCTTTTTCTAACTGCTTCTAGACCTTTTAGAACCTTAATAGAGTCTGCTTGATATGTATTTATAATGTTTTTTGTCATTAATTTTTATATGGAAGTAGTCTTTTATACCATTTTTAAAATTTTTAATAAAATCCTAAATATCTTAAGTCTTAAATAAGTTAATAATATCAACATAAATAACGGTTTTTTAAAAAAAAAAATCTATTTAAGAAAATTAATCAATAATACCCAGTTTTATATTAAAATTTTATGGCGGAGAGAATGGGATTCGAACCCATGATAGAGTTTCCCCTATACACGCTTTCCAAGCGTGCGCCTTCAACCACTCGGCCACCTCTCCATTTATTTCTCTTTAGATATTTTGAGTACACCTATGAATGCTTCTTGTGGAATTTCAACTTTTCCAAATTGTTTAGCTCTAGCTTTACCTTTTTTTTGTTTTTCAAGTAATTTTCTTTTTCTATCAACAGCTCCACCTCCATGTATTTTGGTAAGTACATCTTTTTTAAAACCTTTAATTGTTTCTCTAGCTATTATCTTTCCCCCAATAGCTGCCTGGACTGGTATCATAAAATTATGTCTCGGAATAAGGTCTTTTAGTTTTTCACATACCTCTCTTCCAGTTTTTTGTGCAAAATCTTTATGTATCATCATAGCTAAAGCATCTACAGGTTCGGTATTTACTAAAATACTCATTTTTACCAAATCACCTTCCTTATGACCTATTATCTCATAATCAAAACTGGCATAACCACTCGTCATTGATTTTAACCTATCATTAAAATCAAAGACTATTTCATTTAGAGGTAATTCGTAATTGACTACTGCCCTGTTACCAGAATAACTTAAGTTTGTTTGTATTCCTCTTTTATCTTGGCAAATTTTTATAATTGGCCCGAGATATTGATCAGGTGTTATAATTGTAGCCTTGATCCATGGCTCTTCGATAAAATTAATTAAAGTAGGATCAGGTAAACTTGATGGATTTTGTAAATCTTTAACATTACCATTATTCATGTGAATCTTATAAACAACACCTGGCGTAGTTGTTAACAGATTAATATCAAATTCTCTTTCAAGTCTCTCTGTTACAATTTCTAAATGTAACAAACCCAAAAAGCCACACCTAAAACCAAGTCCTAAAGCAGACGATGACTCAGGTTCAAAAGAAAAACTTGAGTCATTTAATTTAAGTTTTGCTAATCCATCTTTTAATTTTTGATATTCTGAACTATCAACAGGAAATAATCCGCAAAAAACTACTGGTTTGCTTGGCTTAAAGCCTGGTAGTGTCTCACTTAATGGTTTAGAAGCATCACAAATTGTATCTCCTACTTTTGTATCTGATAAAACTTTTATTCCAGTTGTTATAAACCCAATCTCTCCGGAATTAAGCTCATCTATATCTTTCGGTTTGGGAGTAAATACTCCAACTTTTTCTACAAAATATTCCTGATTTGTAGACATCATTTTAATTTTCATATTAGTTTTGATTTTTCCGTCAATTACTCTGACTAAAATAACTACACCTAGATAAGTGTCATACCAGCTATCTACTAATAAACACTTCAATCTTTGATCTTTTTCACCTTTTGGACCTGGTAAAGTTTGAATAATTTGCTCTAAGATATCATCTATACCTTCACCAGTCTTGCCTGAACATGGTACAGCATTAGCTGTATCAATACCTATAACATCTTCAATTTGTTTATTAGTTCTATCGATATCGGATGCGGGTAAATCAATTTTATTCAAGACTGGAATTATCTCATGGTTGATATCTAGTGCTTGATAAACATTCGCTAATGTTTGGGCCTCAACACCCTGGGTACTATCTACAATTAGTATAGAACCTTCGCAGGCGTATAAAGATCTACTAACTTCATAGCTAAAATCAACGTGTCCAGGGGTATCTATAATGTTGAGAATATAGTTTTTTCCATCTTTAGATTTATAATTTAATTTTACTGTTTGAGCTTTAATTGTTATGCCTCTCTCTCTTTCAATATCCATAGAGTCAAGAACTTGTGCTTTCATTTCTCTATCTGTTAAACCTCCACATCTATGTATTATTCTATCGGCTATTGTGGACTTACCGTGATCAATGTGAGCTATGATTGCAAAGTTTCTTATGTTATCAATTTCAGTGGCCATTTAGGATCTAATTTTTGCCCCAGACTTAGTTTCAACAGTTGTGATTATTAATTTATTGATTTTTTCAAGATCACTCTCCTCTAATGTTTTTTCAGATGATTGAATTGTAACATTTAGAGCTATTGATTTTTTCCCATCTGGAATATTTTCACCTTCATAAATATCAAAAATTTTAATTGATCTTATTAGATTTTTATCAATTGATGATATAATTTCTATTAAATCCTGCGCTTTGTAATTTTTATCTACCACAAAAGCAAAATCTCTCTCTGATTTTTGATAATCCGAATATTCGAAATTTGACTTTTGATCCTTTAATTTTATTTTATTATCTTTTAAATAATCTAGATAGATTTCAAATCCAACTACTCCTTCAGTTTTTATGTCGAGTTTCTTAACAATATTTGGATGGAGCTCTCCAAAATATGCAACTGGATCAATATCATCCTTATCGAGATAAACTGAGCCAGATTTTCCAGGGTGATAGTATGTAGGAGATTTGTCTCTTATAAAAAAACTTTTTTTATCATATCCAGCTTCCATTAATGTTTGAATTAAATCTTTTTTCACATCAAAAATATCAACTGATCTTTCTTTTTCATTCCAGTTTAATCTTGAAATTTTCCCTGATTTTATTGCACCTATTACCGTCAACTGTTCTCCCGGCTGGTTACTTCTAAAAATTGGTCCAATTTCAAAAAGCGAAATGTCTTTAAATCCTCTATCTAAATTTTTCTTTAAATAAAAAGCTAAATTTGAGAAAATTGAATTTCTTAAAACATCTAAGTCTGAGCTTATTGGATTTACTATTTTAATTTCTTTTAAATTTTCTTTAAAAAAATTATTAATTTTTGAGTCTGTGAATGACCAAGTGACAGTCTCAAAATATCCTTTTGATGCGACAGCACGTTGTAAAAAATGAAAGAGTTTTTGTTGTTTATTTAATGTGTCTTTTAATCTATTTTTCTTTGGCTCTATAGTTTTTATATTATCATATCCTTTAATTCTAACAACTTCTTCAACTATATCTATCGGTTGACTTATGTCAGGTCTCCAAGAAGGAACCTTTAGGTATAATTCTGATTTCTTTTTGGAAACCTTAAAACCTAGTTCATTCAAAATTTTAATGATCTCATTTTCTTTAACTTTAAAACCTGTTATTTTTTCAAATAACGAAATATGAAATTTAATTTCTAAGTTTTTATATTGTTGAATATTTTGAATATCAAATTTACTAATCTTTCCTCCACAAATTTCTGATATTAGTTGAGAGGCTTTGTGTAAACCAGTTTCTATTGATTGAGGGTCAATCCCTCTTTCAAATCTAAATTTAGCATCTGTATCAATGTTTAGTAATTTTGAAGTTTTTCTAATTGATCTAGGGATAAAGTATGCAGACTCTAATAAAATATTTTTAGTTTTTAACTCAGTACCAGAACGCGTTCCTCCAATTACCCCTCCTAAGCCTAACACACCAGATTGATCAGATATAACACACATACCATCATCTAATTTATATTTCTTATTATCCAAAGCTTCAAAGGTTTCACCTTTTTGTGAGTTTCTTACTATGATTTCTTTGTCAATTTTATCTGCATCATATGCATGTAGAGGTCTATTTAAATCTAGCATGACATAATTAGTTATATCTACAATTGCTGAAATTGGTTTTTGACCAAGAGACTCAATTTTCTCTTTCAACCATTTTGGGCTTTCTTTATTTGTCACCCCTTTTATTAGACAACTACCAAAAATTGTGCAACCTTGGTTTTTATCTTTAGTAATTGAAACTTTTATATTTTGAGATCCATCTTTTATGATATTTTTATGTAAGATACTTTTTAATTTACCAGCACCTGCCGCAGCAAGATCTCTGGCTATTCCTCTAACTCCTAAACAATCAGCTCGATTTGGGGTTATTGATAAATCAACAACTTTTTCAGTGTTGTTTTTAAAAAAATTCTTACCTATTTTATCTGAGTATTTGTTTGGTTTTAGCTCTGTTATTCCTTCACTTTCATCTGATAATTTTAATTCTGACTCCGAACATAACATTCCATATGAGGTTACTCCTCTAATTTTGCTGACTGTAAGTTTCATATTATTTTTTGGAATAACTGAACCAGGACCAGCATAAACAGTTAAAAGACCTTTTTTAGCGTTTGGTGCTCCACAAACAACTTTAACAATATTTTGCTGCCCTATATCAACATCACATACCCTAAGTCTATCTGCGTTTGGATGTTGTTCAGCATTTATAATTTTTGCCACTTTAAAATTGTCCAAATCAGAGCTAATATTTTCAAAACTCTCAACTTCAAGTCCAACATCAGTCAATTTATCAATGATCTGACTATCTTTATGCTTGGTTTTAAGGTGTTCCTTTAACCAACTCATTGTAAATTTCATCTGCTTAGACCCCTGTAATTTGAAGGAACATCCAAAGGATCAAAACCAAAGTGATTAAGCCATCTATAGTCAGTCTCAAAAAAAGCTCTTAAATCGTTTATTCCATATTTAAGCATTCCAAGTCTATCAATACCAATACCAAAAGCATAGCCTTGGTATTTATCTGGATTTACATTTACATTTTTAAGTACATTTGGGTGTACCATTCCACATCCAAGAATTTCTAACCATTTATCTCCCTCACCAATAACTATTTTTCCGTCCTTTAACTCGTAACCAATGTCAACTTCTGCTGATGGTTCAGTAAATGGAAAATGGCTAGGTCTAAATCTCATTTTTATTTTATCTATTTCGAAAAAAGATTTTATAAAATAGTTCAAACAGCCTTTTAAATGACCCATATTTATATCTTTATCAATATGAAGTCCTTCAACTTGATGAAACATTGGGGAATGAGTTTGATCACTATCAGATCTATATGTTCTTCCAGGAGCTATAATTTTAAATGGAGGCTTTCCATTCAACATTGTTCTAACTTGCACAGGAGATGTATGAGTTCTTAATAGTATTTCTTTATTGTTATCTAAATAAAAAGTATCATGCATATCTCTTGCTGGATGGTTATCTGGAGTATTTAGTGCTGTAAAATTATAATGCTCATTCTCTACATCTGGTCCCTCTTCAACACTAAAGCCAATTTCAGAAAATATTGAAGATATTTCATCAATAACTTGAGAGACAGGATGTATTTTTCCTTGTTTTATTTCTCTCTCAGGTAAAGTCACATCTACTTTTTCATTATCAAGTTTAGAATTAATCTCTTTAATTTCAATTTCTTGAAGTTTAGAATTTATTTTTTCTTGCAGTTCCTCTTTGATTGAATTTAAGTCTGATGCAAATTTTTTTCTTTCTTCATCAGGTAAAGACCCTAATTTTTTGAAAGAATTAGAAATTTGTCCATTTTTACCAAATAATTCTGTTTTTATTTGATTGACACTTTGAATATCTAAATTGTTGTCTAATTTTATTAAATACTCATCTCTAATTTTTTTTATATCGGACATATTCGTAGAATATTTGTTAACTCTAGAAAAACAACAATGAAAATTAATTTAATGCTGCTTGAGCTTTTTTAACTATGGTTTTGAATGCTTCTGGATTATCGTAAGCTATTTCAGCAAGTATTTTTCTATCTATTTTAATACCTGTTTTACTCAGACCATTTATAAATTTAGAATAAGTTAAACCCTCAGATCTAACTCCAGCATTAATTCTTTGAATCCAAAGTGATTTAAAGTCTCTTTTTTTATTTCTTCTATCTCTATAAGCGTACTGCATAGCTTTTTCCATTGCCTGTCTAGCTACTCTTATAGTGTTTTTTCTTCTACCCCACTGACCTTTAACAGCTTTTAATACTTTTTTGTGCTTAGCTCTACTTGTTACACCTCTTTTAACTCTAGCCATACTATCCTCTTAAGTTGTACGGCATATAAGATTTTACAATCTTACCATCTTGTTTGGACATAACCGTAGTACCTCTTTGTTTTCTTATCTGTGAATTAGTTCTCTTAATCATACCATGTCTCTTACCAGCTTGAGCTGTTATTACTTTACCTCTAGCTGATATTTTAAATCTTTTTTTTGCTGAACTTTTTGTTTTTAATTTTGGCATAATTTTTGAGGGGTTATACAAATATTAATATTACTTTACAACCAGAAATAAGGCTTATAAAGGCTGGATAACCATAATCATTTGTTTACCATCAAACTTAGGTTGAAGCTCAACTCGCCCAACGGTCTCCATATCCTGTTTGATCTTATCCATTAACTCATTACCCAAACTTGAATGCTGTAATTCTCTTCCTTTAAATCTAATTGTAAATTTTACTTTATCTCCTTTAGCTATAAATTTTTGGGCATTTTTTATTTTAAAAGTATAATCATGTACTTCTGTGACAGGTCTTAACTTAATTTCTTTTAATTCAATTTTTTTTTGCTTTTTCTTAGCTTTATTTGCTTTTTTTTGAGCATCATATTTAAATTTTCCCATATCCATAATTTTGCATACAGGAGGTTTTGCATTTGGAGCAATTTCAATTAAATCTAAACCTTCCTCTTTTGCTCTGTTAATTGCATCTTGTAAGTTAAGAATACCTAAATTATCTCCATCACTTGCAATAACTTGTACATCTTGTGAAGTGATCCTTTGGTTAGTTCTTGGACCTCTAGGCTTAGTTCTTTTCTGAAAATAGTTTTGTTTAAAATCTGCCACTTAGATTGAAGGTGCTTTATTAAGAGCAGAATATTTTTTTAAGAATTCTTTTAATTCCATAGTTTCCTGTTTTTTTGAATCCAATCTTCTAATAGTTACTGTGTTACTGTCAACTTCTTTTTTTCCACATATTAGTAGCATTGGGACTTTAGTTAATGAATGTTCTCTAATTTTATAATTTAAATTATGATTTTTTAAATCAACTTCAGAACTTAAACCAACTTTTTTTAACTCATTGTTTACTTGTTTTGCGTATTCATCAAAATCACTTGAAATAGGTATAACTATGGTTTGTACTGGACAAAGCCAGAACGGTAATTTCCCAGAGTAATTTTCAATTAAGATTCCTATAAATCTTTCTAATGATCCAAATAAAGCTCTGTGTAACATGACTGGTACTTTTTTATTTCCATCACTATCTACAAAAGATGCACCTAACCTACCTGGTAGGTTTAAATCAACTTGTAAAGTTCCACATTGCCAATCTCTTCCGATTGCATCTCTTAAAACAAATTCTATTTTAGGACCATAAAAAGCACCTTCACCCTTGTTTACAGAGTATTCTAATTTTGTTGCCTTTATAGCTTCCAATAATGCAGCTTCTGATTTGTCCCAAACTTTATCATCCCCAACTCTTAAGTCTGGTCGATCAGAATATTTCAAAATTACATCTTCAAATCCTAAATCTTTATAAATTTCTAAAATCAAATTTGTTACGCTCAAACATTCTTCTGTGATTTGCTCCTCTGTACAAAAAATATGTGCATCATCTTGAGTGAATGCTCTAACACGCAATAATCCGTGAAGTGCTCCAGAGGGCTCATATCTATGAACTTTTCCAAATTCCGACATTTTGAGTGGTAAATCTCTGTAACTTTTTAAACCTTGATTGAAAACCTGAACACATCCAGGACAATTCATTGGTTTAATAGCAAAAACTTTTTCATCTGGAGTAGTAGAGGTGTACATATTTGCGCCAAATTTTTCCCAATGGCCAGATTTTTCCCAAAGTGATCGATCTAATATTTCTGGAGTGTTTATTTCCTGATATCCTGCAGTTTCTTGCTTCATTCTCATATAAGAAATAAGTTTCTGAAATAAGTTCCATCCTTTTTGGTGCCAAAATACAGAGCCAGGACTTTCTTCTCTAAAATGAAACAAATCCATTTCTTTACCTATTTTTCTATGATCTCTTTTTTCTGCTTCTTCTATTCTTTGAAGATACAAATCCAGATCTTTTTGATTGGCCCAGCTAGTTCCATAAATTCTTTGCAACATTTCATTATTAGAATCCCCTCGCCAATAAGCCCCTGATACTTTTGTTAATTTAAATGCTTTACCAATTTTACTAGAAGATTCTAAATGGGGACCTCTACATAGATCATGCCATGTATCTCCATGATGATAAACCGTAAGCATCTCATTTTTTGGAATACTTTCAATTATTTCAGCTTTATATTTTTCTCCAATTTTTTTAAAATGAGATATTGCCTTATCTCTTTCCCAAATTTCCCTTCTAGTTTTTACATCCTTATCAATTATCTCTGACATTTTATTTTCAATTTTTTTAAGGTCATCACTGGTAAAAGGTTCCTTTCTAGCAAAGTCATAATAAAAGCCATTTTCTATAACTGGTCCAATTGTTACCTGTGTTCCTGGAAATAATTCTTGGACGGCCATTGCCATAATATGTGCTGTATCATGCCTAATAACTTCTAATCCCTCAGGATCTTTTGCAGTAAAAATTTTAATTGAACTATCCTTATCTATTGTTGAATATAAATCTTTTAATTCACCATTTACACTCATTATTAAGGCATGTTTAGCTAGAGATTTACTTATTTTTTCTGCAACCTCTGAACCTGTTACACTTTTATCAAAGTTTAATTTTTTTCCGTCAGGTAATGTAATATTTGGCATTAATTAAATAGTTTTTTGTACTCTGAATAAGTAGAAAAACACATTTTTTCAACATTAAATTTCTTTACGACATTTTCTCTTCCAAAATTACCCATTTTTGAAAGTTCATTAGGATCAAAGTTCATAACTTGTATAATTTTTTTTGATAAATCATCAGAATTACCTGCTTCAAACAATAGTCCAGACTTTCCATCAATAATTGTCTCATTAGATCCACCAATATTACTGGCAAGAATTAATTTTTGCATAGATTGAGCTTCTACTGCAACTCTTCCAAAAGCTTCAGGTTCAATTGAGGTGGAGACAACTATGTCAGATATTTTGTAAGCTAATGGCATATTTTTACAATGATCGATAAATCTTATTTGTTTGGTAAGTCTGTATTGTTCAACAAGTCTAATTAATTTTTTTTTATAAAGGTCTCGCCCTTGGTCGTTACCTAAAATTACTGCAATGAAAGAATCGTTCCCTAACTGAATATTTACTTTACTTAATGCTTCCAAAAACATCTCTTGCCCCTTCCAAGCTGTAAGTCTTCCTGGCAACAAAATAATTTTTTTTCCAACAATCAAATCCCATGACTTAAATAATTTATCCTCATCAGCTTCTAATGTAGTGGAAGAATCGAAATAATCTGTATTTATGCCTCTAAATATACAGAGCAATTTTTTTTTATCTGAGAGATATTCTTCGTAGTTTTCTTTGATATGTGAAAAAATAAAGTTAGATCCAGCAATAATTAAATCCGATCTAACCATAACTGAGTTATAAAGTTTTTTTAATTTACTTTTAAAGTTATAGGTTCCATGAAAAGTCGTAACAAACTTTCTTCTTGTAATTTTTGTTGCAATTAAACATGACCATGCAGGTGCTCTACTTCTAGCATGAACAATATTTATCCCATTTATTAAAATAATAGCAGAAATAATTAGTGAATTTATAAAGATGAGTATAGGATTTTTTGAGTGAACAGGAAGTCTTATGAGTTTGACTTTTTTTCTGTCTATATATTGTAGGAGTTCACCGCCACTCGTAATGAGATATGATCCAACATTATTTTCTGGCAAGTAATGTGCAATATCATAACAACCAGTTTCTGCGCCACCATAACCTAACTTAGGAATTACCTGTAGTACTTTTAATTTAGACTGCATGTGATAATAATATATACCTAGTCAACATGAATACTTTATATGAAAAAAAATAAATTTCTAAGAATTTCTAAATATAAAAAACTTAGATATATCGCAAATAATTATAAGAAAAATCTCTACATAGTTTTTTTACCTGGTTTTGCATCAGATATAGATGGAGATAAACCTAAGAAATTTTTAAACTTTAGCATTAAAAATAAATTAGGGTTTTTAGCGTTAGAATATTTTGGTCATGGAAGGTCTTCAGGAGAGTTTACAAAAGGTAATATCACAAAATGGTCAAATGACGCTAAGACTGCAATTAATAAAATAGTAAAAAAAAATGATTTTATTCTAATTGGCTCCAGTATGGGTGGATGGATTTCGATGATAATGCACAGATATTTTAGTTCTCAAATAAAAGGCTTCCTAGGTATTGGATCTGCACCTGAGTTTCTTACAAGAATTATGTGGAAAAAATTTCCAAAAAAAACAAAATATGAAATTATCAAAAAGGGAATATCTAAAATTAAAAATGGCGATTATGAATACTTAATTACTAAACAGCTTATTTTTGATGGAAAAAAAGCTACAAATAAAGTTCTTAATAAAAAATTAAATAACACCATTCCTGTCACAATGGTTCATGGACAAAAAGATGAGGTAGTACCAGTAAAATACTCAAGAATGGTTTTAAAAACTTTTCCTAAAGCAGATAAAAAGCTTCTAATAATAAAGAATGGAGATCATAGTCTCTCCTCAAGTAAAAATTTAAGTATAATTTGTAAAGAACTAAAAAAAATAATTAAAAAAGTTAACTAGCTTTACCAACAATACTTTTATTAGTAATTGGATTTTCAAGTTTATCTATCATTTCTTTAGGGCAAACTTGTAAAAAATTATTTACCTCTAAATCAAAATTTTCGAGTATATTTTTAGAAACATTAGACTCTGTTTCTTGATAATGTTTTGAGACTAATTTCTTTAAATTATTTTTCCAAAACTCTGTCTTGGGAGTTTGCCAAATAATTGTCTCTGGATTTGCTTTTTTTGGAAATTCATTGTTAGGATCATATACAAAAGCCATTCCACCTGTCATACCTGCTCCAAAATTATCTCCAACATCACCTAATATTACAATCGATCCCCCTGTCATATACTCACATCCATTTGAGTCGCAACCTTCAACTACCGCAGTTGCTCCTGAATTTCTTACTGCAAATCTTTCACCCGCTTGTCCTGCTGCTAATAAAGTTCCAGATGTTGCTCCATATAAGACAGTATTTCCTATAATAGTATTTTCGTTTGAGACTAAATTACTTTCCTCAGGAAGTTTAACTATTACAGATGCACCTGACAAACCTTTGGCAACGTAATCATTAGCATCCCCTTTCAAAATTAATTTAAGTCCTTTAATCCCAAATGCCCCAAATGATTGTCCGGCTGATCCTTTAAAATTGAGTGAAAAAGTATTTTCCTCTAACTTATTATTTCCAAATTTTTTATATAAATGATAAGAGATTCTTGTACCTACTGCTCTATCAGTGTTTTTTATTTTATATGTTTTATCTAATGGAGAATTATTATCTATTAAATTTTCTACCTCTGGCCAAATTTTTTGATCCAATGTATCTGGAACCTCATTAATTATTGGTTTCTGACAATATTTTTTATTTTTACCGGGGTCAGCTTGTACAAATAAAGGATTTAAATCTAAATCATCCAAATTTGGTGATCCTTTACTTACCTGCCTTAATAAGTCAGTTCTACCAATGACCTCATTAAGAGACTTAAAACCTAAACTTGCTAGAATTTCTCTTACTTCTTCCGCTATAAAAGAAAATAAGTTCACTACCTTGTCTGGTGTACCAGTAAATTTTTTTCTAAGTTCATCATCTTGAGTACAAACACCGACTGGACAAGTGTTAGAGTGACATTGTCTTACCATAATGCATCCCATTGCAACTAGCGCTGTAGTAGCTACACCAAACTCTTCTGCACCCATCATTGCTGCCATAACTACATCTCTTCCAGTTTTAATTCCTCCATCCGTTCTCAGAGTAACAAGGTGTCGTAGTTTATTTAAAGTCAAAACTTGATTTGCTTCTGTTAATCCCATTTCCCATGGAATACCAACATATTTAACGCTTGTTTGAGGAGTAGCGCCTGTTCCACCATTATGACCAGAAATTAAAATGATATCAGCTTTTGCTTTAGCAACTCCTGCAGCAATAGTTCCTATTCCAGAGGAAGCTACTAATTTTACACCAACTCTAGCCTTAGGATTGATTTGCTTTAAATCATAAATTAGTTGTGCGAGATCTTCAATTGAGTAAATATCATGATGTGGAGGAGGTGAAATTAGTGTCACTCCTGGAGTAGAATGTCTTAATTTAGCTATTTCTTCAGTAACCTTAAATCCAGGTAATTGACCCCCTTCACCAGGTTTTGCACCTTGTGCAATTTTAATTTCAATTTCATTACAATTATTTAAATAATTTATAGTTACTCCAAATCTTGCAGATGCTATTTGTTTTACTCTTGAATTAGCGCTATCTCCATTTTCTAAAACTTTAAATCTCTTTTCATCTTCTCCACCTTCGCCACTACAAGAAGCACCCTTTATCCTATTCATACCCATAGCAAGTGTTTCATGAGCTTCTTTTGATAAAGCACCATGAGACATACTTCCACTTCCAAATCTTTTCATGATTTCACTTATTGGCTCGACTTCGTCAATTGCTATTGCCTCTTGATTTTTAAAGTCAATTAAATCTCTTAAATTAATTGGTTTTAAACCGTAAATTCCTTTGGTGTATTTTTTATAAGTATCATAAGAATTTGATCCAACTGCAGCTTGCAAAAGATGAATTAATTTTCCTTGATATTGGTGAGTTTCTCCATTTTTTCTATATCTATAAATTCCTCCTATGGGTAAAATATTGGAATGAATGTCAAAAGCATCCTTATGTATACCTCTTATCTTTTTTTCTATACCACTTAATCCAATTCCAGAAATTTTAGATATTACCCCTGGGAAATAATCTTTAACAATTGTTCTACTTAGTCCTACAGTTTCAAAATTACATCCTCCTCTATAAGAACTTAAAACAGAAATACCCATCTTTGACATTATTTTTAACAGGCCAAAGTTTACAGATTTTATATACCTACTGACACACTCATCAAAAGAAAATTTACCAAAAAGTTTTTTAGAGTATCTTTGAAATAAACTATCGAATGCAAGATAAGGATTTACAGTTGTTGCTCCAACACCTATAAGCGTAGCAAAGGAGTGTGTATCAAGAGCATCTCCTGTTTGAACATTGATAGAAACATATCCTCTTAGTCCTAATTTTATTAAATGAGTATTTATTGCTCCAATACATAATAGCATTGGCATTGGCAGTTTTGCTTCGGATATATTTTTATCTGACAAAATAAGTTGTGTTACACCTTCCCTGACTGCTTTCTCTGCATCCCTTTTTAATTTATTAATTGAACTTTCAAGTGTTTCTTCTTTGTCGAAAATACAATTTAAAATTCTATAATTATCACCAAAGTACTTTACAAATTTTTCAAACTGATTGTTTGAGAGAATAGGACTGTCTAAAACATAAATGTTTTCCTCAGTAAGATCTGAAAAATCAAGAATATTTCCGAGATTTCCAAACCTAGTTTTTAAACTCATAACCTTATTTTCTCTTAAAGAGTCAATTGGAGGATTTGTTACTTGACTAAAGTTCTGTCTAAAAAAATGGTAAAGAGGCCTATATTTGTCAGATAATACAGCAAGAGGTGTATCATCACCCATGGATCCAGTTGCTTCTTTGGCATCTTCAGCCATAGGATGAAGGATTAGTTCTAAATCCTCAAGGCTATAGCCAAAACAGTGTTGTATTTTTTTTAAATCAGAACCTGAATACTGGTTTTTTTCATTTTCTATTGGAAATTTTTTATCAAGATCAATGATCTGGTTGTTAAACTTTTTAAATTCTTTTGCTAAATAATTCTTAATTGCATTATTTGTATAAACTTTTCCTTTTTCAATTCTAACACCCAATATTTCACCAGGGCCAAGTCTTCCTTTCGAAACAATTTTTTTTTCATTTAAATTAATCATACCTGTTTCAGATCCCGCAAATAAAAGTTTGTCTCTTGTAATAGTATATCTTAATGGTCTTAGACCATTTCTGTCACTTCCAACAATTACCCACTCATTATCTGTCGCTGCAACAGCAGCAGGCCCATCCCAAGGTTCCATGGTACTATTTAAAAAATTAAACAACTGTTGATGATCTTTTGGCAAAACTTTACTTTTTTTTGACCACGCATCCGGAATTAACATAAGTTTTGCTAAAGGTGCTGAATGACCAGAAATATTTAATAATTCAAAAACATTGTCTAATGATGCAGAGTCAGAGTTTCCAGCTGGAATAACTGGTTTCAAATTTTCCATATCATCAAATAATGGACTGAACATTTCTTCTTGGTGTATATTCATCCAATTAACGTTACCTTTAAGTGTATTTATTTCACCATTATGAGCGATAGCTCTAAACGGTTGAGCTAAATCCCAGCTTGGTGCTGTATTGGTTGAAAACCTCTGATGAAAAATTGCATATCTTGAAATAAAACGTTCATCTTTTAAATCTGTATAAAAGTCTGACAAAGCTTCTGCAAGAAACATTCCTTTGTAAATAATTGATCTTGAACTAAATGAGCAAACATAAAAATTATTTAATTGGTTTTTTAAAGCTTCTTTTTCAATTTTTCTTCTTGTCTCGTATAGTATTCTCTCTAAATCTTTGCCAACAATTGATTTATCATTATGAGTAAACAAAACTTGTGCAATTTCAGGTCTTGTTAATTCAGCTTTTTCACCAAGCACAGATGGATCAACCGGTACTTGTCTCCATCCATATATATTAAAATTCTTTTTTGTAAGTTCGCTCTCTACTATTGTTCTACATTGCTCTTGACCACCAAAATCGTTCCTTGGAAGAAAGATCATTCCTACACATAAATCTGAATTATCGTGGTTATGTCCAGTAATTTCAATTTTCTCTGCAAAAAAATCTTTTGGTATCTCAATATGTATTCCTGCTCCATCACCTGTTTTTCCATCGGCGTCGATAGCGCCCCTGTGCCAAACAGCTTTTAAAGCTTCAATTCCATATTCGACTACTTTTCTTGATTTTAGCCCCTCAGTTGAAGCTACAAGACCTACTCCACATGCATCATGTTCCATTTTCTCATCATAAACATGATTTTTTTTTAATAATTCACGATTTTTTTTTTGGATATCCATTATGCAACTTTCATTTTTTGTTTTGATTGAAGAAAACTTTCGATTGAAGTTGCTGCATCTCTTCCATCTTTAATAGCCCACACAACTAATGATGCACCTCGAACAATATCTCCTGCAGCAAATACACCAGGAATACTTGTTTCTAAGGTATCAAAGTCAGCCTTAATAGTTCCCCATTGTGAAACTTTTAATCTTGGCTCTTGAAAAAGAATAGGTAAGTCCTCTGGATCAAATCCTAGAGACTTAATCACTAAATCTGCTTTTATTTCAAATTCTGAATTTTCTTCTACAACTGGTTTTCTTCTTCCACTCTCATCAGGGTCAGTTAATTTCATTTTATCCACTATAATACTCTTAACTTTATTAGATCCTTTAAATTCTTTTGGATTACTCAACCAAATAAATTCAACACCTTCTTCCTCTGCATTTCCTACTTCTCTAGCAGATCCGGGCATATTTTCTCTATCTCTTCTGTATAAACATTTTACAGACTTAGCTTTTTGTCGAACTGATGTCCTCACACAATCCATTGCTGTGTCTCCTCCACCAATAACAACAACATCTTTTCCTTCAGCATTAAGTGTACCATTATCAAATATCTCAACTTTATCACCCAAGCCTTTTTTATTTGATGCTGTTAGAAATTCCATTGCAGGAAAAATATTACTTAGGTCATTTCCTGGTAAATTTACTTCTCTTGGTTTGTAGACACCCGTAGAAATTAAGATTGCATCATGTTTGGATTGTAGTTCTTTAAATGTAGAGTCTTTACCAACTTCAAAATTGTTTACAAATTTTATTCCTCCTTCTTTTAAAAGTTTAATTCTTCTTTCAACTACATGTTTCTCTAATTTAAAGTTTGGAATTCCATAAATGAGTAATCCACCAGCCCTATCATATCTGTCGTATATTGTTACTTGATATCCTTTTTTTCTTAGCTCTTCTCCACAGGCTAACCCTGCTGGTCCTGCACCTACAATCCCGATACTTTGTTCATTTTCAATTTTTACTTTTATTGGTTTTACCCACCCATTTTCCCATGCTTTGTCAGTTAGATATTTTTCAATTGATCCTATAGTAACAGTGCCATGCCCTGACTGTTCGATTACACAATTCCCCTCGCATAGTCTGTCTTGAGGGCAAATTCTTCCACATACTTCTGGCATATTATTTGTGCTTTGAGATAAGTGATATGCTTCCTCATACCTTCCCTCCGCAGTGAGTTTTAACCAATCTGGAATATTGTTGCTCAAAGGACAATGAACCTGGCAAAAAGGAACTCCACACTGTGAGCATCTGCTAGATTGTTCTTTAGCCCTACCATGAATAAATTCTTGATATATCTCGCCAAAATCCTCTTTTCTTTGGGATTTATCTCTTTTAGGTGGATTTTGTTGACCTATATCTACGAATTGAAGCATTTTATTAGTCATAGAAGTCGGCTTATATACGAATTTCAAATATCTATAAAGTATAACTAGGTAATACATTCTGACATATATTTTCAAAAATTCCTATTTTTTCATATTTTTTTGAAATTTGCATAGTAGCTATGCGTAATAGTAATTGCCTTATTTAAGTAATCTTTTAACTATCTATTCAATTCTCAAATGATTTCAAAATATATAGAAGCATCAATATTAGCATTCATACAAGGATTTACCGAATTTATCCCCGTAAGTTCATCTGCTCATCTCATTATCATTTCAAAAATTTCTAATTTTAATATTAGCTCACTTCAACTAGATATAAGCCTTCATCTAGGGTCGCTTTTAGCAATTATTTTTTATTTTAGAAAAGATTTAATAAATATTACTAAGAATAAATCTTTATTCCTTTTGATAGTTTTAGGATCAATTCCATTAATTATTTTTGGCTACTTTTTTTATTCATCCGGTTTAATTGAAAATTTAAGAAATTTAAAAGTAATAGCTTGGACTACATTAATATTTGGAATATTATTGTTTATTGCTGATAGATCTACAATAAAAAATAAAATTAATAATAATTTAAATCTTAAAAATATTTTAATAATAGGTTTTTTTCAAATGTTAGCGATCATACCAGGAGTTAGTAGATCTGGAATTGTAATTACTGCATCAAGGTTTTTAAATTTTAATAGAGTAGATTCTTCTAAAATATCATTTTACTTATCCATACCTGCATTAGCTGGAGCAAGTGTACTAAGCATGAAAGATATTATAAACACTAATGTCGATATGAATTTTTTGTTTATATTTGCAGTCCTATTATCATTTATTGTTTCTTATTTGACAATAAAATATTTTTTGATTTATGTAAGAAGTTTTAATTTAAACCTTTTTGTTTATTATAGAACATTTCTTGCATTAATTCTTTTTGTAATTGCATATTCTTAAGTTTTAGTACTCGGAGAGATTTGAGAAGAAATTACAGCGACTAATATTAAAAAACATCCAATCATGTTATTTGTGGTTAAAAATTGATTAAGAATTATCCATCCAGCAATTGCTGCAAATACACCTTCTAAAGAATAAATAATTGCAGCAGGTGCCTCTTCTATATTCTTTTGAGCAAACATTTGCAATGTAAAGGCAATTCCACCTGATAATGCGCCAGCATAAAGTATTGAACTACTTTCCAATAAAATTTTAGAAATATTAATTTCCTCAAATACATATGAAAAAATTATTGAGAGCGTTGCAACAAATAAAGCCTGTAATGCTGCATAGAACATTGGAATATCAAATTCTTCCATGAATTTACCTGCAAAAATTATGTGCAATGCCCAAAATACGGAACATAAAATAACTAAACCGTCACCTAACATTATTTCTGAGTTGGAAAAATCACTTAGGAGATATACACCTAAAACACAAAGACCAATTGCAGGCCAAATGCTCCAATGGACTTTTTTTGAGTAAATAAAAAATAATAAAATTGGAACTATAGGAACATAAAATACTGTAAAAAATGCAGCATTTGCAATATTTGTGTATTGAAGTGCGGCTTGTTGTAAAAAAGTTCCTAAGAAAAGTGAAACTCCCATAAAAACTAAATATTTTATAAAAAGTTTTGATTTTGAGAGTATCTCTATCCTAATTTTCTTTCTTTCGAAGAGTAACGCTAGCGGTAAAATAGTTAAAAATCCTACAATAAATCTTGCTGAATTAAATGTTAAAGGACCAATATTGTCCATACCTGTATCTTGTGCAATAAAAGCTGTACCCCAGATAAAAGTTGTAACTAGTGCGCAGATCATAGAAAGAGATTTTGTCATTTTATTAAATTAAATTATTAAATTAATTTATTCCGTTCATCTTACAAGAACTATCAAAATCTTCTTTGTTAATATAACATCCAGACATTTTTCTTACTCCACTAAATGATCCTCTTCCATGAAGTATTCGCCAATTATTAAATATTAAAAGCTCTCCAGGTTTTAGTATATGTCTCCATTGGTAATCTTTATTATTAGCAAGTAGATCAAATTTTTTAATAGCTTCATAAAACTTTAAAGTTAAATCCTTTTCAAATCTAAACGGTGCTCGATCGTAATTGTTAAAACTCACTTGAGTAATTTCTTTATTTTTATTTAATTTAAATATTGGTCTTTCAGCTTCTAGAAAAACTCCATCACCAATGTAATTACCTTTTACATTTATTTTTGTAAGTAAATCGTACATTTCATGATCTTCTTTTTTGATCGTTTCAGCAATCTTTAATCCATCAACCATTATTGAATCACCACCCTTAGCATCATAATCACAACATAATAATAATTGTAACCCTGGAGCATCATTACTATATGTTGAGTCTGTATGTGGTCTCAACTCTTCTTGAGTATAAGCGCTATCAGCCTTATTTTCGTCAGACTCAAAACTCCACAGTCCTCCAAATATAGAATTTCTTACATATCCAATTTTATTAGCAATTTTTTCAACACATTTTAAATTTGTTTCGCAATTTCTAATTACTAAAAAACCATAAGTATGTAGACTTTTCAAAAAGTTTTTAAATCCATCATTTGATAAGATAGACTTATAATCTACAAATATATCTTGATGAATTTCATTCGAACTCCAAATTTTTAAATTTGATTTTGTTTCTCTTTTTTTATCTAATTTGTTATTTATTAGAAATTCAAATGAATATTGGACTGGCTTTTCTAGATCAGGCCAGGAAATGCTCAAGTATTTACCATTTTCTAATATTTCAGCATTTTTTATTTTTAAATTTAGATCTAAAGATGCTGTAAAAGTCTTTCTTTGACTAGACCTTTTATCCCAATTTTGCTCGTCTTTTGCATGATCTCGCAACCAAATATTTGGAAAAATTTCTGAGTTTTCTTTGCTAAAATGGACATGAAGATCATTGGGTAATATTTCAATTTTTGTAATCATTTACTTAGGTTGTAAGCAAAATTTGCTCCTAAATTATCTTTTAACTCATTATTAAATTTAGCAGCCTCAGCTCCGTCTATAATTCGATGATCATATGAGAGTGATAAAGGTAACATAGTTCTTGGAACAAATTTTCCATCTATAAATACCTGTTTTTTATAGCTTCTGCCAATTCCAAGGATGGCAACTTCAGGAAAATTAATTATTGGTGTAAAGAATGATCCACCAATTCCACCTAAACTAGTAATAGTCATTGAACCTCCAAAAAATTCTTTTTTATCAATTTTTAAATTTCTGCAATCATCACTTACTTTTTTTAAGTCCTTACTTAACTCTTTTATATCTTTTTGATTGGCGTCTCTAATCTTGGGAACCATAAGTCCATGTTGGGTATCAACTGCAATGCCGATATGAAAATACTTTTTAAATGTAATTTTACCATTTTCAATATCATCAATTGATGAATTGAAAGATGGAAATTTTTTTAGCGATATTACCAAAGCTTTTATAATAAATGCTAATGGAGTAATTTTTATTTTTTCTCTAGTGTAATTATCTTTAAGTGAACTTCTAAACTCTTCCATCTCAGTAATATCAGCTTCGTCATGATTTGTTACATGTGGAATGTTAGTCCAAGAGTTGACTAAATGAGGAGCAGCAATTTTTTTTACTCTAGGAATATCTTTAATTTCAATTTCTCCAAAATCTGAATGTTGATATTCACTTTTGATTACTTTTTCCTTTTTATTGTCATTTAGATCATATGTTTGATTAATGTTAGATGAAACAAATTCTTTTAAATCTTTTTCTACAACCCTGCCTAATCTTTCTGAACCTTTGACAATATTTATATCAACACCTAATTCTCTAGCAAACTTCCTGACTTTTGGACTTGCAGATGTTTTGATGGATTGATCAGACATTTACATTTTTGTTGGCATAGGTTTATTTTTATCAATATTATATTTTTTTATTGCATCTTCAGCATACTTTGAAGTGATGAGTTGCTCTTTGGCTAAAACACTAAGGCTGTAAGCAACTATATGTTCTTTATCAACTTCAAAAAAACTTCTTAAATTTTTTCTTGTATCGCTTCTTCCATATCCGTCTGTACCTAGAGAATAAAAGCTTTTTTTCGTGAAAGATCTTATTTGATCTGCATTAATTCTCATATAATCAGTTGCTGCAAGGATAGGTCCTTGCTGTTTTCCCAAACAATCCTCTATATACGATTTTTTATTTGTTTCTGAGGGGTTTAATAAGTTTTGTCTCTCAACTTCTATTCCATTTTTTCTTAACTCGTTGAAACTTGTAACACTCCAAACTTCACTGTCTACCTGGTATTCTTTTTTGAGTATATCTGATGCCGCCATCATTTCTCTAAGTATTGTTCCAGATCCCAACAATTGAATCTTAGCTTCTTTTGAATTTGATGACTCTTTTATCTTATACATTCCCTTTAAAATTCCATCTTCACAATCTTTTGGCATTTCAGGATGAGAATAATTTTCATTCATTGTAGTAATGTAGTAAAAAATATTTTCATTTTTTTCATGCATTCTTCTTAAACCTTCTCTAAAAATCACAGCTAATTCATAATGGAACGTAGGATCGTAAGATATACAGTTTGGAATTGTAGATGCGAGTAAATGACTGTGCCCATCTTGATGTTGAAGCCCCTCTCCTGCAAGAGTTGTTCTTCCTGCTGTTGCGCCAATTAAAAAACCTCTTGCCTGGCTATCGCCGGCTGCCCAAGCAAAATCTCCAATTCTTTGAAAGCCAAACATAGAGTAGAAAAGATAAATTGGTATCATTTCAATGTCATGATTAGTGTAAGCAGTACCTGCAGCAATCCAGGATGACATAGATCCTGCCTCTGTAATTCCTTCTTCTAATACTTGACCACTTTTTTCTTCTCTGTAAGAAGAAAGTTGTGCTGAGTCCTCAGGTTCATACTTTTGACCCTCGTGAGCATAAATTCCTATTTTTTGAAAGAAACCTTCCATTCCAAAAGTTCTAGCTTCGTCTGGAATAATTGGAACTAATTTAGGAGCAACATTTTTATCTCTTAAAAGATTAGTTAGCATTCTGACTAGTGCCATTGTTGTAGACATTTCTTTTTCACCAGTAGAAGTTTTCATAAAATCAAAAATATCTTTACTTGGAGCTTTAATTGGTTTTGAGTATGATGTTCTTTCTGGAATAAAACCACCCAATTCTATCCTTCTCTTTTTTAAATATTTTATTTCTTCTGAATTTTCGTCTGGTTTGAAATATTCAATATTTTTGACTTGGGCATCTGTTAAAGGAACATCAAATCTATCCCTGTAATACATCAAATCATCAACATCTAATTTTTTTTGCTGGTGAGTAGTATTTACACTTTCTCCACTTTTTCCCATACCATAACCTTTAATCGTTTTAGCAATAATAACTGTGGGACTTCCTTTGTGGTTGACCGCTTTATCATAAGCAGCATAAACTTTATGGGGATCATGACCTCCTCTATTTAATCGCCAAATATCAGTATCAGACATCGATGAAACCAATTCAGTTGTTTCAGGATATTTACCAAAAAACTTCTCTCTAACATAAAGTCCATTTCTTGCTTTAAAAGCTTGATATTCGCCATCCACGGTCTCATTCATAATTTTTACTAAATGTCCTGTCTTATCATTTGCCAAAAGAGTATCCCAATAAGAACCCCAAATAACTTTTAAAACATTCCAACCTGCACCTCTAAAAATTCCCTCTAATTCTTGAATTATTTTTCCATTTCCTCTAACTGGACCATCTAATCTTTGTAAATTGCAGTTAACAACGAATATTAAATTGTCTAAATTTTCACGAGCTGCTAACCCTATTGCACCAAGAGACTCTGGCTCATCCATTTCTCCATCACCAAGAAATGCCCAGACTTTTCTTCCCTCGTCTTTAATTAATCCTCTATTAATTAGATATTTCATAAATCTTGCTTGATATATTGCTAACATTGGACCAATACCCATTGAAACAGTTGGGAACTGCCAGAAATTAGGCATTAGCCAAGGATGAGGATACGAAGAAAGCCCTCCTGTTTTCACCTCTTGTCTAAATCTATCTAGTTGTTTTTCATTTAATCTTCCTTCAAGAAAAGCTCTCGCATACATACCAGGTGCACTATGACCTTGAAAATATACTAGATCACCACCAAATTTATTATTTTTTGCTCTCCAAAAATGATTCATTCCAACATCATATAATGTTGCTGCAGATGCAAATGTTCCAATGTGCCCACCAAGTTCAGGATATTTTTTATTTGCTCTCACTACCATAGCTGCAGCATTCCATCTTATTAATGATCTTAACTTTCGTTCTATATTTTGATCTCCAGGAGATCTTTTTTCTTCCTCAGGAGGTATAGTATTTACGTATGGAGTAGTTTGAGTATGAGGAATTTTTGATCCTGCTTTATAGGACTGATCAATTAATTGTTTTATTAAAAAATGCGCTCTTTCTGAACCATCATTTTGTAGAACTGCGCTTAAAGAGTCTAACCATTCTTTTGTTTCAATAGGATCAATATCATCATTACTACTAACCATCTTAACTTCATTTATCAGTTTAGTTTGTTTGATCTTTTTTGGCTCAACAACTTTTGTTTCAACTTTAATATCAGACTTTGTAGCAGTTTCAGCTTCCTCAATTAACTTCTCTGTTGAAGTTGGGATTTTATCACTTAAAGTTTTAGTATTTTTTTCCTCTTCATCCTTGTTGTCTGAGTATAGTGTTAATATCAAATCACCTTTTGAAACTTTATCACCAATTTTAACTTTAATATTTTCTACTGTACCCTCATAATTTGATGGTACTTCAACACTCGATTTATCGCTCTCCAGAGTGACGACAGGGTCATTTTTGTTGATTTTATCGCCCTTTTTTACAAGCACTTCTATAATTTCAACGTTTTCGAAATCTCCAATGTCTGGAACTAATAAATCTAAATTCATTTTTTTATTATATATATATCAATATTTGCTAAAAAAATAATTTACATTATTAATTATGTATAAAAACTGTACAAATTGCGCCTGTAGCTCAATTGGATAGAGCGCTTGGCTACGGACCAGGAGGTTCTGGGTTCAACTCCTAGCAGGCGCACCAAAACGAAAGGATAAATGAAAATATCACTTGAAAAATCTGTAATATATTTCTTTTGTTTGGTTTTGTTATTTATATTAATTATGGCAATAATCCTTTAATGAAAAAATTTGAGCAATTAAGTAATAAACCAAGTTACATGAAACATAATGGTGGTTTGTTATTTAGATCTATAAGCAAAAAAAAATTTGAGTTTAAAACAAAAATCAAAAAAACACATTTAAATAAAGCGGGGATAACCCATGGTGGTTATATATGCACAATAATTGATGCTGGTGCAGGAACTGCTTGTCACAAAGCAAGTGGCAACAAGCCCTGTGTAACTATCTCGTTGGATGTTAAATTTATAGCTCCTTCTAACTTGGGAGATGAATTATTAGGAATAGTTGAAATTCAAAAAGTTACTAAATCAATGGTATTCATTAATTGTAAACTAAAGTGCAAAAGCAAACTTGTTGCTAGTGCTGTCGGAATTTGGAAAATTTTAAGAAGACCACTTCTAAATGCTGGCTTAGGTGGATAAATTTTATTTTCTTAATTGAAGCATAAATACTGGTAGCACTAAAACTAAGCCCATAATTGATGAACTTAAACCTGGTGCAATAAATAATAATGAAATAATTCCAAGATACCATCTCTGAAACGTAGATACTGATTTAAATAAATATCCTGTAAAACCAATTCCAATTAATCCAATTCCAATCATTGCAGATATTAAAGTTATAAAGAAATCGTAGAAATTAAATCCTTGTGCGACTAACAACAATGATGGTGAATAAACAAATACAAAGGGCACGAGTGCTTTTGCAATACCTAATCTAAAGGCTGTGTTACCAGTAGTGAATGGGTTTGATCCAGCAATACCGGCTGCAGCATATGCTGCAAGGGCAACTGGTGGAGTTATATCTGCTAAAACACCATAATAAAAAACAAAAAAATGAGAAACTATTGGTTCGATTTGTAATTGAGTGAGAGCAGGGGCAGCAACAGCAACAAGAATTATGTAAGTTGCAGTAGTTGGAACTCCTGTGCCCATGAATATGCATGATATTGCAATTAATATTAAAGAAAAAAATAACGTCAGATCTTGAAGTGTAAAATAGTTAAATGGTAAAAAATTTAAGAAGAAACCGCCAATATCTCCGGCTGTTTGAATTACTACATAACCTAATCTAAATCCTACTCCAGTTAATGTAACTACACCAACTATTATACCTATAGAAGTAGCAGCTGCTCCAACTGCTAAAGTATTTTTTGCACCTCTTGCTAGACACTCAAGTAAATCATTAAAAGTAAGTCTATTTTTTTTCCTTATAAATCCAATGACTACACAAGCAATGATTCCATTTACTGCAGCATAATCTGGAGTACGACCAATCAATATTAAATATACTAGTAAAAATAAAGGGACTATAGCTAACCAATTATCCCTTATTATTTTAATAAATTTTGGAACTTCACTTTCATTTAAACCTCTAAGACCTAATTTTTTTGCCTCTAAATGAACCATTACAAAAATACCGAAATAATGCAGTAGAGCAGGAATTAATGCTGCTGCCAAAATATCTCTTAAAGGTAATTCTAAATATTCAACCATGATAAAAGCTGCAGCTCCTAAAATAGGTGGAGTAATTTGCCCTCCAGTAGAAGCTGTGGCTTCAACAGCGCCAGAAAAATGTGGAGGGTATCCAACTTTTTTCATTGCTGGAATTGTAAGAGAACCAGTTGTAACAGTATTTGCAATTGAAGAGCCAGATATAGTTCCGAGAAAAGCTGAAGAAAAAATTGCAACTTTTGCTGGTCCTCCAGAATATCTTCCAGCTATAACCATAGCCAAATCAATAAATAATTGACCCAAACCTATTCTTGTTGCAAGTACACCGAATAGAATGAATAAAAATACGTATTGGGCCATTACACCCACGGCAATTCCGTAAATTCCTTGGTTGGTAATATAAATATGATTAACAAAACCTGCCCAACTACTACCACCATGCTTTAAAGCTCCAGGAAAAATAGGACCATAAAGTGCAAAGATCATAAATATTATGCATATTAATGGTAGAGTGTATCCTATTGATCTTCTTGCAGCCTCTAGTGTTAAAATAATAAGAATTGAACCCATAATAACCTCAATGTTGGAAGGATTTCCAACTCTGCTAGCTAATATTTCTGGGGGTAATAATGGCAAATAAAGTGCAGTTACAACAACTAGTATAGAAAAAAAAATATCTATTATGGGAACCTTATTTTTATTCTTTATATTCTCAAAACTTTTCCATCCATAAAATAAAAATACAAGACCAACAACAAAAGAAATATGAATTCCTCTATGAAGAATATCTCTTATTGTTCCAAATCCTGAAGCATAAAAATGGTAAATTGACATTGCAACTAGAGCAACAAAAGTCAATGTTTTTAAAAAATTTTTTAACTTTCTTTCATTACTTTTTATTTCAAATTTTTCTTCAAGTTTTGCTACTTCGTCAGGTGAAATATTAAATTGAGACATAATGATGCCCTAGACCTAATTGATCTAGGGCAAATTGATTTGAAGATTTAATTTAAAAGTCCTGCTTCTTTATAGAACTTTTCTGCACCAGGATGCAGTGGCACACCTACTCCAGAAAGAGCTGTGTCAGGTGTTATAGTTTTTCCCTTAGCATGACCAACATCCATGAGCTTTCTAGACTCTTTATTCCACAAAGCTTTGGTAATTTGGTAGATTAATTCACTATCTTCTTTAGCTGATGTAAACCATTGAGCACCTACTGCTACAGTATTAACTTGATCAACACCTTCATATGTTCCTGAAGGAATTGGGCTTTCTGAGAAAAAACCATATTTTGAAGTTAATGCTTTTGCTCCAGCTCCATCAATTGGAACTAATTTTATATCAACTGCAGATGCTAGTTCTACGATTGCACCAGTTGGATAACCTGCAACAACAAAAATTGCATCAACTTTACCGTTTCTTAAAGCATCTGTTGCAGCTTTACCTTTTAATGCTTCAGCTTTTACATCGCTTGTGCTTAATCCATTAGACTCTAATATTAACTTTGCATCAACATATGTTCCAGATCCAGGTTCATCTAGTGAAACTCTTTTTCCTTTTAAGTCTTTTACTGAATTGATATTACTTTTTTTAAGAGCTACTAAATGTATATGCTCTTGAAAAAGAGCTGCAATAGTTCTTAAATCTTTTGCTGGTTCTTTTCCTTCCATTGTTCCAGTACCGGTATATGCCCAGTAAGCAACATCTGATTGTGCAAAACCTGAGTTTCTTAATCCAGAGATTATTGCATTCACATTGTCAACCGATCCTCTTGATGAAACCGCTGATGCTATTAAATTTGGTACTCCGCAGCTTCCACCTTTCCCACACTCTCTAGATCCTGGTGGCTTTGAAATTGCATTAGCAATCATACCTCCAACTGGATAGTAAGTGTAAGCAGTACCGCCTGTACCAATCGTAAAAAATTTTAGTTCTTGTGCAAATGATTTTCCTGACAAACCAATCATCAAGAATAAAATCATTAGAGAACTTTTAAATAAATTTTTAAACATATTTTCTCCAATCTATTAGTTATTATTACTATTAAATAACAATCAAATATTATTGTCTATATAAATTTAAATAAAATTATGGTTTCTTAAGTTCTTCTATGTTTTTATATTCTTGTAAAATTGAAGGATTTATTAATGCTTGAATATTTTTTATTTTGTTTCCCTCAATAATATTTTTAACCGCAAGCTCGACTATTTTTCCATTTTTTGTTCTTGGAATATCTGAGACTTCAATAATTTTTTTTGGTACATGACGCGGAGATGCGTTTCGACGAACAGCTTTTTTTAATTTTAAAATTAATTTTTCACTAAGTGTTTTTGGGGTTTTTAAAACTACAAATAAAATAATTCTCACATCATTATCCCACTGCTGCCCAATAACTATAGACTCTTTTACTTCATTAAATTTATCAACAATTGAGTATATCTCTGCAGTACCTAATCTAGCACCCCCAGGATTAAGTGTTGCATCTGATCTTCCATAAATAATATATCCACCGTTAGACTTTCTCTCTGCATAATCTCCATGATGCCAAACATTTTTGTATTTTTCAAAATATGCGGACTTATATTTTTTATTATTTTTATCATTCCAAAAATAAATTGGCATTGATGGAAATGCTGATTTACAAACTAATTCTCCTTTTTTGTTAATTAACGACTTTCCTCTTTCAGAAAAAACATCTGTGTTCATTCCCAATCCGTTATTCTGAATTTGTCCCTTATAAACAGGAGAGTAAATATTTCCTAATACAAAGCACGAAACGAGGTCTGTTCCACCAGCAATGGAAGCCAAATGAACGTTTTTTTTAATATTTTTATAAACATAATCAAAACCATCAGGAGATAATGGTGAGCCAGTAGAACATATAGTTTTAAGATATTTAAGTTTGTACTTAGTATTAATATTTAAATTTAATTTTTTTAATTCATCAATATATTTTGCACTGATACCAAATAGAGATATTTTTTCTTTTTCAGCTATTTTAAAGAGCAAATCACTTCTTTTATACATTGGGAAACCGTCAAAAAGAACTATTGAAGCTTTAGATGCCAAAAATGTCATCAACCAATTCCACATCATCCATCCACAAGTAGTGAAATAAAATACATTATCACCTGGTTTTACGTTACAGTGAAGTTTATGTTCTTTTAAATGTTGTAGCAAAACACCACCAACTCTATGACATATACACTTTGGTTTACCTGTAGTTCCACTTGAATACAAAATGGCTAATTCTTTATCAAAATCAAATTTTTTGAATACAAATTTTTTGTCTTTGATATTTTTCAACTTTTTGTAGTAAAAAATATTTATACCTTTTATTTTTGTTAGTTTTAAATTTTTTTTACCTGGATAATTAGTAATTAGTACACTTTTGATCGATTTAATTTTCTTGAGAATAGCTGGCAATCTTTTAATAACATTTATTTCTTTTCCATTATAATAATATCTATCAGTGATAATTAAAAGTTTTGGTTTAATTTGAGAAAATCTTTCTATTACTCCTTGTGTTCCAAAATCTGGAGAACATGAAGACCAAATTCCTCCAATTGCACTAGTTGCTAAAAAACTCTCTACTGTCTCAATTTGATTTGCCGTATATGCTGCAATTCTATCTTTTTCTTTAATTTTATTTTCTCTTAAAAAATTTATAAGTTTTAAAGTATTATTGTTTAATTCTTTCCAAGACTTCTCCTGTCTATATCCATTTTCACTAATAAAAGTGACAGCTTTTGAATTATCATTTTTTGATAATAGGTTATCTGCATAATTTAATTGGGATTTTACCAAAAATTTGCTTTTAATAATATCTTTAGGAAAGTAAAATTCATCTTTTTTTATACCTTTAATATTTGAAAATTCCCATACTGAAGACCAAAATAACTTTGGATGTTTAATTGTCCAATCAAACAATTTTTTATAATTTTTCTTTGACCCATACTTAAATTTTTTTGCTAAAAATTTTTCAAATTTAAATAAATTTGAATTTATTTTTGTTTGAGGGTCAGCTTCCCATAGTTTCTGAGACATAAAAAATATATTTAATTTTTTGAAATTATGATAACCTTAAAGCATTAAATAATAAAAATGAGAACTTTTTCTTTAATGATTCGGACTAGTTTTAGCCCATTTTTGTTCTTTAGGGATAACAATATATAGTACTGATAAAAAAAATCACACCCAATCTAGAAATGACAAAAAATAAAATTACAGCTGTTCTTGGACCAACAAATACAGGAAAAACTTTCCTAGCGATTGAAACTATGCTTTCTTTTGATTCAGGAATGATTGGCTTTCCATTAAGGCTTTTGGCAAGAGAAGTGTATGACAAAATTATTAAAAAAGTTGATCCATCAAAAGTAGCTTTAATTACAGGTGAAGAAAAAATTATACCAATAAATGCAAAATATTTTCTGTGCACTGTAGAATCTATGCCTTTGGATAAAATTTTAGAGTTTGTTGGTATTGATGAAGTGCAGATGTGTAATGATCATGAAAGAGGTCATATTTTTACAGATAGATTGTTAAATATGAGGGGTGAGAAACTTACGATGCTGATGGGTTCAAACTCAATCAAAAAAATTATTCAAAAACTTGATGATGATATTGAATTTAAAAATAGAGAGAGACTTTCAAAATTATCATTTGGTGGTCATAAGAAAATTTCAAGAATTGAGAGAAAAAGTGCTGTAATTGCATTTTCTACTGAAGAAGTATATGCAATTGCAGAGTTAATTAGACGTCAAAAAGGTGGAGCTGCTATTGTCATGGGTTCACTTAGTCCCAAAACAAGAAATGCGCAAGTAAGTTTATATCAATCTGGTGATGTTGATTATTTAGTTGCAACTGATGCAATTGGAATGGGGATTAACATGGACCTTGATAATGTTTATTTTTCAAATTTAAAAAAGTTTGATGGTAAAAAATTAAGAAATTTAAACATATCTGAAACTGGACAAATTGCAGGTAGAGCAGGAAGGTATTTAAATGATGGAATATTTGGCACAACTGGTGAATGTAAGGAAATAAATCCTGAGGAAATTGAAGCATTAGAAAATCATAGTTTTCCTGATATTCAAACAATTTTTTGGAGAAATTCAAAGTTAAATTTTAAAAATAAAGTTTCATTACTAAGTTCTTTAGACGAAAAACCACATAAGGATTGGTTGCGAAGAATAAGTGAATGCCAAGATGAAAAGGTCTTGAAATATTTCTTAAAAGAAGCACCAAATGTAGAAATTCAAGATAAGACTGAAATTTTAGAAATACTTTGGGAATGTTGTCAAATTCCTGATTTTGTAAAGAAAACTTATGGTCACCATTTTGAAGTTGTAAGTAAAATATTTAATTTTTTAACTAGTCGAAATAAGAAAGTTCCAAATCACTACATGAAAGAACAATTATCCTTATTAGATAAATTAGATGGAAATGTGGACTCTTTATCTAATAGAATTGCTAATGTCAGAACATGGGCTTATGTATCAAACAAGTCTAATTGGGTTGAAAATCAGGATTATTGGATAGAAAGGACTAAGAACCTTGAAGATAAACTTTCTGACAGGCTGCACGAAGAATTAACTAAAACATTTATCGATAAGAGAGCAAGTGTTTTAGCAAGAGGTTTAAAGCAAGATATAATGTTTGAAACTGAGATTGTGAATGATGAGGAAGTAATGATTAACAAACAATATATCGGCCGTTTAAAAGGTCTTAAATTAGAATTAGATTTAAAGGTCGATACGTTAGATGCAGATGTGAAATCATTAAAGAAAGCTGCAAGGCAAAACGTAGGTCCTGAAATTATTAAAAGAATTACACAAATAATTGATACTAGTTTAATTGAGCTTAAAGATGATTTTAAAATTTATTGGAAACATAATCAAATAGCAAAATTAATACCAGGATCTGATTATCTTAATCCTCAGATTCAATTAATTATTGATGAAATGATTGAAAATAGTGAAAAGTCAAGACTAAATTATTTTCTTGAGAAATGGATAAGTGGAAAAATTGAAACAGAGTTGAAGAGTCTAATTGATTTAAAAAATGTTAAAGATAATAATTCAGAATTAAGAGCCTTAGCATATCATCTTTATGAAAATAATGGAGTTGTCAAAAGAGAAGAAGTTTTAAATTATCTAAATAAACTTGATCAAAATGAAAGAAAAAAATTGAGAAACATGGGAGTAAAGTTTGGCAGATACCATGTTTTTTTATTTAAACTATTTAAGCCGAGCTCAGTTTCATTAAGGATACTTTTATGGAAAAATTATAATGAAAAAAATCAAGACTTTTTACCTCCAACTTTTGGATTAAATTTTTTAGAGGATAAGAAAATAATGAATAGAAATTTAATGCTTTTGTGTGGTTTTGAAAAGTTTGATAATTTGTACGTAAGAATCGATATATTAGAAAGACTTTTTTTAATGATTTTTAATACTAAATCAGAAAATAATATAAAAGAAATTAAACTAATTCCTGAAATGCTAAACTTGTTAGGTTGCAGTAAAGAAAATTTTATAAAATTAATTAAGAAAATGAACTATAAAACTTATGAAAAAGGAAATAATTTGCATTTTAAATATATTCCACTAAAAAAAATAACTAAAGAAAAAAATAATAAGAATATTAAAGACAATCCATTTAATATTCTGACACAACTTAACTTAAAATAATGTTTAACATTTTTAAAAAAGAGGAAGAAAAAAAAGAGAATGGACACCCTTCTTTAATATCGGTTACTTGTCTATTAATACATTCTGCAAAAATTGACGAGAATTACACAGATAAAGAAAAAAAAATTATCAAAAAGGCTTTAATTGAAATGGGAGCAAAGGTAAATGTGATTGATAAAATAATGGAAGAAGCAGAAGAAAAAGAAAAAGACTCAAATCAAATATTAGATTTTACAAGGGAGATAAAGAATATTATTGAGGAAGACAAAAAGATTATTATAGAGGCTTTATGGGATATTATTTACTCTGACGATGATGCTGATATGTATGAAACAAACTTAATGAGAAGACTATCTGGTTTACTTTATCTTGATGCAAAAGTTGTAGGTGACATAAAAGAAAAGGTTCGTCAAAAAAAATCATGACATATTTAGTTAATGATAAATGCATCAAATGTAAATTGATGGATTGTGTTGAAGTATGTCCTGTGGATTGCTTTTATGAGGGAAAAAATATGCTTGTAATTAAGCCTGATGAGTGTATAGATTGTGGCGTTTGTGAGCCAGAGTGTCCTGTGGACGCTATAATATCTGATGACGCAGATACCGAGGGCAAATGGTTAGAAGTGAATAAAAAATATGCAGAAATTTGGCCAAACATTAGTGAAAAAAAAGATCCTCCTGCGGATCATGAACAATTTAAAGACGTAGAAAATAAATATGAAAAATATTTTAAAGAAAATCTTGAATAAAAAGAAAACTAAGAATGTTCCTAAAAAAAAAGCAAAACCTGTAAAAAAAGTATCTAAAGTAAAAAAATCTGTAAAAACTAAAAGTATAAAAAAAGAAAAAAAAGTATTTAATAAAAAAAAAATAATAAAAGAGACAAAGAAGAAAGAAAAAGTAGAAATTAAAACAGATCCTCTTAGAATTCCAAAGAATAACGAGCAGAAACCAGAAATCAAAAAAGTTAAAAAACAAGATACTGAAAAAAAAATATTTAAAATAAAAGATTATGTTGTTTACCCGAAACATGGAGTTGGTCAAATAACTGAGACTAAAAAAATTAATATAGGTGGAATTGATGTAGAAACATACATTTTAAAATTTGAGAAAGATAAAGCAAACGGGATGGTACCAGTAAATAAGCAATCACATCTAAGGCCACTTGCAACAATTAATCAAATTAATAAATGTGTTAGTATTTTAAAAAGCAAACCAAAGATCAAACGATCGATGTGGAGTAGAAGGGCTCAAGAATATGAAACTAAAATTTCATCAGGTAAAATTTATGAGCTTGCCGAAGTAGTAAGAGATTTAAATAAAGGTGATGATATAATGATTGATCAATCTTATAGTGAAAGACAGTTATTTGAAAAAGCTTATGAAAGATTATTAACTGAATTTCAAATAGTGATGGGGTCAAACCTGGAAGATGCTCAGAAAAAACTTGATAAAGCTCTTAAAAGAAATTTAGAAAAACAAGTCCAAAAGGTTGAGGAGAAAACAGTTACCGAGGAAGAAATTACACAAGGATTATCAGAATAAAAAAAACGCTTCCCACGCAAGCGCCATGAGAAGCGTAATCAGTTAAAAAGAATACTAAACTATCTTCTTTTTTTCTTCTTAGCTTTTTTCTTAGCTTTTTTCTTAGTTTTCTTTTTAGCAGCTTTTTTTCTTCTTTTAGCCATCTTTAGCTCCCTTTTTTTATAAACGAATCTTTATGATTCGTTAATATCTAATTTTTATTTTTTTTGAATAGTTATGTCAATTATATAATTTTTTTCAAAAAATTAAAAAATTAAATTTTTTTTATTTTTTTTTTGTTTGATTAAAAAGTTAAGTAAAACGCTATTAATAAAGTGTTTAGAAAATTTTTTTTAATAAAGTTTTTCAAATTCATTTTTATACTTTTGAACTATTTTATATCTCTTTAGTTTTAAAGTTGGAGTTAACATTCCATTTTCAATTGAAAATTTTTCCTTAATTAAAAAAAATTTTTTAATATTTTCTATTTTTGAAAGATTGCTATTTATTGCATCAATCTCTTTTTTTAATTGATCTTCAGTTACTTTTTGATTTTCCTCTGACAAGACTAATAAAGCAACTAAATATGGTTTATTATCTCCATAGACAATAGATTGATCAATAAATTTTGAATTTGATAATTCATTTTCTATTTTAACTGGAGATATATTGTCTCCCCCTGGGGTTATTAAAATATCTTTTTTTCTATCTGTAATTTTTAAATAACCATTTTCAAACATTCCAATATCTCCAGTATGTAACCATCCATTTTTTAACACTTTTTGGGTTTCCTCGACATTATTCCAATAACCTAACATAACATTTTCACCTTTAACTAAAATTTCTCCATCCTCAGCAATTCTTACTTGATTGCCCCTAAATGGTGGACCAACCGTTTCAACTCTTATATCATGGACTGGATTACAACTAACAACTGGTGATGTTTCAGTTAATCCATAACCTTGCAATGTAGGAAGTCCTATAGCATTTAAAAAAACTCCTACATCTTTATCAAGAGCTCCACCTCCTGAAACAAACGTTTTAAGCTCACCTCCAAATTGAGATTTAATTTTTTTTCTCACTATCTTTTCTAATAAATTATCAAGAATTTTTTCTACAAATGACAAATCTTGTTTTGTAATTTTTTTCTTACCGAGTTCTAACATTTTTAATATTAATTTTTTTCTGAGACCAGTGGCTTTATTAAAACTAGCATTGATTTTTTGGTATAAATTTTGGTAAAAACGAGGAACGGCAGTCATTAATTGAGGCTTACAATCATTCATATTTGTAATTAATTTTTCTATGCTTTCAGCGTAGAATATTTTTGCCCCAACACTGATTTGCACAAATTGTACTGTGTGTTCATACGAATGAGAAAGAGGTAGCCAAGTTAGGAACCTAGTTTGGTCGGTTAGTAAAGGTTTTAAAATATCTAAAGCCCCTTCACAGTTATTTAAGATACCCCCATGACTTAATATTACTCCTTTAGGATTGCCTTGTGTACCAGAAGTATAGATAATACACGCTGGATCTTTTCTATATAATCCCAACTTTGGAAAACTTTCATCTTCATTATCTAAATTTGAAATTAATTTATTTAAATTAATATATTTATTATGATCAAGATCTAATTCTTCAAATGAAAATATTTTTTCAATAAATTTATTTTTATTAATTATATTTTCAACTTTGTTAAATTGTTCTTGATTAGATACAAAAACTAATTTTGGACTACAATCGTTAATAATATACTCATAATCACGTTCTGCATAAGTAGTATATGCTGGAACAGTTATACCACCTGACAACATTATAGAAAGATCTGAAATAAACCATTCTGGTCTATTTTCAGAAATTAACAAACATCTATCCCCTTTTTTTAAGAATTTATTTATTTCTGAAGAAATTTTTTTTATAGAAAGAAATGTTTTTTTCCAACTAAAATAATTAGATGAATCTTTTAATGAAGTTAAAAGTATATTATTTTCATTTTGTTTTTGATAATTTTCAAAAAATAATTCAACAAGACTATTTATATTTTTTGTACTCATAATTTTATGGTGGGCAAAGAGAGAATCGAACTCTCACAGTATTGCTACCATTGGATTTTGAGTCCAACGCGTCTACCAGTTCCGCCATTCGCCCAAAACTAAACATATTTTAAATCATAGTATTAAATCATTTATTATAATAAAAGAAAATATGTTTAAAGAACTTTACGACAGAACAATTAAACTTGCAGGTCATAGGAAATCTAAATCAATATTAGGATTTATATCCTTTATTGAGAGCTTTATATTTCCAATTCCTCCAGATGTATTAATAATTCCAATGACGATTGCTAGGAAAAATGAGTGGGTTAAAATTGCTTTTATCGCAACCTTAGGATCTGTTTTGGGAGCATGTCTTGGATACTTTATTGGATATGTATTTTTTAACGAAATTGGATTGAGAATTTTTGAAATTTATGGTGTAGATAATACCTCTTTTTTAAAAGAAAAAGTTTCCTCTGAAGGAGGTGTAATTGCTTGGATCACTCTTTTAGCTATTGCAGGTTTTTCACCTGTTCCATTTAAATTACTAACAATTACAAGTGGATTTATTCATTTTAATTTATTTTATTTCATAATTATAAGTTTATTAACCAGAGGCTCTCGTTTTTTTTTAATAGCTTTTCTGATTGGAAATTTTGGACAAACAATGAAAAAGATTATTGAGAAAAAATTATTTAAATTTTCTATTCTTGCATCTGTGATTTTGATTGGTTTTGTTTTTTTTGTTTATAAATTTTTAAATAATTTTATTAGTTAAATATGACATTATTTCCCAGTCGTAAAAATTTGTACTTGATAATTTTATTATTTTCTTTGATATCTATTTTGTCAGCTTTGTATATTGAGTTTATACTTGGATACCGGCCATGTAAGTTATGTATCTATCAAAGACTTCCTTACTTAGCTGCAGTATTCATAAGTTTTATTGGATTATATTATGTTAAGAATGATAATATTTTAATAATTTTAATAATAATATTTACCATAAGCGCTCTTATTTCTGGATACCATTTTGGAATTGAAAATAGCTTTTTTGAAGAATTTTCTGGTTGTACTAATAACCAATTAAATCTTTCAGATAAAGCAAAATTATTGGAATCTTTAAGTAAAAATATGCCAGAGGACTGTAAAGATGCAACTTTTAAAATTTTAGGTGTTTCGCTAGCGGCAATTAATACTCTTTTATCAATTTTAATTATAATTATTTCTATTAGAACTTTAAGCTATGAAAAAAACTAATAAAAAAAAATTAGAGGAATTTATAAGAGTAGATCATGCTGGGGAAAGAGGTGCAATTAAAATATATGAAGGTCAACTACTTGCTTTAAATACTTTAGTAAATAATGATGATTTAAAAAAAACTGTATACGAGATGAAAAAGCATGAGGAGGAACACTCAAACTTCTTTGAAAACGAAATAGAGAAAAGAAATATAAAACCGACAAAATTATTACCATTATGGGATTTACTCGGATTAGGTCTTGGGTTTGGCTCTACAATACTTGGAAAAAGGGCTGCAATGTTATGTACTGCATCTGTTGAGGAAGTTATTGATGAACATTACAAAAATCAAATTGATCAAATTGAAGTTGATGAAAAAGATCTAAAAGAAAAAATTATTAAATTTAGACAAGATGAATTGGACCATAAAGACATAGCTTACGAGAAAGGAGCAACAAAAAAAGGTCTTTATTCAATTATGGATAAGGTAATTAAAACTGGTTCAAAAGTTGCTATAAAAATTTCAGAAAAAATATAATTAAGGTTCAAGTTCTACATCCCAATATAGATAATCCATCCAACTTTTGTGCAAAAAATTTGGTGGGAAATTTTTACCATTTTTGTGAAGATCCTCTGTAGTAGGTTGAAAAGGCCATTGATTAAGTGTCATACCAGACTCTTTGATTAATCTTCCGCCTTTTTTAACATTACAAGATGAACAAGCTGTAACAACATTATCCCAGTCAGTTTTTCCACCTTTTGATCTTGGCAACAAATGATCAAACGTTAATTCATTTTTACTTCCACAATATTGGCAGCTAAACTTATCTCTTAAAAAAACATTAAATCTTGTGAAGTTAGGGTTAGATTGAGGTCTAATGTACGATTTAAGTGCAATTACACTAGGAAGTTTCATGCTAAACGAAGGACTTCGTATTTGTCGATCATAATAACTAACGATAGAAACTCTATCGAGAAAAACAGATTTTATAGAATCCTGCCAACTCCATAAAGAAAGTGGATAATAGCTTAATGGTCTATAATCTGCATTTAAAACCAATGCGGGACATTTTTCTAAAGAAATTTTTTGATCTGACAACTCAATCATATCTAAAACATACATTAAATATTATTTTTATCAAGATTACTAATCTTGTAATGACGATTTATTAAACAATTAAATTTTTTTTTATAAAATTTAATGCCGCACTCGATGCCTCTATAGGTATATGATGATCACATTTTTTTATCATTAAAGTTTCAATTTTGATTTTATTTCTTAAAAAAAAATCTTCTGCCTCTAATAAATTATTTGGAGGTACTATCGGGTCATTTTCTCCATGTATCATCAAAATATTAGTTTTATTTTTTATCCTAGAAGATAAGTCTTGTTTATCAATTATTTTTCCTGAAAATCCAACAATACAAGCAAATTCTTTTTCTGAGGTTAAACCAACATTTAATGACATCATGCATCCTTGACTAAATCCAGATACACATATTTGAGAATATGCTAAGTTAAAATAATTACTCACTTCTAAAATATAATCGTTTAAAACTTTTTCTGCCTTTTTTGACTCTTGAAGTATATAATTTTTATCCTCAGTATTTAAATCAAACCATTGATAGCCTATTGGATTTATCGCACATCTTTCATGTGCATCAGGGCATAAAAAAACTGTATTTTTTAAAAATCTTTTCCAATTGAGTGTAAGCATACTAATATCTTTACCATCGCCTCCATATCCATGGAGTAAGATTACAGCATTTTGCACTTTTTCATTATCTTCTGGTTTTATAACTGTTGTATTTAATGAAAACTTCATAAATTTTTTATTAACCAATCATGGAGACTCTTGTCACTAAAATCAATATAACCAACTATTCTTCCAATTTCGAAACCATTTTTGTCAATTAATATTGTTGTAGGTAATCCACGTAATTTAAATAACTGTGAAAACTCAGGTCCAGAACCTATAAATATTTCTAAATTCTCTATTTTTAATGCATCGAAAAATTCCTTAGATTTTTTATAACTCCCTCCACCAATATTAATTGGAATTATATTTATATCTTTAAAATTATCTAATTTTTTTAGTTTGTCTAAAGAGGGCATTTCTTTTTTACAAGGAGCACACCAAGTGGCCCAAAAATTTATTATTATGGGGTTTGATTTGTAATTATTTAAACTTACTTTTTGGTCTTCAGATTTAATAAATTCTATATTTTCAATTTTTTTCTTATCTTTATGTACTATAAGATTCTTAATTTCTGGACGTTCTATTGAATATGAGACGCCAGATGATATTAAGTAAAATATTATTGTAACGTAATTAAAAAAAATGGTTTTCATAAAAATTATATAATTAAATATCATGGGTAAAAATAAAAACAATCTGCCAATTTGGAATACTAGAATAAAAAAAAATTCGAATAATCTTTTTAAAAAAGTAGGTGGATCACTATCGATAGATAAAAGATTATTTAAAGAAGATATTGAAGCATCAATTGTGCATGTTGAAATGTTGTTCAGACAAAAGATTATAAATTTTAAAGTAAAAAATAAAATTGTGTGGGGTTTAAATAGAATTAAAAATGAAATTATTAAAAAAAAATTTATCTTTAATGACAAACTCGAAGATATTCATATGAATATAGAGCATAGACTTTTTGAATTGATTGGAGATGACGCGGGATATATACACACCGCAAGATCAAGAAATGATCAAGTAGTCACAGATTTTAAAATTTGGCTGAAAAAAGCAAACAGTGAAATATTAAAAAATATTGATGTAACTATTAAAAATATTTTAAAAAAAGCTGAAGATAATATTGAAACAATTATGCCTGGCTTTACACATTTAAAAAATGCTCAACCAGTTTCTTTTGCTCATTACTTAATGGCATACTTAGAAATGTTTAATAGAGATAAAAAAAGATTTGTAAATAATTTAGATAGTCTTAATGAAAATCCACTAGGTGTCGCAGCTTTAACTGGTACATCATTTAAAATTGATAGATTTTATACTTCAAAAAAATTAGGTTTCCAAAAACCAACTAAAAATTCAATTGATACTGTTTCTGACAGAGACTTTGTTATTGATTTTCTCTACTCTTGTTCTGCATGCGCAGTACATATTTCTAGAATTGCAGAGGAATTTATAATTTGGAATTCAGATGCATTTAAACTTTTAACTTTAAATGATAAGATTGTTACTGGATCATCTATAATGCCTCAAAAGAAAAATCCTGATCCTTTAGAGTATTTAAGAGGTAAAACTGGATTCATGTTTGGAAATCTTTTTTCAATGTTAACAACTCTAAAAGGATTACCTTTATCTTATTTCAAGGATTTGCAAGATGATAAAGAAATTGTATTTAAATCATTTGATCAATTAAAGAACTCACTAATTATATTAAATGATGTTCTTAAAAACTTTTCACCAGATAAAAAAAGAATGCTTGAACTAGCAGAAAATGGTTTCATCACTGCTACTGATTTAGCAGATTATATGGTTAAAGAGTTAAATTACCCATTTAGAAAAGCATATTTGCAAACTGCTAAAATCATTAACTTTGCTGAAAAAAATAAAAAAAAATTATCTGAATTAACAATGAATGAAATTAATAAAATTGAAAAAGGTTTGACATCTGATGTACAAAAAGTGTTTGATTTGAAAAAATCCGTGAATTCTAAAGTTTCTTATGGAGGAACCTCTTTTGAGAATATAAAGAAGATGATATTAAGCTATAAAAAAAAATAACTATGTTTAAAAATATAATTCTAATTTCTATGTTTTTTCTTTTACTAATATCATGTGGTAGAAAAAACGACCCAAAGTATGAGGCATCATTAAGTAATAGTGTAATTATTTTTAACAATTCTGATAAAATTTTTAAAATGCCAAAAGAAAATGAAATATATCAATAATATATTTACTATCGAAAACTGTAGTATCAATAGAGTAATAGAAAAGTTCGAAACACCAATATTTTGTTACTCACAAAAAAAAATAAAGGAAAATATAAATAACTTTAAGAAAAGTTTTAAATCGTTTTCTCCAATTATATGTTTCTCAACTAAATCTAACTCTAACTTAGAAATACTAAAAGAAATCAAACGAAATGGTTTAGGAGCTGATGTTGTTTCAAAAGGTGAGTTAATGATTGCTCTTAAAGCTGGTATAAGTTCAAAAAAAATCGTTTTTTCTGGAGTAGGAAAAACTAGATCAGAATTAATATATGCAATTGAAAAGAATATTTTATTAATTAATTGTGAATCTAAAAGCGAAATTTTAGAAATTGAAAGAATTGCTAAATTAAAAAAGAAAAAAGTAGATATTGGAATTAGATTAAATCCTAATACTGATGCAAAAACTCTTAAACAAATTTCAACCGGTAAAAAAGAAAATAAA
>CACBBR010000003.1 GCA_902537555.1 uncultured Pelagibacteraceae bacterium
GTTCCAGTTTTCTTTGCTAATTTCGTTTTAATGGATTATGGATTTGGTGCTGTGTTCGGATGTCCAGCTCATGACCAAAGAGATTTTGATTTCGCCACAAAATATAAACTAGAAATTAAAACAGTTGTCAAACCTAGTCAAGAAGATGATGAATACAAAGTTCATAAAGAAGCATATACTGGCTCAGGTATCATTATAAATTCTAAATATCTTAATGGTTTGAAAGTTCCAGACGAGTCAATTAGCAAGACAATCGAAATATTAGAAAAGAAAGCAATAGGAAAAAAGCAAATTAATTTTAGATTAAAAGATTGGGGTGTATCAAGACAAAGATATTGGGGATGTCCAATACCAATGGCTTATGATAAAAATGGAAATGTTCTTCCAATTCCTAAAAAAAACCTGCCAGTAAAACTACCCGAAAATGTAAATTTATATTCTAAAGGAAATCCCTTAGACTCAATTAATGAGTGGAAAAATATCCAAATTAATGGAAAAGATTACACTAGAGAAACTGATACTTTAGACACATTTGTATGTTCCTCATGGTACTATCTTAGATTTTGCTCACCAAAGGAAACTGTTTATGGTTTCAATAAAGATGAAATAGATTACTGGATGCCTGTTGATCAATACATTGGAGGTGTAGAACATGCAATTTTACATTTACTTTATTCACGTTTTTTTATGAAGGCATTAGGACACAAAAATAAAGATTTTAAGTTCAAAGAACCATTTCAAGGTTTATTTACGCAAGGTATGGTTTGTCACGAAACTTATAAAGATAAAAATAACAACTGGTTAAGTCCAGAAGAAATCGAAATTATTGATGGTAAATATCAAAAAAAAAATGATCCTGGGAACACTATTAAAGTTGGTCCTTCTGAGTCAATGTCCAAATCGAAAAAAAATGTTATAGATCCAGAAAATATAATAAATAATTTTGGTGCTGATGCTGTAAGATTATTTATTTTATCTGATAGCCCACCTGAAAAAGATGTACAATGGTCTGAACAAGGAATGGTTGCTTCATATAAGTTTTTACAAAAATTATGGACTTTACATCAAAAAATTAAAATAAAAATAGAGTCAAATGTTATAAATATAAATGAAAGTAGTGATTTAGAAAAGTTTACTAATCAAATAATTAAGAAAATTACTAATAATCTTGAAAATTTTAGTTACAATGTAATCGTAGCAAATATTTATGAGACATATAATTATTTGAACAAGGAAATCGAAAAAAATTACAGTAGCAAAACTCTTAAAACCAATTATTTGAAAATATTAACATTGTTTAAACCAGTCATTCCTCATTATGCTTCTGAATGCTGTGAAGATTTAGGAATAAAAGACAATATTCAATGGCCAGAGACAAATATTGATATACTAGAGGAGGATAAAATAGACTACGTAATTCAAATTAATGGAAAAAAAAGAGCAATTTTAAATGAAAATAAAGATATGGATGAGGAAACTCTTTTAGTTAAGATAAAAACTAATAAAATATCTCAAAAATATTTAAAAGATAAATCTATTAATAAAATAATTTTTGTTAAAAACAGATTAATAAACCTTTTGATAAATGAATAAATTTATAATTAAAGTAATATTTATTTTACATATATGTTCATTACTTTCATGTTCGTATACTCCAATATTTTCAGAAAAAAATTATAACTTTGGGATTGAAAAAATATCTTTTGATAAGAATGGAGAAAAAGACATTAATAGAATAATAAAAAATAGATTTAATCTAATACAACAAGTAAATGATAAACAAGAAACAAAATATAGTATATCAGTAAAAACAACGAAAGAGAGAGAGATAATTTCAAAAGACTCAAAAGGTGATCCTGTAAAGTTTGAATTAATCGTTTCTGCTATTTATACAGTTTTAAAAAATAATGAAATAATTCTAGATAGAAATATTGAGAGAAAGCATATTTATGACAATAATTCTGACAAATTTAAGTTAGAACAGAATGAAAAAATTATTATAGAAAATCTTTCAAGAAATATAAGTGATGTAATATTGGCATCAATAGTAACTTTGGATGATAATTAAAAGCTTTGAACTAGAAAAGATCAAATCCTCACAGGAAAACTTACATTTAATGTATGGAAACAATGAAGGTATAAAGAATGAGATAATAAATGAAGTCTACATTAAAAATTTTGAGGGAGAAGTTTTAAAATATGATGAACAAGAAATATTGAATAATAAAGATGAATTTATATCAAACTTGTTAAATAGATCTCTTTTTTTAGAAAGTAAAATTATTATAATCTCAAGATCATCGGATAAATTAATTGATATTATAAATGAAATTTTAGATAGAGAAATAATAGATACTAAAATAATTATTAAATGTTCAAACTTAGAAAAAAAATCTAAACTTCGAAATTTATTTGAGAAGGGAAATCAACTAATTTGTACTCCAGTTTATGAAGATGATTACAGGGCTCTCAATTCAATCATACAAAAATTTTTAAGAGAAAATAAATTTAGCCTTTCTCAAGAAATAAAGAACTTGCTTATAGAAAGATCAAAGGGAGACAGAATATTTTTAAAAAGTGAGTTATCTAAATTGAAAAGTCTTTCACTCAGTAAAAATAAATTGAGCACTGGTGATGTAGTAAAATTAACAAATCTTGCAGAAAATTTCAGTGTTTTTGAATTATCTGATAATTATTTAGCTAAAAATTCAAAGAAAGTTTCTAACATTCTTAATGAAAATAATTATTCATCTGAGGACTGTATATTAATTCTAAGAACAATATTAAATAAATCTAAAAGACTTTTAAAAATAAGGAATGAAATTGATAATAATTCAAACATTGATCAAGTCATTTCAAATTTCAAACCTCCTATATTTTGGAAAGAAAAAGATATTGTAAAAAAACAAATTCAATCATGGTCGACTAATGAGGTAAAAGGTATAATATATAAAATTAACGAATTAGAAGTCTTAGTAAAAAAAAGTACAGTAAATTCAATGCTTTTTGTCTCAAATTTTGTAAGTAATTATTAGTAATTTTGTTTAATAATTTCAACCAATCTATCCAGCTGATCAGCTGCCTTATACTCTAAACTTATTATTCCAGAGTTATTCCTTTTATTTTTTACATAAACTCTCATTCCAATTTTATCTGTTAACTCTTTTTCAAGACTTGCAATATTTGGATCTTTTTTCTTTGAATAATGATTAGAATTAGATTTCAAGATACGCACTAAATTTTCAGCTTGTCTAACTGATAATTTTTTTGAAATAATTTTCTTTGCTAGAGAGATTGCATTATCCAACCCAACTAAAATTTTTGCATGTCCTTGGGATAACTTTTCTTCAATTATTAATTCAATAATTTCCTTTGGAAGAGATAAAAGACGCAAACAATTAGATATATGTGCTCTGCTTTTTCCAATAAATTTTGAAACCTTATCTTGATCATAACTAAATTCATCTATTAATTTTTTATAACCTTCTGCTTCCTCTATTGGATTTAAATCTTTTCTTTGAACATTTTCAACTATGGCTAATTCTAAAGATTTAAGATTGTCTACATTAATTACAATTACTGGCACCTGGTGAAGACCCGCATATTGAGCTGCCTGCCATCTTCTTTCGCCAGCTATTATTTCAAATTTATCTTCTTTATCAGAAGATTCTCTAACTATAATTGGTTGAATAATGCCTCTCTCTCTTATGGAGTTAGTTAATTCTTCTAAACTCACTTCATCAAATTTTTTTCTTGGCTGATATTTATTTCTAACTAACGAACTTATTGGGAGATTTTTCTTACCATCAATTTTATCACTGTCTCCTATCAAGGACGATAATCCTCTTCCAAGCCCCTTTTTTGATTTAAACGGATTTATCATGCTGCACTCTCCACTGGTTTATCTTGATTTAAAAATTCTTCTGTGAAACTAAAATATGCCTTGCTTCCTGGACAAGCCTTATCATAAACAAGAACGGGAACACCATGTGAAGGTGCTTCTGATAATCTGACATTTCTAGGTATCGCTGAAATATAAACTTTATCCTTAAAATAGTTTCTTGCCTCTATTTCTACCTCACCTGATAATTTGTTTCTCTTGTCATACATGGTTAGAAGTATTCCTCTTATGTCTAAAGACGGATTTAGGTTTGATTTAATCCTCTCTATAGTTTTCATAAGCTGAGTGAGACCCTCTAAAGCAAAAAATTCTGTCTGCAGTGGAACCACAAGAGCATCTGAAGCTACCAAAGCCATAATTGTAAGCAGACTCAAGGAAGGAGGACAATCAATTATGATATAGTCATAGGAAGGCCCAGAATTGTTTAAAATAGCGGATAATTCATCTTTTAATTTAAAGGCCCTCCTGCTATCTCCAGCTGTCTCCACTTCTAGTCCTGACAAATCAACATTAGATGATATCAAATTTAAATTTTCAAAGCTTGTTGATTGTATAACCTCTGAAATTTTTTTACTTCCATTCAATACATTGTAAATTGTTTCATCTGAACTTGGTGTATTGGACAATCCAAGTCCTGTTGTAGCATTTCCTTGTGGATCAAGATCTATAACAAGAATTTTTTTTCCTTTCATTGTTAAACCAGCTGCTAGATTAATGACTGTAGTAGTCTTACCCACTCCACCTTTTTGATTTATTACAGATATAATTTTTTTATTCATATTTTTTTTTCAATTTTGAAATTTTTACCACTGATGAATCATTGCTTGTTAGACTTTTCATTTCCTCTATATCAAATTTCCATTTTGTAGAAACTTCTTTTAGAATTTTTTTTCCACTCTTGCCTAAATACATGACAATGTATTTAAAACTTTTAAAATTTTTTGTTGCAATTTCAAAAATCACAGGCAATGGTTTGAATGCTCTACAAATTATTACATCTGTTACTAAATTTTTTTCTAGGAAAATATTTTTTTGATAAATTTTTGCATCTAATTTAAACTTTTCTGCCATTTGTTTCACAAAATTACTTTTGTGATAACTCTTTTCATAAAAAATCAGCTTAAAACCTTGCTTTTTTGATTTCATCAAAATACCCAAAACTATACTAGGAAGTCCTGCTCCAGAGCCTAAATCAGTACATATGTTAATATCATTTTTATTAATAAAATCAATGGTTTGTGCACTATCGTAAATATGCCTTATATTTATTGATTTTTCTGTAGTTGAACTTATCAAATTTATTCTCTTATTTGTGCTCAAAATTGAATGTGTATAGTCCTGTAACTCTCTTAATGTTTCACGTGAAACATCATGTAGATAGATCTTATCTTTTTTTATTATTTTCGAATCAATCAAGCTATATGCTTAATAGACTTTCTTTTAACATGAGACAACAAAATATATACTGCAGCTGGAGTAATTCCGTCTATTCTCAGCGCTTGGCCAAGCGTTTTTGGCTTTATTTTTTTAAATTTTGACTTTACTTCATTCGATAATCCAGAGAACTGATCATAATCTATATTTTCCGGAATTTTAAGATTTTCATCTCTTTTAAAAGCAAGAATATCTGCATTTTGTTTCTTCAAATAACCTTTATAGTGTGCTTTTATTTCAATTTGCTCGTCAATTTCACGTGAAACATATTTAATTTTTGGCCAAATTTCCCTTATCTTACTCATTTTTACAGATTTTTGACTTAGTATTTCTATTGCATTCCTTTTAACACCATCTTTTGCGATATTTATTCCAAATTTTGATGCTTTTGACGGAGAAATAAAGGAATTTTCCATACTTTTGAGACTTTTTTCAAGTTCATATGCTTTTTCTTTATATACAATTTTTCTCTCATCTAATATTAAGCCAATGTCAATTCCTTTTTGGGTCAGTCGAAGGTCAGCATTATCAGACCTTAAGGATAACCTATATTCTGCTCTTGAAGTAAACATTCTATAAGGTTCGGCAACTCCTTTTGTAACTAAGTCATCAATCATTACTCCTATATATGCCTCAGACCTATCAAGGATGAATGCCTCTTTGCCTTTGAAGGAGAGAGCTGCATTAATTCCGGCTATCAAGCCTTGAGCTGCAGCTTCCTCATAACCTGTTGTTCCATTAATTTGACCTGCAAGATAAAAATTTTTAATTTTTTTTGTTTCTAGTGTTAAATAAAGCTCTCTTGGATCTACAAAATCGTATTCAATGGCATATCCAGGCCTTAATATCTTTACATTTTCTAAACCATTGATATTATTACATATTTCTTGCTGCACTTCAGCTGGGAGTGATGTTGAAATTCCATTGGGGTATATAGTTTTATCATTAAGACCTTCTGGCTCTAAAAAGATCTGATGTTTTTGTTTATCAGCAAACTTTACAATTTTATCCTCGATAGAGGGGCAGTATCTAGGACCAATTCCTTGGATACTTCCTGAGTACATGGCACTACTTTTTATATTTTTAGAAATAATTTCATGCACTACTTTATTAGTGTAAGTCATCCTGCATGAGATTTGTTTATTAATATTTTTTTTTGTAAGAAAAGAAAAAAAATATGGATTTGCATCTGCATGCTGTTCTTCAAGTTTTTCAAAATTTATTGTCGTAGCATCAAGCCTTGGAGGGGTTCCTGTTTTTAATCTTCCAATTTTAAAGTTATATTTTTCTAATTGTTCGCTTAATCCTGTTGAAGGTTTTTCATTAAATCTTCCTGCAGGTGTTTTTTCTTTACCAATGTGAATCAAACCATTTAAGAAAGTTCCAGTAGTTAAAATTACTTTTGAAGACAGTATTTTTTTCCCTTCTTGTGTTATAAAACCGATTATATTGTTTTTCTCAAATATGAATTCAATTACAGGATCTGAAAAAATGCTTAAATTACAGTAGTTTGCAAGTTTTTCTTGCATATATTTTTTATATAGTGATCTATCACTTTGTGTTCTTGGTCCACGCACTGCTGGACCTCTACTTCTATTCAATAATCTAAATTGTATACCTGATTTATCAGCTACCTCTCCCATTACTCCATCAAGAGCGTCTATCTCTCGAACTAAATGGCCTTTTCCTAAGCCTCCTATAGCAGGGTTACATGACATTTCACCTATAGTGTCAAATTTGTGAGTAAATAGTGCAGTATTTACTCCCAATCTAGAGGATGCAGCAGCTGCCTCACACCCAGCATGACCTCCACCAATTACAACTACATCAAATGACATCTCGTTTTTCATAGTGGTAATTTATTATCGATCTTAAAATTTACAAGAAAACACTTAAAAATAGCCAAAAAGTAAGTAATTTAAACACTTATTTGCCTATGCAAAAATCACTAAAAATTGACCCTAATATTTCTTCTACATCTACTTTACCCACAATCATTCCAAGATGTCTAGTTGCTAATCTTAAATCTTCAGCAGCTTTATCAAAATCTTCTTTAGAATTTTTTTCTTCAAAATTTTTTAAGTTTTGAACACAAGCTTCTAAACTATGTCTATGTCTTTCTCTGGTAATCAAAGTTTCATTTGAACTAACAAATTTATTTTTTAATTTATCTTTAATTCGATTAATTAATTCTTCTAAGTTGGTTTCGTTTTTTATTGATATAAGAATTGGATTGAATTTTTGTATTTGTTGATTAATATTTTTATAATTCAGATCTATTTTATTGATTACAATTATCGATTTATCACTTACTAAATCGTTCAAAAAACCAGTAAAATCAACACTTTTTGGTTCTATTACAATTATATTTAAATCAGCATCTTCAGCTCTTTTTAGAGCAAGTTTAATTCCTTTTTTTTCTATTTCATCTTTAGACTCTCTTATCCCAGCTGTGTCAGAAATTACAACGGGATAGCCGTCTAAATTTAAGTGTGCCTCAATAACATCTCTAGTTGTACCTGCAATTTCAGAAACAATAGCAACATCACGATTGGAAAGATAATTTAATAAGGAAGACTTACCTGCATTTGCGGGCCCAATTATTGCAATTTTAAAACCCTCTCTTATTCTTTCACCAACTTTTTCATCATTCAAAATTTTTTCAATTTCTAATCTTATTTTTTCAGAATCATTTTTAATATTTTTAATTACATCCTCTGGAAGATCCTCTTCTGGAAAATCAATTTTAGCCTCTACGTTTGACAAAATTTTTAAAAGTTTTACTCGTAGAGAATTAAATTTTTCTGAACTTTTTCCACTCATAATTTTAATTGCTTGTTGTCTTTGAATTTCTGTTTCAGCAGAAATTAAATCGGAAATACTCTCAGCCTTGAGAAGATTTATTTTTCCATTTTGAAAAGCCATTTTTGTGAATTCACCAGGTCCAGCTAAACGACAATTTTCAATTTTTGATAATTCATCTAATATTGCTCTAACAACAGCAATGCTACCATGAACATGGAATTCGGCCATATCTTCACCAGTGTAGCTATTAGGACCAGGAAACCATATTAATAGACCTTCATCTATTAGATCAAAATTGTTGATTTTGTTGAATTTTTTGTGTGTTGCTATTCTTGGGTTTGGAGGTTCGCTACCTGTTAATAATTTAATTACTTTTTTAACATTGTCGCCAGCAACTCTAATAACTGCAATACCGGAAATTCCAGGTCCAGAAGAAAGTGCATAAATACTCATTTAATTATTATAGTTTTATATTAATCATAATTATATAATTTTCTTAATGATAATATGGCTTACTTCTTATCCAAAGAGTGGGAATACTTGGGTGCGTTCATTTTTAGTTTCACTTTTATACAATAAAAAAAATGAAACAAACTTAGAAGGATTAAATAATATACCGCAGTATCCTCTAAGATCTCATTTTAATAATCTTTTAGATAACATTGATGATATTAATGAAGTATCCTCAAAATGGATTATATCTCAAAAAAGAATTAACTCTGATAAAAAAAATAAATTTTTTAAAACACATCATGCTTTATGTAAAATTGGTAAATTTAGTTTTACAAATTATGAAACATCTTTAGGTGCTATCCATATTGTAAGAGATCCAAGGAATATAATTAACTCAATTTTGTACCATTATTCTAAAAAAAGTTTTTTAGAGGCTAAAGAATTCATGTTAGATGAAACTCGAGCATTAGGCAAAAAGTTTGATCCAAACAGTCCATCCGTAAATCAAGATATGTTTACTGTATTAACATCATGGAAAACTCATTATCTTTCATGGAAAAATTTTAAAAAAAATTATCTTTTAATTAAATATGAAAATTTAGTCTCTGAACCAGATAAGGAATTTCGTAAAATTACTAAATATTTAAATGATGTTATGCATATTAAGATCGAAGAAGATAAAATTGATCACGCAATAGAGTCAAATTCCTTTGAAAATTTAAAGAAAATAGAAAATAGAGATGGTTTTAAAGAAGCAATTAAAGATAAAAGCTCTGGAGAAGTAAAGAGTTTTTTTAATTTAGGTCCAAATAATAAATGGGAAAAAATATTGGACAGTGAAATAAAAGATGAAATAGAAAAAAAATTTAATGTTGAAATGAAAGAGTTAGGTTATTTATAAATGATAATTTGGTTAGCATCTTATCCCAAGAGTGGTAACACCTGGTTAAGATTTTACATTATTTCATTGTTGATGGGTAAAAAAGTTGATCTAAATTTAAATCACCTAAAAGCAATTATCTCTTATCCAGACAAAACACATTTTAAAGGTTTATTAAAAGACGTTCTTAATATTGATGAAATTGCTCAAAATTGGATTATTTCTCAAAATAGAATTAACTCAGATAAAACTTTTAAATTTTTTAAAACTCACAATATGTTTATAAAATATAAAAATTATCCTTTCACAGATGTGAAAAATACTCTAGCAACAATTCACATTGTAAGAGACCCAAGAAACGTAATAACTTCTTTAAAAAATCATTATAGTTTGCCAGATTACGAGACAGCAAAAAAATTTTTATTTTACGATAATCAAATCCTTACACCATCAGAGAAAGAGAAAGAAAAATATTTAAATAAAGAAAAACATCCTTTGCCTCAAATTGTTGGTTCCTGGAGAGCCCATTATACCTCGTGGAAAAATATGAAAAAAAATTATTTACTTGTAAAATATGAAGATTTAATAAAGAACCCATTAGATGGATTTACTGAAATAACAAATTTTATTTCCAAAGTCCTCAAAATAAAGTTCAGTAAAGACCAAATTGAAAATGCTGTAGAACTTAGCTCATTTAGTAATCTAAAAAAAATGGAAGAAAAATATGGTTTTACAGAAAGCTCAACTAATAATGAAGGAAAAAGAAATAAGTTTTTTTACTTAGGACCAAAAAATGATTGGAGAGAAATTCTGGAGAGTAAATACTCTGAAGAAATTTGTAAAAAATATGAATTTGAAATGAAAGAGTTGGGTTATTTATAAATGATAATTTGGTTAGCATCCTATCCTAAGAGTGGTAATACATGGTTAAGAGCTTTAATAACATCATACTTATATTCAGACACAGGAGACTTTAACTTTAATCTTTTAGAAAAAGTTGACTCTTTTCCAAATATAAAACATTTTCAAAATTATTTAGATAAATTTGAAAAAGTTGAAGATACCGCAAAATACTGGATAAATGTTCAGGAAAAGTTAAATAAAGATAAAAGATTAAAAATTTTAAAAACTCACAATGCTTTGTTTAAAATTAATAATTCTTCATTTACTAATAATCAAAATACTCTTGGGGTAATTTATATTGTAAGAGACCCTCGTAATGTAATTACTTCGATTTGCAATCATTACCAATTTACACACGATCAAGCTCTTGATTTTATGATAACAAAAAAAAAGGCATTATTTTCTCGTAAAAGTGGAAGGTTTCTAGCTTTCCAACCTATTCTTTCATGGTCGTTAAACTACAAATCTTGGGTAGATAATGTTAAATACCCAACTGTTTTAATAAAGTATGAAGAATTAGAGAATGAAACTTTTTTTACTTTTAAAAAAACATTAAAATTCATAAAAAAAATTTCTAATTCTGATTTTAAAATTGAAGATCAAAAAATAAAGAATTGTATTAATTCATGTAAGTTTGAAAAACTTAAAAAATTGGAAAACAAAATTGGCTTCAATGAAGCTCCAATTAAAAAAGGGAGTAATGAAAGATTAAAATTTTTTAATTTAGGTAAAGAAAATAATTGGAGGAATATTCTAAGTAAAAATATTATTGATGAAATAGAAAAAGAATTTAAAATTGAAATGAAGGAGCTTGGTTATCTTTAAATGATTATATGGCTAGCATCATACCCTAAGAGTGGCAACACATGGGTTAGATCTTTTATATCCTCAATTTTATTTACGAAGGATGGTGATGTTGATTTATCTAAGCTTGAAAATATATGTCAATTTCCTCTCCGATCGCAATTTAATAATTATATTGATGATCTACAGGATGTTAAAAAAGTTTACCAAAATTGGTCAAATGTCCAAAATTATATGAACCTTGATAACAAAATTAAATTTTTAAAAACTCATCATGTTAATTGTAAAATTGAAAATTTTGAGTTTACAGATGATAATAATTCATTAGGGGTAATTTATATAGTAAGAGATCCAAGAAATGTTGCATGCTCAGTCAAAAATCACTTTTCTTTAGAAAATTATGATGATGTAAAAGATTTTTTATTTAGAGAACACAATTGGCTAGGAATTATTACAGATAAGAAAATGAAACCTTTAGATAATAAAATACCAACACTAATAAGTTCTTGGAAAACAAATTACTTATCTTGGAAAAATAAAACAAAAAATTATCTTCTTATAAAATATGAAAATTTACTAGAAAATCCATATCTAGAATTTGGAAAAATTTCTAGATATTTAGAAAATCATTTAAATGTTAAATTTGATGAAAAAAAAATAAAAAAAGCTATTGAAACATGTTCTTTTAGAAACTTACAAAAGCTAGAAACAGATGGAAAATTTAAAGAACAAACAGTTGATAAACAAAATAAAAGTGTGAAATTTTTTCATTTAGGTCCTGAGAACAACTGGAAAAAAATTTTAGACAAAAATATTTCAAGGGAAATCGAAAATAAATTTAAAGCAGAAATGGAAGAATTAGGTTATTTATGAGGGCTTATTCATTGAATTAAAGAATTCAGCATTATTCTTTGTTGTCTTTAATTTTGAATTAATAAAATCAATAGCATCCATAGACCCCATAGGAGCAATAATTCTTCTTAATACATTCATTTTTTGTAAATCATTTTTATCAAAAATTAGTTCTTCTCTCCTTGTTCCTGATTTAGTTATATCTATTGCAGGAAATATTCTTTTTTCTGAAATTTTTCTATCTAAGATAGTTTCACTATTTCCAGTACCTTTGAATTCTTCAAAAATTACTTCATCCATTCTACTTCCTGTATCAATTAGTGCTGTTGCAATAATTGTTAATGAGCCACCTTCTTCAATATTTCTAGCTGCTCCAAAAAATCTTTTTGGTCTTTGAAGAGCGTTAGCATCTACTCCTCCTGTTAATACTTTACCAGAACTTGGAACAACAGCATTGTAAGCTCTTCCTAATCTCGTGATAGAGTCTAATAAAATTACTACATCTTTTTTATGCTCAGTTAGTCTTTTAGCTTTTTCAATTACCATTTCAGCAACTGCTACATGACGTTGTGCCGGTTCATCAAAAGTTGAGCTTATCACTTCACCTTTTACCGTTCGCTGCATATCTGTTACTTCCTCGGGTCTTTCATCTATTAATAGAACCATTAAATAACATTCTGGATGATTTGCTGTTATAGAGTTTGCAATACTTTGTAATATCATTGTTTTTCCAGCCTTTGGAGGAGAAATAATTAAAGATCTTTGACCCTTCCCAATAGGACTCACTAAATCAATTAATCTTGGAGTTAAGTCAGTTTTTTTTTCAATTTTATTTGACTCTATTTCCATTCCTAATTGTTTATTTGGATAAAGAGGAGTTAGGTTATCAAATGCTATTTTATGTTTAAATTTATCTGGCTCTTCAAAATTTATTTTGCTTACTTGAAGAAGTGCAAAATATCTTTCGCCATCTTTTGGAGATCTAATAGGGCCTTCTACAGTATCACCAGTTCTTAGACCAAATCTTCTAATTTGACTCGGACTTACATAAATATCGTCAGCTCCGGGTAAATAATTTGACTCCATTGCTCTTAGGAAACCAAAACCATCTTGGAGTAATTGTAAAACTCCTCCACCAGTTATTTCTTCTCCTTTTTCTGCAAGCTTTTTTAAAATTGCAAAATAAATTTCTTGTCTTCTTAATGTGCTAGCGTTTTCTATGCCAAGTTTTTCAGCTTCAGTGATCAACTTTTCAGAGCTTTTTTCTTTTAGTTCTTGGATGTTCATTTATGGAAGTTTTTATTAAAGATGTGATAAATATATATACTGATATAAAAATTTCAACCCTAGATAGGCTTAAAAACTACAATGAAAACAATAAAAATAAGCAAAACTGTAGGTATCTCATTGATAATTCTATAAAATTTCGATGATTTTTTGTTTTCTTTCAATTTAAGTAAACGCATGCATTTGCCAAGATATTCATGATAGATAGTCAAAATTACAACAAAAATGATTTTAAGTTGAACCCACAAATAAGCAAAACTTTCGATACCATTAATCCAAATTAAAATTATTCCAAAAAGCCATGATAAAATCATAGCTGGTCTCATTATATAATTGTAAAGCTTTCTTTCCATTGTCTCAAAGATTTCTGTAGCTTGTTCTTTTTCAAAGTTTTCTACATGATAAACAAATATTCTTGGTAAATATAATAGTCCAGCCATCCAAGAAATAACCGCAATTAAGTGAAGAGATTTAAATAATAGATATCCACTCATAAGTTATAAGTTTTTTGTAACTAGATGTTTTAACAATAAAATATGATCCTCACTATCATTCAAACATGGTACCATTTCAAAATTATCACCTCCTGATTTGATAAAACTTTCTTTTCCTTGTATCGATATTTCTTCTAAGGTTTCTACACAATCAGATGAAAATCCTGGGCAAATAACCAAAATATTTTTTTTACCTTCTTTAGGTAGAGTCTCGAAAGTTTTATCTGTGTAAGGTTGCAACCACTCTTGTGGACCAAATCTAGATTGAAAAGTAGTCTTGATTTCAATATCTGAATACTGTTCTGAAATCAATCTGGTAGTTTTATGGCAATAACAATGATAAGGATCACCTTTATCAAAATATTTTTTTGGAATTCCATGATAAGACGCAATTATTAAATCAGGCTTCCAATTAATTTCACTTATCTTTTTCAAAATACTATTTTTAATCGCCTCAATGTATAATGGTTCAGACTCATAATGAGGTATTATTTTAAGATTTGGTTGCCACCTCATTTTCATTAAAGTTCTATAAACTTCATCACAAACTGTTGCTGTTGTTGCGGCAGCATATTGAGGATAAAGTGGGAGTATAATTAAATTTTCACAACCCTTTTTTTGAAGACCATGAATTTTAGCTTTAATACTTGGATTTCCATATCTCATAGCAAAATCTACAATTAAATCTTCATTGCTAATTTTATCAGATAGTTTTTCTGCTTGCCTTTCTGTAAAATATCTTAAAGGAGACATATTTTTATCTTCCATCCATATTTCTTTATAAGCTTTAGCTGTTTTGGAAGGTCTAAAGGTAAGTATAAATAAGTTAAGTATTACTTGCCAAATTAAGGGATTAACTTCAATTACTCGTCTGTCTGACAAGAATTCTTTTAAATACTTCCTGATATCCAACCAGCTCGTTGAATCAGGTGTACCAAGATTAACAATTAAAATACCTGTTTTGCCATAATTAATTTTTGGATGGTCTGGTGTCATTTAAAATTTCTTACAATCTTGATTAGTTCCTCAACCATTTCAATTTTAGTCTCAGGAAGTATTCCGTGACCTAAATTAAAAATGTATGGGTGGTCTTTAAAAACACCAAGATATTTTTCAACTTCTACTTTAAGGGTTTTTTGATCAGTTAGTAATATTTTTGGATCAAGACCGCCTTGTATTGGTATTTTGATTTCATTTACTATTTTCTTTGGGTCAACATCGTAATCTATGTTAACAGCGTCTGGTTTTACAATTTCACAAAAATTTTTATAATCTTTAATACCTCTTGGAAAACAAATAACAGGAACTCCCAGTTTTTTTATATAATCTACAATATTAAGGGTAGGTACATAAATATATTCTGGGATTTTATCTTGTAATAATCCAGCCCAACTATCAAAAATTTGAATAACTTGAGCTCCGGCCTCAATTTGATTTTTTATATGAAGTTTTAAGAATTTCTCTATTATTCCTAGTAATCTATTAATTAAAAAATCATCTTTAAAGAATTCACCCGATAAACCTTTTTTAGGAGAAGATTTATTAATCATGTAAACTAGTATTGTCCAAGGAGCTCCAACAAATCCAATCATATCCCTATTGCTCATTAAAGGGTCTTTAGACGTTTTTTCGATTGCTTTATAAACTTTATAAATTTTTTCAGTAAAACTTACTTCATCGACATTTTTTATTCTTTCTAGATCTATATCTCCTAATTTGGGTCCAAAATTTTTTTCAAATTCTACTTTTTGACCAAGACCATAGGGTAACATTAAAATATCTGAAAATATTACAGCTCCGTCAAATCCAAATCTTTTAATAGGTTGAAGAGTAATTTCTGATGCCAAATCGCTATTTAGACAAAGTCTGATAAAGTCTTGGTTTTCTTTTCTAATTTCTCTAAATTCTGGAAGATATCTTCCTGCTTGTCTCATTAACCATATAGGATTTGACTTAGTATCTTTATTTTTAATACAGTTAGTTAAGGGACTCATATAAATAGATATATATTATTTACTTTATTAGTATTATGTATTGTGAATAACGTAAATTAGTCAATTTCCACACTTAATTAACTAATTATCAACAATTTTTATCTTAAATAAATAAGATAATTAAGGGATAATTTAATAATCTTTATATTTTATATACAATTTGAATAACTATGATCTAAATTTATAATTCAGTTAATTTTATATGAAAAATACTAACTTCTATTAGTTCAAAGAATAAATCTGCATTTTTCTTATTTTACTAATAGTTTATAAACATCTTATACATGAGAAACTTATACCAAATTTACTTAATATCTGATTCTACTGGAGAGACACTGGATAGGATTTTTTTGGCGTTAAAGGCTCAATTTCCTAATTTTGAGTATGAAACTAATCACTTTTCTTTTACTCGTACTGAAAGTCAAACTTTGAGTATATTAAAACAAGCTAAGAAAGATGAAAATTCTATAATTCTATATACAATAGTTAATAGTAAGCTTGCAAAGTATCTTGTAGAAAAAGCTTATGAGAGAGAAATACCATGTTTTGGTGTTCTAGGAGATTTAATATTAAATTTTTCAAAAGTTCTTAACCAAAAAGCTTCGCATCAACCGAGCGGTCAACACATTTTAAATGAAGAATACTACGATAGAATTGAAGCTATTCAATTTACTATGAATCATGATGATGGTAATCAAACTGATGATATAGAAAAATCCGATATCATTCTGCTAGGAGTAAGCAGGACAAGTAAAACTCCAACAGCCATTTATTTAGCTAATAGAGGTTTTAAAACTTCAAATATCCCATTAGTAAATAAAAATTCAATTCCGTCAAAGGTTACAGAAAAAAATTTTTCTCCCTGTGTTGTCGGTTTAGTGACTGAAGCTGAGAGATTATATGATTTAAGAAAAAATAGATTAAACTCTCTTAAAGAAGATCAAAATAGTGAGTACGTAAATATAGATAAAATTAGGGATGAATTAAATAGTTCTAAAAAAATATTTAAAGAAAATAATTGGCCTACAATAGATGTAACTAGAAAATCAGTTGAAGAAACAGCAGCATCTGTAATTAAAATTTATGAAATTAAAAATAAAAAAAATGCCTAACATTATTTTAGCCTCAAAAAGCAAGGTAAGAAAAGAAATATTAGACAATCACAACATCAATTGTAATGTTGAAGTATCAAATGTTGACGAGGATCCAATAAAAAAAAGTCTATTAAAAGAGGGAGCTTCGCCTGAAATTATTTCTAAAAATCTTGCAGAATTAAAAGCAAATAAGATTAGTCAAAAAATTAATAATACTCTAGTTTTAGGAGCAGATAGCGTAATCGATCTGACTGGGGAATTAATATCAAAACCAGAAAGCAGGGAAGAGGCTTTAAACATTTTAAAAAAACTTAATGGAAAAAAACACTCTTTGATTAGTTCGGTATGTATATCTAAAAATGGATCCATGGTTTGGAACTATACTGATAAAGCATACTTGACCATGAAGGATTTTTCTGAAAATGAATTAATCACTTATCTAAATAAGATAAGTGATGAAGCTTTGTATGCTTATAATGTTTATCAAATTGAGGGAGAAGGAAGAACTCTGTTTTCAAAAATTGATGGCGATGAAGACACTATAATGGGCTTACCTATTAAAAAAATTAAGGAATATCTAGAACTTCAAAAATGAAAAAAATTCTACTGATTTTAGTCTTAGGATTTTTATCCGTAAGTTTTTCGTATGCAAAATCTATATCGCATAAAAAAGAAGAGAGATTTTGTCTACCAAAAGATATATCAAATGGATTTGGATGTGTTTGGAAAGTTGGTCACAGAACTATAGGAAATAAACATCAAATTCAAATAGTTTCAAAAAAAGATGGTCACCCTGTTAGGGATGGAAAACAAAGTATAAGATTTGAGGTTAGGCCCGGTGAGTGTGGAGGAACTTTTGATGGATCTAAAGTAAAAGGCGAAGGTGGATCCCAACCTAGCAATGATTGTGAAAGAGATCATAAGTCGGAAAGAGCAGAATTATATTCCAAGTATTTTAAATTAGGTGAAAAATGGTATTCGTGGTCAATCTATGTACCAGAAGGTCAAGAAAAATTTAGACCCGCGAGTTTAAAAATGGGACAGTTTCACTCAAAATTGCATAAGAAATATATTCAACAAGCTCACTTTGAGCATAATGATGGAAAGTATACATTCAACAATGTGGTGTGTGGATCTGAATGTAAGAGCAGAAGCATTGATCCGGTTGGTAAATGGACTGACATACTTATTAATGTAAATTGGTCAGATAAAGAAGATGGATTTTATAGAGTTTGGGCAAATGGAAAATTTATTTATGATGTAAAAGGACCAACTGTTTATGAAAATAAAAATAATGCCTATTTAAAGATTGGAATATATAGAAATGCTGTAAATAGACTGTGGAGCATGGGTAGAGACGGTGGTATCACAGTTGTTTACTATGATAACATTAATACAGGAGAAACAATGGAAAGTGTTTTAGGCAAATTAAACTATCCTATTGAATTAGAGTATAAAAAAAGTGAAAAAGAATTGTTACAAGAGGAATTAGCAATACTTAAAATAAAGATTAAAGAAAATAATGATCCAGAAATTTCTAGAAAAATACATAAGTTAAAAAGAAAATTAAAAAGACTGGAATTAAATTAAAAAAATGAAAAAATTTCTTGTTATAGGAAACCCAATTGAACATTCTTTATCTCCAAAGTTGCATAATTATTGGATTAAATCTAATAATTTAAAAGCAGTTTACGATAAAAAAAAATTAGATATATCAGAATTAGAAAATTTAATTAAAGAAGTTAAAGAAAAAAAAATTGATGGAATTAACGTTACAGTTCCTTTTAAAAATTCTGTAATTCCTTTTTTAGATAAACTATCCAATGAGGCTCAAAAAACACAATCAGTAAATACTATATACTTTAAGGATGGAATAGTAATAGGTCACAATACAGATATAGAGGGATTTGAGCTGGCCATTAGACATACAAATTACGATATCGTTGGCAAAAATGTACTAATATTGGGCGCGGGAGGAGTTTCTCCATCAATAATTTTGGCTTTAAACAATCTGAATGTAAAAAAAATATTAATAAGCAACAGAACACATAGCAAAGCTGAAAATTTAAAAAAAATATTTAATGAAATTGAAATTATTAAGTGGGGAACATTTACAGATTTTGACATGATTGTTAATGCAACTAGTTTAGGTTTAAAAGAAGACGAAAATATTGATTTGGATTATTCAAAAATTGGTTCCGAAAAATTTTTTTATGATGTTATATACAATCCCTCTGAAACTAATTTCTTAAGATCTGCAAAAAAAAATGGAAATAAAATAGAAAATGGAAAAAGAATGTTTATTTATCAGGCCCAAGCATCTTTTAAAATTTGGAATAATCTAGAACCAAAAGTAGATAATAAAGTTATGGAGCTTTTAAATTGATTAAAGTTGGTATTTTAGGTGACATAGGTTCAGGAAAAAGCTTTGTTGCAAAACAATTTGGTTATCCAGTCTTTAACGCAGATAAAGAAGTAAGTGATATCTACAAAAACGATAAATCTTGTTACAAAAAAATTAAAAAAAAATTTCCAAAATTTATAAAGTCAAAAATTTTAAAAAAAAATGAGCTTGGAAATATAATTAAAGAAAATAAACAAAATCTAAAAAAAATATCAGACATAGTGCATCCCATCGTTAGAAATAGAATGCATTTGTTCTTTAAAAAAAATAAAAGAAAAAAAATGGTTGTTTTAGACATACCATTATTAGTTGAAAATAAATTATATGATAAAAACTTTTACTTAATTTTTGTACAATCAAAGAGAAATGAGATTAATAAAAGACTTAAAAAAAGGCCTTTTTATAATAAAAGTATTATTACTAGTCTAAGAAAATCCCAAAGATCTTTGGGTTATAAAAAGAAAATATCCAATTTTGTTATTAAAAACAATTTTAAACTTCTAAGCTTAAAAAAAAATATTAAAATGATTAAAAGAAAAATTTTAGATGAAAGAAATAGTTCTTGATACTGAAACTACAGGGTTATCTGTAAGAGATGGGCACCGAATTGTTGAAATTGGATGTATAGAGTTAGATAATTTAGTCCCAACAAAAAATATATTTCATGTTTATTTAAATCCTGAGAGAAAGGTATCGGAGAAAGCTTTGGAAGTTCATGGATATACCGATGAATTTTTATCAAATAAGAAAAAATTTATAGAAATTGCCGAAGATTTTCTATCTTTTATTAAGGATAAAAAAATTATTATTCATAACGCAGAGTTTGATATTGGACATTTAAATAATGAATTATCTTTAATTGGTAAGAATAAAATTAACAACTCAAACGTAATCGATACATTAGAGTTAGCTAGGAATAAATTTCCAGGATCTGGCATAAGTTTAGATGCGCTATGTAAAAGATTTAGAATCGATAATTCTAAAAGGGAAAAGCATACTGCCTTAATAGATTGTGAGTTACTTTCAAAAGTTTACATTAATTTAATTGACCAAAAAGAACCTACATTGAATTTGGTTGAAAATATTGAAACTAAATTTTCTTCTAATCAAAGCAAGATAGATTATTATAAAAAAATTATTCACCCATCAGAAGAGGAACTATCCAATCATAATGAATTTCTAAAAATTAATTTAAAAAAAAACTATTTTAATTAAGTCTATTTTTATATAATTCCTCAAAATTAATTCTTTTTCCAAATTTCAAATCTGGCAGACCTGAATTTTTAAGAATTGTTAAGAACTTCTGCTCTAATTCTGGATAAATCTTTGTTTGTAAATCGCACAATACTATTTTTTCTAATTCATCTTTTTTAATTTTTAGATCTAATATATCAATTACAGTAGCGTATTTAATTTGAAAAAATCCTGTTACTTTTTTTTTATTTGGATTTTCATAACTTAAGGTAGTGGCCACCTCTATCATTTTTTTTTTTAAAGGCTTTGAGTTTATATCTACTTTCATTTGAAAATCTGGTATTGTATTTCTAATTGTTAGTAGACTTTCAGGGCTAGGTATCTCTATTGATAGATCTTGTATATAACTTACAATTATTTTATATTTATTTTCCATCTTTATCTTCTATATCTTCATATTCGCCTTCGATATAATTTTTCTTTTCAGGGTCACTTTTATTTTTAGTTGAATATTTTTTTGAGTATTTACTTAGAATAATTTTTCGAGTGAATGGAAAAACTAACATAATTCCTAACACATCTGTTGCAAAACCAGGCAATATTAAAAGTATTGCAGCGAAAGCAATTGCTGCTCCAGAAACAATCTCGTAAAGAGGTAATTCATTTTTAATTAATTGAGACATTCCAGAACGCAATGTGTTAAAACCTTCATATCTTGCATACCAAACACCAGCAACTGCAGTTACTAGTATTAATAATATGGTGTTTAAAGCTCCTATTTGTGACCCAACTTTTATGAATAAGTAGATTTCAATAAGAGGAATACCTAAAATTAGAAATATAGCTGTGTTCATTTGTCTATAATGTAAATTGCAGGTTGAAATTAATCAATATAGTAAATATTATTAGTATATGAGTTACAGCTTCGAGTACATCGATATAATACTATTAGCAATGATAGCGGGTTTTATTTTCCTTAGATTGAGAGGTATTTTGGGAAAAAAAACGGGTTTTGAAGAAAATATTAATTCAAGCTTTCCTCACGAAGAGATTACAGAAACAAAAAGTTCTCCTATTTTAAATGCTGATACTTTTGATGATGCAGCAAAGAAAGATTTTTTAAATGGCGCAAAAATAGCTTATGAAAGCATTATTACCAGTTTCTCTAAAGGAGATCTTAAATCAATAAAAAATCTTTTAGCTAAAGATGTATACGATCAATTTGACGAAGCAATCAAAGATAAAAAAGCAAGAAATGTAACATCTGAAACCACTTTTATAGGTATTAACTCTGCCGAAATTAAAGAACATAATCAAAATAAAAATATGCTTGAAGTGAGCGTTGAATTTGTAAGTGAAATAATATCTTGCATTAAAGATAAAGATAATAATGTTGTATCAGGTGATGCTCAAAAAGTTAAGAAAGTGTTAGATACTTGGAAATTTACAAAAGATAGTAATTCAAAAAATCCTAACTGGCTAATAGTAGACACACAGGCTTAGTTGAATAAAAAAATATCAGATAAAGATAAACAAGACTGGCAAGAGTTTTTAAATAGTACTGATAAATTAGAAAATAAAGATCAAAAAATTTCACCAACGCAAAAAAGATATATTGAAAAATCGATTGATTTGCATGGCTATACCTTAGAGGAGGCAAACCAAAAAATGAGCACTTACATCGAATATTGTTTTGCTAAGGGTGTAAAAAAAATTAATGTTATTACTGGCAAGGGATTAAGATCAAAAAACTTAAATGACCCATATCAATCTAATAATCTAAGCATTCTAAAATATTCAGTGCCAAATTTTATTAAAAATAATAATAAATTAATGAGTAAAATAATTAGTATTGATTTTGAAGCTGTTGAAAATCCATCTGCTGGAAATTTTGATATTTTTTTAAGAAAAAACAAGTAAGAGTTATAAAATAAATTTTGAAAGATCTGCGTCTTTAACGAGTTCTCCTATATTTTTCTTAATGTAATTTGAGTCTATACTGATTTTTTCACCAGCTCTATCTGTTGCTGTAAAACTAATTTCATCTAAAACTCTTTCGATAATTGTATGAAGTCTTCTAGCACCTATATTTTCAACAGTTGTATTTACTTCACTTGCAATTGTCGCGATGGTATCAATTCCATCTTCAGTAAATTCTAAATCAACATTTTCTGTTTTTAATAGAGCTTTGTACTGTTTAATCAAACTATTGTCTGGCTCTTTTAAAATTCGCTTAAAATCCTCACTATTCAATGCATCTAGCTCGACTCTAATTGGCAGTCTTCCTTGAAGCTCAGGTAAAAGATCTGATGGCTTAGCTAGTTGAAAAGCTCCTGATGCTATGAATAATATGTGATCTGTTTTAATTGGACCGTATTTAGTACTTACAGTTGTTCCTTCTATTAATGGAAGTAAGTCTCTTTGGACACCTTCTCTTGAAACATCTCCACCAACCCTATCAGTTCTTGCTGAAATTTTATCTATTTCATCTAAAAATACGATACCATTATTCTCGGTTGTATTTTTTGCAGATTTAATAATTTTGTCTTGTTCGATTAGCTTATCAGCTTCTTCATTAAGTAAAATTTCATGAGACTCTTTAACTGACATTTTCTTCTTCTTAGCTTTTTGGCCCATAGATTTACCAAGCATATCTGAGATATTTATCATACCAACATTTGCACCAGGCATCCCAGGAATTTCGAATGAAGGCATTCCACTACCACTTTCAGTTACAGCTATTTCAATTTCATTATCATCTAAATCACCATTTCTTAATCTTTTCCTAAAACTTTCTCGTGTTGCAACACTTGCTTTATTACCCACAATTGCATCAAGAACTCTATCTTCTGCTAATTTTTGTGCTTTAGCATGAACTTCTTTTCTTTTTTTTACTTTTTCCATTGCAATAGCAATCTCTAAAAGATCTCTTATTATCTGTTCAACATCTCTTCCAACGTAACCTACTTCAGTAAATCTTGTAGCTTCAACTTTTACAAAGGGTGCTTCAGCTAATTTTGATAATCTTCTAGATATTTCTGTTTTACCAACACCTGTTGGTCCCATCATTAAAATATTTTTTGGAAGAACTTCATCTTTCATGTCACCTTCTAAAGCTTGTCTTCTCCATCTATTTCTCAAAGCAATCGCGACAGCTCTTTTTGCATTGTTTTGACCAACAACAAATCTATCCAATTCTGAAACAATTTCTCTTGGAGAAAGTGAATTTTGAATGTTACTAGTTTCTTTTTTTACTTTAGTGTTTGGTAAGGTTGTAACGTTTGATTTTTCCATTTAAATTTTCTCTATATTTAAATTATCATTTGTAAAAACACATATTTCAGATGCAACTTTAATTGCTTTTTTTGCAACTTCCTCAGCTGATAAATCTGTATCCATCAGTACTTTAGCTGATGCTAATGCATAATTTCCACCTGATCCTATTCCAATAACATCACCTTCCGGCTCTAAAACATCCCCAGTTCCAGAAATAATAAAACTATTTTCTTTATCACCAACAGCCATTAAGGCTTCTAATCTTCTTAAATATTTATCGGTACGCCAATCTTTAGCCAATTCAACAGCTGCTCTTGCTAAATTTCCAGCATGTTTTTCTAGCTTGGACTCTAATCTCTCAAATAATGTTAATGCATCTGCTGTAGATCCAGCAAATCCAGCGATCACATTTCTTTTCTCAATCTTACGAACTTTGTTAGCAGTTTTCTTAATAACTGTATTTCCCATACTAACTTGGCCATCACCAGCAACTACTACCTCATTGTTTTTTCTTACTAATACTATTGTTGTCATGAGATATAAATGGATACTAAATCTAATAGTTCAAGACCAAGGCTAGAATTATTGCCATAATTGAATAATAGATATATACCTTTTTCAGATTATGAAACGTAAAGCCAAAATAAGTAGAAAAACAAAAGAGACCAATATCAGTGTTGATTTAAATATTGATGGTAAGGGTAAGTACAAAGTTGACACAGGTATAGGATTTTTAGATCACATGCTTGAGCAATTATCAAAACACTCTTCGATGGATATGAATATTAAAGCTAAAGGTGATACGCACATTGATCTTCACCACACAACTGAAGATACAGGAATTGCAATTGGAGAATGTTTGAAAAAAGCATCTAAAAAATTTGTTGGCATTAAGAGATATGCACATGCGATGATACCGATGGATGAAACATTAACTAGAGTTGCAATCGATGTTTCAAATAGACCTTATTTAATTTGGAAAGTAAAATTGAAAGTAGAAAAATTAGGTGAGATGGACACGGAACTATTTAAAGAATGGTTCCAAGCTTTTTCACAAGCTGCAGGAATTACTTTGCACATTGAAAATATCTATGGTGATAACAGTCACCACATAATCGAATCTTGCTTTAAAGGATTAGCAAGATCATTACGAGCTGCTTTAGAAATGGATCCAAGAAACAAAACTACAATACCTTCTACAAAAGGTTCTTTATAAATTTAATGAATGTCACAATTGTTGACTACAATTCAGGGAACATAAGTTCTGTAATTAATTCGTTTAAGGAAGTTGCAAAAGACAAAGTAAACATTGAAGTAACAGCAGATCTTGCAACTATAAAAACTAGCGACAAAGTTGTATTACCCGGACAAGGATCCTTTAAAAGCTGTATTGATGGTCTCAATAGTATTAACGGCTTGATAGATACTCTTAATGAATTTGCATTAGAAAGTAAAAAACCACTTCTTGGAATTTGTGTTGGTCTGCAAATGTTTGCAGATATTGGATATGAAGAAGTTGAGACTAAAGGATTAGGTTGGATTTCTGGTAAAGTTTCTAAAATTGATAACCAAGGCGATAAATTTAAGCTTCCACACATCGGTTGGAATGAAATTAATATAATGAAAGAAAGTAAGATTTTTAAAGGAATAGAAAATAACTCTCACATGTATTTTGTTCATAGTTATGAGTTTGTACCTGAGGATAAATCTGTTATTTCAGCAACAACTAATTACTCATCAAATATTGTTTGTGCTGCAGAAAAACAAAACATATTCGGAACCCAATTTCACCCTGAAAAGAGTGATAAAATTGGACTTAAAATAATTGATAATTTTATAAATTTATAAAAAATGAAAACAGAATATTTTACATTTTTTTTATTAATATTTTTTTCTGGATTAGTTACGGTTGGTATTCTACTTCTTGTAGCTTACATATTGGGATATTCTGTCGATTATTATATGAGGGAAATAAATACTTTACAAAGATGTATTGTGATTTTTATAGCTGGATTTCCTGGATTTTTCTTTTTTATAAAAATAATTAAAAGAAAAAATAAATGAAAATATTTCCAGCAATAGACATTAAGGACAGAAAATGCGTGAGGTTAGTCAAAGGAGACTTTGATAATAAAACCGAATACGACATGTACCCAGTTGAACAAGCTGGTAAATATAAAGACCATGGTTTTAAAAACTTGCACATTGTTGATTTAGATGGAGCACTAACGGGAGAGACTGTAAACATTGATATTATTGAGGAAATTGTTAGTAAATTTGATCTTAAAATTGAAATAGGTGGCGGTATTAGAAATTTTGAAAGCATTCAAAAATATATAGATGCCGGAGTTGAGAAAGTAATTTTAGGAAGTGCTGCAATAAAAGATAAAAATTTTTTAAAAGAAGCTTGTCAAAAATTTCCTGATAAAATTGCATTGGGGATGGATGCTAAAGATGGTTATTTATCCGTATCTGGATGGAAAGAAAATTCTAATTTAAAAACTTTAGATTTTTTAAATGATGTAAATGATTATGGTGCTAGCAGATTAATTTATACTGATATTAATAGAGATGGTATGAAGCAAACTCCAAATTTTAACGAAACAGAAAATGTAGCTAATAATTCAAACTGTCCAGTGATTATTTCTGGAGGTGTGTCATCAATAGATGATATTAAAAAGGCAAAAGAATTAGGAAATAAAAATATTGAAGGCATTATAGTTGGTAAAGCTATATACGACGGTGATATTAAACTGGATGAACTTGCAAAAGAGATAGATGCTTAAGAATAGAATTATACCCTGCTTAGATGTTAAAAATGGAAGAGTCGTAAAAGGAATAAATTTTGTAGATTTACAAGACGCAGGTGACCCAGTGGAGCAAGCAAAAATTTATAGTGATGGTGGAGCTGATGAAATTTGTTTTTTAGACATAACTGCTTCAAATGAAAATAGAAATACTATTTACGAAGTAGTTAAAGATACTTCGAAAAAATGTTTTGTACCTTTAACAGTTGGAGGTGGAGTAAGAAGTGTAGAAGATATTAGTAAACTTTTAAACTGCGGAGCTGACAAAGTTTCAATTAATACCGCTGCTGTTCAAAACGCAGATGTAGTAGTTCAAAGCTCAAAAAAATTTGGTTCTCAATGTATTGTTGTTGCGATTGATGCTAAGAAAAAAGGAGAAAAATGGGAAGTTTTTACTCATGGGGGTCGAAACAATACTGGAATTGATGCATTAGAATTTGCAAAAAAGATGGAAGATAGTGGAGCAGGTGAGTTATTGGTTACTTCAATGGATAGAGATGGAACTCAGGTTGGCTATGACATTGATCTGATGTCAAAAATATCATCTATGGTAAATATACCTACAATAGCATCAGGCGGGGTTGGGGATCTTGATCATTTAGTCGATGGCATCAAATTAGGCAATGCTAGCGCGGTTTTAGCAGCATCCATATTTCACTATGGTAAATATTCTGTGAAAGAAGCTAAAGAATATCTGGACTCAAAAGGTATACCTGTTAGGATTTGAGATGCTAAATACCCTAGAAAGTCTATTTAAACTTGCAAGAGAAAGAAAATCTTCTCCAGTTGACGGTTCTTATACCAATAAACTTTTGAGTGATAAATCTTTGAGCAAAGCAAAAGTGCTTGAAGAGATAAATGAACTTATTGAGGCAGTTGAAGAAGATTCTAATAAAATACATGAAGCAGCTGATGTATTTTATCATTTAATAATGTACCTTGAGGCAAATAATATAAAAATTGAAGATGTAATGAGCGAATTAGATAAAAGAAAAAAATGAGTCATAAATTTTATAAACCTGCTAGATCAAGATTACAAAGAAGTGAATTAGCTGTTCCAGGCTCCTCACCAAAAATGTTTGAGAAAGCTTTAAGTTCACCAGCTGATTACGTTTTTTTAGATTTAGAGGATGCTGTTTCTCCAAATGATAAAATTACTGCGAGAGCAAATGTTATTAAAGCGTTAAATGAAATGAATTGGAGAGGTAGTGGCAAAACTATTTCTGTGAGAATAAATAGTTTAGATACACATTATATGTACTCTGATTTAATTGAAATAGTTGAACAAGCTGGAGAAAATGTAGATACAATTTTAGTTCCGAAGGCAGGAACTGCAAGTGATGTTTATATGGTCGATTGTTTGTTAACTCAAATTGAAACAAACAAAAAATTGAAAAATAAAATTGGAATTGAATGTTTAATCGAGACAGCTTTAGGAATGTCGAATATTAAAGAAATTGCAACCTCAAGTGAAAGATTAGAGGCATTACACTTTGGTGTTGCAGATTATGCAGCAAGTTTAAGGGCAAGAACAACTGTTATAGGTGGACTTAATGAAAACTACCCTGGAGATCAATGGCACCATGGATTATCAGAATTAGTAATGACTTGTAGAGCTTATGGCTTAAGAGCAATTGATGGGCCATTTGGAGATTTTAATGATCCTGATGCCTATACAGCAGCGGCAAAAAGGGGTGCTGCAATTGGTATTGAAGGCAAATGGGCCATTCATCCTTCTCAAATTGAGCTTGCAAATAAAGTATTCTCACCGCCTGAAGCAGAGGTAACAAAGGCTAAAAGGATTCTAGAAGAGTTAGAAAAGGCTGCAAAAGAAGGAAAAGGGGCTGCTCAGCTTGATGGTAGGATGATTGATGCTGCATCAGCTAGAATGGCTGAAAATATTGTAAACATCGACAAGTTAATCCATAATAAATAAATAAAATTATGGATATCCACGAATACCAAGCGAAAAAAATACTTTCAGATTTTGGAGTAACAATTCCAAGAGGTGGAATTGTATATAGCCCTGAGAATGCTGAGAATAAAGCAAGAGAGATAGGCGGATCCAGATGGGTAGTTAAAGCTCAAATTCACTCAGGTGCTAGAGGAAAAGCTGGTGGAATAATAGTATGTGATAGTCCATTAGAAGTTGCTCAAGCGACAGACAAATTATTAGGAAAAAAATTAGTTACAAATCAAACAGGTCCCGAAGGTAAAATAGTAAATAGAATTTATATTGAAGAAGCAACAGATATAGAGCGGGAGCTATACCTTGGTTTGGTTTTTGATAGAAGTTCAGAAAGCATTATGGTTGTTGCATCGACAGAAGGTGGTATGAGTGTTGAAGAAATTTCAAAAGAAAAACCAGAGAGTATAATTAGATCAAAAATAGAAGTCGCTGTTGGAATGCAAAGTTTCCAAGCTAGAGAATTAGCCTTTGGTTTGGGAATTGAATCTGATTTAATAAGAAGAGCATCTGAAACAATTATTGGATGTTACAAGGCATTTAGTGAATTAGATGCCACGATGGTTGAAGTAAATCCATTAGTTATTTCAAAACAAAAACAAATTTTAGCTTTGGATTGTAAAATGAGTTTTGACAACAATGCAATGTTCAGAAGAAATCAAGTTTCTGAACTAAGAGACAAAACACAAGAGGACTCAAAAGAAGTTTTTGCATCTGATAGAGGATTGAATTATGTAAGTTTAGATGGAAACATTGGTAATATTATAAATGGTGCTGGCTTAGCAATGGCGTCAATGGACATGATAAAACTAGCTGGTGGAAGTCCTGCTAATTTTTTGGATGTGGGTGGTGGAGCTACTCCAGAAAAAATAGTTAAAGCGTTTAAGCTAGTTACAATGGATGAAAAAGTAAAAGTAATTTTAGTAAATATTTTTGCTGGTATAAACAGATGTGATTGGGTAGCAGAAGGAATAGTAGAGGCACTAAAAAAAATTGAAGTTAATGTTCCATTGGTTATCAGATTAGCAGGTACAAATGTTGAAAAAGGAAATCAAATATTAAAAGAGAGTAAAATAAATTATATTGAGGCAAACACTTTAGAGGATGCAGCTAATAAAGCGGTTGCAGCGCTGAAAAAATAGATAATGACAGTATTAATTGACAAAAACAGTAAGATTATTATCCAAGGTTTTACAGGAAAAATGGGCTCTTTTCATGCAGACGAGATGATTAAGTATGGTTCTAATGTCGTTGGTGGAGTTACTCCAGGAAAGGGTGGCTCTATGCACCTAAATTTGCCAGTGTTTAATACAGTTAAAGATGCAGTAAGTGAAACAGGAGCAGACGCATCAATTTTATTTGTACCACCAGCTTTTGCAGCAGATTCAGCGATGGAAGCAGCTGATGCTGGAATCAAGACATGTGTAGCAATTGTAGATGGTATACCTTCACACGATATGATTAGAATAAAAAGATATATGAGAAGATATACCAAAAGTTCTAAAATGACTTTGGTAGGACCTAATTGTGCAGGAATTATTAGTCCAGGTAAGTCAATGTTAGGTATAATGCCTGGACATATCTACAAAGAAGGAAGAATTGGAATCATAAGTAGATCAGGAACATTAGGATATGAAGCGGCTCAACAACTTAAAAATTTAAACATTGGAGTTTCAACAAGTGTGGGTATTGGAGGTGATCCAATAAATGGAAGTTCATTTAGAGATATAATCGAAAAGTTTGAGACTGACGATGAGACAGATGCAATATTAATGATTGGTGAAATTGGCGGTCCCCAGGAAGTAGCTGCAGGAGAATTTGCAAAAGAAAATATGAAGAAACCAGTTATAGCATACATAGCTGGATTAACTGCACCAAAAGGTAGGGTAATGGGTCATGCGGGAGCAATAGTTTCAGCATATGGAGAAAGTGCAATTGAAAAAGTTGAAATTTTAAAAGAGTGTGGAATTACAATTTCTAAAAATCCATCTGTTATGGGAGATACAGTAAAATCAGTTTTAGAAAAAATGTAGTTATGGGTTACGACGATAATAATATATTTGCCAAAATACTAAGAAATGAAATACCTTGTAATAAAATTTATGAGGATGAATTTGTTTTATCTTTCCATGATATAAACCCACAAAAAAAAATTCATGCTTTGGTAATTCCAAAAGGCAAATATGTTGACCTTGATGATTTTAGTCAAAATGCGTCAAAAGATGAAATGGCTGGACTCCTTAAAGGTATCAACACTGTTGCAAAAATATTAAATATATCTGTTGATACTGGAAATGGATATAGAGCATTAGCAAATATTAGTGAGGACGGAGGACAAGAAGTTCCTCACTTACATTTCCATTTGTTTGGTGGTGAGAAAGTTGGTAAAATGGTCTCGTGATTATAGACGTAGACAGAAGTTTCTTGGAAATAAATTCAATAAAAAATCTAAAGCGATCAAATAATCCGGGTCCAAATTTTAAAATAAGCGAGGTAAACCCACCTGATTTTCAATTAAATAAGTTTTTTTATAAACAAATCGGAAAAAAACATAGATGGGTAGACAGATTGGTCTGGGAAGATAAGAAATGGATTGAATTTGTTGAAAACCCAAGAGTAAAAACCTTTATTTTAAAGGATAATAACAATTTAGCTGGATATTACGAAACTATTCGTGACGTGGACAAAGATCAATCTGAAATAGCATATTTTGGTATTTTAGAGGAATATTTTGGAAAAAAATGTGGAGGTTATCTGCTTTCTGAAGCTATTAATCAATTATTTCAGGAAGGAATGTCAAGAGTTTGGCTACACACTTGTTCTTTGGATCACAAAAATGCAATTAAAAACTATTTAGCCAGAGGTATGAAAATATTTAAATCTGAGAAAATTAATCTTGAGATTAATTGAGATAATTTTGTATTGAAAAAATATTCTCTTCTAAAATAATATTAATTTTAACATCGCTTATAAAAGTTTGAACTATATTTTGATAAATATCTTTTGTTTCCCAACCAATTAAATTTAAGTTTTCTTTATCAAAAAAAACTTTTATAAAATTATTTTCATGCTCAAAATTAAATGCGTAATAAAAAGGATAATTTTGATCTTCTTTTAATTTACTCATTTTTGAAATTAAGAATTCTTTATCGAGAATAAAATTCAAAGGAGTTTTATCTAGTGGATATCTGTAATAATTAGGTATTTTATCTGAATTGATAATAAGTGACTTACCGTTTGAAACAAGTATTTTATTATAAATATCATAATATTTACAAAAAATCTTTTTTGGATATGAAATTATACACTCACCCTTTTCAATGTTATTGTTATCAATTTTTTGACTAAACTTAAATTCCAATGAATTTATGTCTTTAAAATGATTTATAATTTCCTCGCTTGGAGAACTATGTGCATTTAAATTAACAAATAGAACAAAAAAAATTAAACATTTTTTCATTTAAGAACTTCTCTTTTTCCAACATGGTTAGCTTGGCTTACTTCTCCATTTGCTTCCATCTGGTCAATAATTCTAGCAGCTCTATTATAACCTATTTGTAATTTTCTTTGTAAAAATGAAGTAGATGCTTTTCTTTCAGATTTAACAATTTCTAATGCAGTATTATACAATTCGTCAAGATTTTCGTTATCCTTGGAGTCATTTGGATTTTCTTTTTCATCTGCAAAATTCAGAATTTCATCTACATAATCAGGCTCAGCTTGATTTCTTAAAAAATTATTTATTTTTTCAATTTCTCCTTCTGATACAAATGGAGCATGAATTCTTGTCATTCTATTTGCTGAAGTCATATAAAGCATATCTCCTTTTCCAAGTAGCTGTTCAGCACCTTGTTCACCAAGAATAGTTCTACTATCTATCTTCGAGGTAACTTGGAAAGAAATTCTTGTAGGAAAATTTGCTTTTATTGTTCCTGTTATCACATCGACACTCGGCCTTTGAGTTGCCATTATAATATGTATTCCTGCTGCTCTAGCCATTTGCGATAGTTTTTGGATATAATTTTCTATATCTTTTCCAGCAACAAGCATTAAATCAGACATTTCATCAACGATTACAACAATATATGGCATAGAAATCTTATGTTTTTCATTGTATCCGTCTATATTTCTTACTCCTACTTTAGTCATAAGTTTGTAACGATTTTCCATTTCTTTTACTACCCAACCTAAAACTGAGGCAGCTTTTTTCGCTTCAGTAATCACGGGACATAACAAATGTGGAATTCCTTCATAAGTTGATAGTTCTAACATCTTTGGATCAATTAATATAAATTTACATTTTTCTGGAGAGTGTTTGTATAACAAGGATAAAATAATAGTATTTATACAAACAGATTTTCCAGAACCTGTAGTACCAGCAATAAGCAAATGAGGCATTGTACTCAAATCACCAGTTACTGGTAAACCTGAAATACTTTTTCCAAGTGCTATTGGAAGTTTTATATCTTTCTTTTTAAAATTCGATTCTGAAATTATTTCACTTAAGAAAACATTCTCTCTTTGTGGTTTGGGTAATTCAATTCCTATTGTATTGCTTCCAGGAATAGTTGCAATTCTAGCGGACTCTGAACTAGTATTTCTAGCTATATCTTCTGAAAGATTAATTATTTTAGAAACTTTTACTCCAGGCGCTGGTTCAAACTCATATAAAGTAACTACAGGACCTTGACTCACTTTTTTAACTTCTCCCTCCACTCCGAAATCAAGTAAAATTTTTTCTAAATTTTTTTCATCAATTTTGTTTTCAGAGACATTATTATTTTTTTTTGAAGGAGTTTTTAAAAAATCTATAGAAGGAAATTTGTATTTTAACGTTCGTTTTCCAGATGTTGAAATATTATTTTCAAATGCGAAGTTTTCTTGAACTCTTGTTTCATTATTAGTGTCGTTTATTTCACTAATGACATTCTCATCATAATTTTCAATTACACTTCCAGAAGATTTTTTTTTTGATTTAGTAAAAAATTTAAAAAAAGAGCTAATAAATTTAAATTTAAAATTGATACTAAAAAGAAAAAAAATTGAAATTAAAACAATTAAAATTACATAACTTATTTGATGATTAAGTAATATTACATTAATAAAAAAAGTATCTTCAAATAAATTTCCAATGAATCCATTATTTCCGTTGACTGTTAACCAATATGTTTCTGTGTGAAATGTTGTAAAGAACAATGTTCCTGTAATTGAATATAAAATTATAAAAAATAAACTTTCAATGATATGTAAAATTTTTTTATCTATAATTACTGATAATGATATAAAAAAAAACGAGATTGGTATTAATATTGAAATTAATCCAATTGATTGATACAATATATCAGCAGTAAAGCTGCCTTTAGTGCCTAATAAATTTTTTATTTCAGCATTCTCAGGAAAAATAAAGTTTGGATCTTCTGGGGAGTAGCTAATTAAAGATATCAAAAGCAATATTGATAAACCTAGTAAAATTAAACCAACTAATTCAGATAGTCTTTTAAGCACAAATTTAGTTGTATTATCTATGAAATTTTTAATATTCATTTTGTTATTAATGATTTGTCACTTTGTATCATTTAATTTTTGTTGATAAAATTAAATAATATTATGAATATTTGCCTTTTAGGAAACAATTTAACTAATCTTCTACTCGGAAGTATCTTAACTAAGAAAAAGATTAATGTTGATATTATTTATCAACCTACAAAATTTGAATTAAAAAACACTATTAGAACAATTGCAATTTCAAATAAAAATTACAGTTTTTTAAGAGAAAATTTAAAAGGATTTAAAAATTTTGGATGGCCAACCGAAAAGATTAAAATTTTCTCTGAGAAAAATAAATCCACAGAGTTATTTGAGTTTAAAAATAGAAATCAAAATAATTTTTACTTATTAAAATATATACAAATTTATAATCTATTAAAAAAAAATAAACTTATAAAATTTATTAGATTAAAAAACTATAATTTTGATATAATTAAAAGAAAAAATTATAATTTAGTTGTAAATTCAGATTACAATAATCCAATTACTAAAAAATATTTTCAAAAAAAAATAGAAAAAAATTATAAATCTCTAGCTCATACCGCCATAATAAGTCATACAAAAATAGAAAATAAAGTAGCCATACAAGTTTTTACAAATAATGGACCTTTGGCATTTCTTCCTTTATCTAAGAATCAAACATCAATTGTCTTCTCAAATAATTCGTCAAAATTGATTGAAAAAAACAATTTTTTGCAAATTATTAAAAAATATAATTTCAAATATAAAATAAATAATATTAGTGAGGTTGAGTCTTTTAATATAAAATTCTCATATTTAAGAAACTATACTTATAAAAATATTTTGTCATTTGGAGATTTGATACACAAAGTTCATCCACTAGCTGGGCAAGGCTTCAACATGACTATTAGAGATATAAAATCATTGTCACAAATTATCGACAGAAACATTAAACTTGGTATTGATGATGGAGAAATTATTGCTGAAAGTTTTCAGGAAAATAATAAACATTTAAATTTTATTTATGGGGTAGCAATTGACTCTATTAATTCTTTTTTTAAAATAGATAGTAAATTAAAAAATAATTTATCTGATCCTATATTTAAAATTTTAAAAGGTAATAAATTTTTGAATAATTACGCGACTTTCTTGTCTAATTAAATTATTCTTTAATTGATTATTGTAACGTCTTATTGTTAAAATTATCAACGATATAAGTATTTAAAATTTCTTCTAACTTTTCTTTTCTCATATTTAAATCTTTGCTTTCAAGTAAAACTTGTTTTTCTTCTAATGAAAAAGGTGATGCCATGGACAGAGTATTTATAGTTTGGTCCAAACTTTGTTTTTCAATTTCTTTCCAATTTATTTCATAACCTTGCTTTTTAAAAAGGCTTTTTAAATTATGAAATATTAATTTTAAGTCTGAAAATTTTATTTGATCAGATTTTTCAACTAAATCACCAGTAAAATCCTCATATTTTACCTCACATTCTCTATATAAATTATCATTGTTAACTTCGTCTTTAATTTTGAATCTACATATCCCATTTAAAATTATTAAATATCTACCATCATCTGTTTCATTAAAACTTGTTATCTTTCCTGCGCAGCCTACATCATATAGATCTGGTTTTTTTAATTCTCCAGTTTTTTTTGGCTGTATCATTCCAATAATTCTATTACTTTTCATACTTTCATCTATCATTTTTATGTATCTTGGCTCAAATATATTTAATGGAACAGTTGTTCGCGGAAATATAATAAAATTAGATAAGGGAAAAACTGGTATTATGTCAGGAAGATCTTCTTTTTTCATTACAATTAAAATATAACATTAAAGTTATGAATTCAAATTATTTCGAGAAAAAAAAAGCAAAGCTTCTTAGTTCGTTTAAAGAAAAAAAATATGATGATGTAATTAAAAATGGTGAAAAATTACTTAAAAAAAAAAATAATGATGCTCAATTAATATTCTTATTAGTGTTATCTTTAATTAATCTTCAAAAATTTGAGGATGCTGAAAAACACTTAAAAAACTTAATATCTTTTAAAAAAACACCAGAACTTTATTATACATATGGAAATGTCCAAAAAAAGTTAAAGAAATATCAAAATGCAATTTTTTCATTTAATAAAGCTATTGAATTAAATCCTAATTTTTCAGAAGCATATAATAATTTAGGAACTACAAAAAAATTAATAAATGAGAGAGAGGAGGCAATAATATGTTTTAAAAAATCAATAAGTTTAAAAAAAAATAATATTGAAGCCTTAATAAATTTAGCAACTATATTTAGAGAAAATAATAACTATGAAGATTTAATAAATATTTATAATCAAATATTAGAACTGGATACTAAAAATATCAAAACTCTTTATAATCTCGGTACAGCATATGTATTTTTAGGTGATAATTCAAAAGCTAAACATTATTTTGAGAGAGTTTTTGAAATTGATAAATCTCATATAGCAAGTTTAAGAAACTATATAAATATAACTAAAATAGATAAAAATAACAAAATTTTCCAATATTTAAGTAAAATTAATTTTGAAAACCTTGACTATGAAAATAAAGTTTTTGCATTCGATGCTTTAAGTAAATGTTATTTCGATCAGGGCGATTCTAAGCTTGGTTTCGAATATCTTACAAAATTAAACATTTTAAAAAAGGAAAATTCAAATTATTCATTAACAACTGAAAAAGAGAAATTTAAAAATATAAAAAGTTTATTTAATAATAATGATTATTTTAATATAAATTTTGAAATTAATACAAAAAGTAAACCAATTTTTATAATTGGAATGCCTAGATCTGGTACCACTCTATTAGAACAAATTCTATCAACTCATTCTCAAATTCATGGTGCAGGAGAACTTAGATATTTACCAAAAATAATTGATAAGGTTGGTCTTAATACTCCAAAAGATGCTAAAGAATATTTTACTGAGATAAGGTCATATTATTATAATAACTTATCTAAAATTTCAGAAAAACACTATATTATTGATAAATTACCATCAAATTTCAGGTGGTTAGGGTTAATTTTGAATTCCTTTCCTGAAGCTAAAATTATTCATATTTATAGAAACCCAATGGCAGTTTGTTGGTCAAATTATAAAACAAATTTTGTTTATAGTGGTATGGATTATACTTTAACTCAAGAAGATACAGCTGATTATTATTCCTTATATTATGATTTAATGAAATTTTGGAAAGATAAATTTGATAAAAAATTTTTCAATATAAATTATGATGACTTTGTTCAAAATTTTGAGTTTCATACCAAAAAAATTCTCTCTTATTTAAATTTAGAATGGGAAGATAATTTAAAAAATTATGAAAAAACTAATAGGGTTGTAATTACAGCATCCTATCAGCAAGTAAGAGGTAAAATTAGAAAAGATACATCATTAGAATGGAAAAAATACGCTGAGTATTTAAATGTTATGCAAAAAGTTTTAGAAAAAAATAAAATTAAATTTTAAAATAATTTTAATTTTAACTGCTAAAAACATTATTTTAATTCAAATTAAGTAGTTTTTGCCTATTGCTTAATTATAAAAAAGCAACTAATTTCAATAATTATAGAACAGGCGGGCATAGCTCAGTGGTAGAGCGTCTCGTTGCCAACGAGAAGGTCGTGGGTTCGAGTCCCATTGCCCGCTCCATATATTGGTTATGAATATAAAATCAGTTATTTATTATGGATCTTTCACTTTATAAAAATGAATTAACTGAAATAAATAAAATCGTAAAAAGTTATAATGACAATTCGTTAAAAAAAACTTTACTATTAGCAAATTATAGTAAATCTAAATTGCCAAATTTAAATAATATCCCCCAATATCATAATATTCTTGGATTAATAAACTTAAGGCTTAATGACGTTAAACAATCCATTTTAGATTTTGAGACTGCAATTAAGATAAATCCAAAATTTCATCCAGCCTACTATAATTTAGGTTTAGCATATTTTAATAGTAACAATTTAGATTTATCTTATAGCTCTTTAATCAAAGCAATTAATCTTAAAAAAGATTATAAATTGGCCACAGATAAATTAATCGAACTTTTATCATTTTATGAACCAGTTAAAAGTTCAGCAAACTTAATTTATGATTTAAACAAAAAAATAAAAAAAGTTAAATTTAATATAGATTTATCTAATAAAATATCAGATCAAAAAATAATTGATTATTTTAGTAGATGCAAAAAAATTGTTTTAGAAAATTTAGAGGATTTATCATATAACAAACTTCAAATATTTCGAAAAAAAACTATTTTTCTCAACTGTGAAAGACACAAATCCATTTTTAAAAAATACAATACTATTCCTAATTATTGTTTTAATTGTTTTAAAGTAGTTATTGAGTCTAAAAGCTTTTATGATTTATTAAAAGTTTCTCTTCTTTTTGATCATGTAACTTTTTTTTCTAATTTTAATAGAAAAAATATGATTGATAAAAAGTCAAAAAAAGATGTATTTAAAAGTATTATATATTGTTCAAACTTAGAACAAGTTTTTGAAACAGAAAAAAAAACAAAAGAAATTCTTAATAGATATTTTGATAATAATTTATTTATAACAAGTAAAAGAGGTTGTTATGAATATGAACTAAAATTTCCTGAGTATAAAAAAATTAACAAAAATCATTCTAAATTGATGAGTTTTCCTGAAAAATGGACAGATAATGAAAAAGAATATGATTTAGAAAATACAAAAGATGGCTTTGAAAAAAAAATATCAGTGCACGATACAATAAAAGGAAATTCTCTACACAACTTTCTGATCATAAATAATTGGTTTAATGATCAAAAGCTACCATTGTAAAATAAACTTTCTAACTACAGCTTGCTTTTTTAAAATTCAATATTTATAATAATATTATAATGAATGATTTAGCTGATAAAAAATGCATACCATGTGAAGGTGGCATTCCAAGTTTTGATCTTGATGAAATCCATAAATATTTAAAAAAAGTTGATGGGTGGGATGTTAAATCTGAGGACCAAAAAGATTACTACATTGTTAAAAATTTCAAATTTAATAATTTTTTAGAAAGTCAATCATTTATTAATAAAGTCGGAGAAATTGCAGAGCAAGAAGGTCATCATCCAGACATATGGTTTGGCTGGGGATATGCAAAAATTAAAATACAGACGCATGCCATTAATGGATTACATGAAAGCGATTTTGTGCTTGCTGCAAAAATTGATAGAATTTAAAATTTTAATGTTTAAAATGTCTTGTCTTTGAAAAAACAAGAATAATACCTAACTTATCTGCAAATTTTATAATTTCCTTATCACGCATAGAACCTGAAGGTTGAATAATTGCGCTCACTCCATTTTGAACTAAAGTTTCAATTCCATCAACAAATGGAAAAAAAGCATCTGATGCTCCTAAAATCATATCATTTTGATTAATTTTTTGAAATTTTTTCATTTTATCAACTGCTATTTTGCAACTATCTAATCTACTTGGTTGACCCGATCCAATTCCGACAGTTGTACTATTTTTTGTTAATACAATTGCATTAGACTGTACATTTCTACAAACATTAAAAGCAAATAATAAATCATTAAAAACTTTCTTTGTTGGTTTTACCTTAGATACAACTTTAAAATTTTTACTATCAAAAATTTTGTTATCGATGCTTTGGAATAACATAGAGTCCAAGTTACTTTTAATATTGTTAAAGCTTTGTTGTTTTAGCTTAGAAGCATCGATTAATCTTAAATTCTTTTTCTTTTTAAGAATTTTTAAAGAATTTGTATCAAATCCATTTCCAATTATTACTTCCAAAAATAATTTATTTAATTCTTGTGCAATTTTTTTAGTTACTCTAAAATTACATGAAACAATTCCTCCAAATGCACTTACAGGATCGCATCCTAGGGCTTCCTTATAGCTTTCAATATTGCTTTTATTGACTGAGACTCCGCATGGGTTAGCATGTTTAACAATTACAGTTCCAGTATTTTTTGGAAGAGTTTGTGAAATATTTAGAGCTGCGTAAATATCATTATAATTATTATAACTTAATTTTTTACCACTCAATTGAAATATACCTAAACTATTACTTCTACTATAAATTGCTGATTTTTGATGAGGATTTTCTCCATAACGTAATATTTCAATCAAGTTTCCATATATAGTCTTTTTCTGAGTAAAATAATTTTTATTTTGAACACTTAAATATTCTGAAATAACAGAGTCATAATAAGCAGTTAAGTTAAAAGCTTCTTGAGATAGCTTTTTTCTAAATTCTAAACTAGTACTACCTTTATTTTTTTCTAAATCTATTACAAACTCTTTGTAATGATTTGGAGATGTTAAAACAGTTATATCATTGTAATTTTTAGCTGATGCTCTCACAAGAGCTGGACCTCCAATGTCTATGTTTTCGATAATTTCACCATGATTTTTTGTAACGTTTAATGTTTCTTCAAATGGATAAAAATTAACTATTACTAAGTCAATTTCTTCATAATTGTTTTTATTAAGCTCATTTTTATGTTTTTGATTTTCTCTTTTGCTAAGAATTCCGGCATATAACTTTGGATGGAGCGTTTTGACTCTGCCATCTAAAATTTCATCAGATTTTGTATATTCTGATACTTCTCTGCACTTGTAACCTAACTTTTTGATCTCTTTTGATGTTCCACCTGAACTAATGATATTTATATTATATTTTTTGAGTATTTGTAAAATTAATTTAATTTCGGATTTATCCGATAAAGATATAATTGCATTTTTAATTTTTTTATTCATATCTTACTTATTTTCCATTCAATTAATTGTTCATCTTTTTGAGTTATACCTGAAATAACAATATTTTGATTTTCAATATACTTGTTTTTACTACCGAAATATAGACCGGTTTCAACTCCTATCATTCCATCATTTGAAAAAAAACGCCAACCTGAATTTTCTAATTCTATTAAAATAGATTTATTATCTTGTAATTTGGTTACCTTTATATTTGGAAGAAGATGAAATCTAATTTCAAAATTTGTGACTTTAAAATTTTTTTTTTTAATTAGTTTTTCTTTGCCAAAAATAATATTTTTATCAGAATAAAATTCTAAACTTCGCTGATGTATCACACCATATCTTGATAAATATCCATCATGAGAGCACTTTATATTCCAATAATTATTATCATAAGTAACTTGATTATCGAATGTTTTAAATCCTCTACTAACAACAAATGGTCCTTTACCTTGTTTTTTAAAACTACAAACAGATGAATTATCTAAAATTAATGTTGAGTGAGTAGCAGTAGATCTTGAAATTCTATTTAGTTGATGATTGTGGTCTTGAAAATAACCAGAATTAGTTATTAATTTTTCATTTTTAAAATAAAATTCAAATGATAAAGGTCCGCTTTGATAATTTTCAGAGTAATTTTTTCCTGGGTTACTACCCGTATCCATAGCAAGTATAGCATTTTTATTTTTTAAAATCGTGTAACCAGATGTTTCAAAATTGTCATTTTTAAAATTATATCTAAAAAGACTTAAATATTTGTCAAAATCACTATTGTCAGAATTGTTGTTACCATTAAATAATAAGCTTTGTTTTAGTGATCCCCAAAAGAAAACATACGATTTTCCAAGATAAAAAATTATTTCATCTAAATATTCTGGAATATCATTTAATGAGTCTTTAAGAAGTTCTCTAATTAATATAAAATATTTCAAGTAAAAAACCATTTGTCTTATATTTCTTGATTTTGGAAAGTAATTAATATCGAAAGAAGAATTAATAATTTTTTTAAGTAGATCTAACCCATAATCTAAATATCTTATATTTTTATAGGATATTCCAGACATAACAATAGCTGTGCATCCGATCATTTTATCATTTAAGTTTGGAGATCTGTCAATTTCATTTACTAGGTGATTTACTTGCTTACTAATTATTTCGTTAAATTTATTTTTATAACTATTATGTGACTCATTATAAGTTATTTTAGAATTTGAAATCCAAGCAATTACTCTTTTTGAAAGGATATCTATTTCCCAACTTCTTTTTTCATAGTGTTGATTTTTTTTAATCCAGTTTTCTATGATTGATTGTGTAATTTTGTTAGAAGATTTAAGATCAATTGAAAATAACCAATAAAAACTATGAAGTTTTTTAAAATCTTTATAATTTAAATTATTATTTTCCCATATTGATTGAACATTAAAATCCTCAATTTTTTTTTTCTGTTTTTCATATTTTATTAATGAGCTGAGAATATTTAAACTTGGTTGATAAACTAAAACATTTTCACTAACCTTTGAGATTTTTTTATCATATAAGGATGAACTTAAATAGATTTTCCTTATTTGGTTTTTAAAAATAAAATAAAATTCGTTGATAAAATTAAAAGAACTTTTTAAAAACATTTTACATTGATTTTAGTTTTTCAATATTATTTTTAATATTACCATTATTTTCTTTAAAGATTGTAGTTCCTGACACTAAAATATCTGCTCCTGCTTCTAAAACCATTTTTGCATTACTAAAATTAATTCCTCCATCAACTTCAATGTTGAAATGATATTGGTTTTTATCTTTAATATTTTTTAACTCTTTTATTTTATCTAATACTTCAGGCATAAATTTTTGACCACCAAAACCTGGGTTAACACTCATAACTAGTACTAAATCAATATTTTTAATTTCATCAATTATTGTTTTTATTTCAGTTTTAGGATTTAAAGAAACGCCGACTTTTTTGCCAAATTGTTTAATTAAGTTTATTGATTCTTTTAAATTCTCAGTAGCTTCAGGGTGGATAGTGATTATGTCTGCTCCGGCTTCTGCATAATTTTCAATATATTTGTGTACAGGAGAAATCATTAGATGAACATCAAACGGAAGTTTAGTATATTTTCTTAAATTTTTTATCACAGGAGGTCCTATTGTTAGATTTGGAACAAAGTGGCCATCCATTACGTCAACATGAATTAAATCAGCACCACCCTCCTCAAGTTTTTTTATCTCACTACCAAGCTGACTAAAATCTGCAGACAATATAGATGGAGAAATTTGAATTTTTTTCATTTGATACTAGAAATATTAGTATCAATTTTTTTTTTAATTTGAATTAATTTTTACCAAAAAGTCTATAAATTTCTCCTGCAATTTCACTTTCAAGAGGAAATGAGAGCATACCCATAACAGAATATCCCATTAAATATGGCATTAAATAGAATCTAATCATATAAAAGAACCAGGCTACATACAAAGGAACGATCGGTGCAACAATAAAACTTGGTGTTATAAATCTGAAAATTTTAATAATAGGATTTGTATATTTTACAAATACTTTCATGAAAAAAAACTGTGAGTCTTCTCTTTGAAAAATATTCATTGCAGACCTTCCAATTAAAGTCCACATAACTATTCCTAAGACATAATCAATTACTAAAATGTAAATTGGCATATAATTGAACTAGCAAAATATTGGGGGCTTAAAAAGCCCCCAATATTTTTATTTATTAGTGTTGTTTACCCAGAACAGTTTTGCCGCTCGGTACTCTGACTTCGTCAATCATGTCTTGAGTAGCTTTATCTGGTTCAGGTGTCATTAAACTGACAACTACCATTACCACAAAACAGACACTAGCTCCTATGATTCCAAATCTAAGATGATCAATACCCAATATAATGTTTTCATTTGCGTTCTCTGCAAATTTTACCATATATAAGTATATTGTTCCTGATCCTAGACCAGCAATCATTCCAGCTATAGCACCCTGTCTTGTCGCTCTTTTCCACCATACCCCAAGTACTAATGGGAAGAATAGCCCAGACATTGCAAAGTCAAATGCCCATGCGACAGCACCAAGGATAGAAGTAAGTTTCATTGATGCAACAAATGCACCAGCTGCACCAATAACCACCAATAATGCTCTGGCTACTAGTAGTCTTTTTCTTACATCTGCTTTAGGATCTATGATTTTGAAATATATATCATGAGACAAAGCATTAGCTATTGCAAGAATTAAACCATCAGCAGTTGACATTGCTGCAGCCATACCACCAGCCGCAACTAATCCAGAAATTACATAAGGTAATCCAGCAATTTCAGGAGTCGCTAGCACAACAATATCTCCTCTCATGAAAAACTCATTTAATGCTAATTTACCATCATTATCAAAATCTTGGATGTGCATCCATTTCTGGGCATTCCAAGCTTGATACCAATCTATGCTTTGAACCTCGGCTATTGATTTTCCAATGATTCCCGTTGCTAAACTTGGGTCCATTAATGACAATTTAGACACTGTAGCTAACATAGGTGCAGAAGTATATAAAAGTGCAATAAAAAATAATGACCAAGCAACAGATTTTCTTGCAGCTTTTACACTTGGAGTCGTAAAGTATCTCATTAAAATATGAGGTAAAGATGCAGTACCTACCATCATACATATTACTAATGAAATAAATTTCCAAGCTGCCATTGCACCATCAGGAACTCCAGCATGTGAATTGACTATGTATTTTAAACCTTTAACAGGTGAACCGTCCGCAAATGTCATTGCTGCCATTGCTTCTTTGCTGTTTTCTTTTAAACCAAATGTTGCTTCAAGTTCTCCTAACTTAGCAACTTCATCACCTAACATTAAATGTGGGAATATTCCATAGTTACCACTGCTACTAATCCAAAATACTGGAATTAAGTATGCTATTATTAGTACAATATATTGAGCAACTTGAGTCCAAGTTACAGCCCTCATACCACCTAGCATAGAACATAGTAAAATACTTACTAACCCAACCCAAACTCCTAATTCAAAAGGTATTTGAAGCGCTCTGGATGCAATAGTTCCCGTTGCATTAATTTGAGCAGTCACATATGTGAATGAAGCTAAAGCTAATACCACAACCGCACAAAATCTTGCTAGGTTTCCTCCATACCTTGTTCCAATAAAATCAGGAACAGTATAGCATCCGAACTTTCTTAAGTAAGGTGCTAATAAAGATGATACTAATACATAACCACCAGTCCATCCAATCAAGAATGCCATGTAGGTGTATCCACCAAAATAAATACCTCCTGCCATAGCAACAAATGATGCTCCGGACATCCAGTCAGCAGCAGTCGCCATTCCATTAAATACAGTTGGAACTTGTCTTCCAGCTACATAATATGCATCTACTTGAACAGTTCTAGATAAATATCCAATTATTGCATAAATACATACTGTAAAAGCTACAAATAAAATACCAATAGTCTCCTTTGATACACCTGCATTTTCTGCAATAGCCATCAAAATGATGAATGCTAAAAAACCACCAGTGTATGTTCCGTAGATTTTAGGTAAATTTTGTATAAAGTTTCCTTTAAACATTAATCGCCCTCCTTTTCAGTAAAGCCAAACTCAGCATCAATCTTTTCTTGCCTATTAGCAAACCAAAAAATTAACACAACGAAAGCAATAATTGACCCTTGAGCACACATATAATATGCAAGAGGATATCCTAGAAAGCTTCCTTCGTTTAAACTAGTACCAAACATGAAGACCACATAACCAAAGATAAACCAAATAGCCAATGTGATCATCATTAGCCCTCTGGTTTTATCCCAGTGCTTTTCTTTGTTTGACATTTTTTTCCCTCCCTATAGGTTAAAAATAAAACCATACTCATTTGATCAAATAATGAAAGGGTAAAAAAATGTATATTTATGAGTCATATTTGCTCATTTTAGGCCCCAAAAAACAAAATAAACGAATATGGGCATAAAATACAAACTGAAGTTGAGAGATTTGAAACTGCAATATTTTAAAGAGTATTTCAGTCCAATTTTAAAATATTTCAAAGGAAAAAAAAAAATAAATAATTATCTAGACTTAAGAGAGTTCATTCAAAAAAAATCTGCATGGGTATCCCAAGTAACTCTTTATGGTTATTTAAAAACAAGAATGGGAGCCAAATATGTCTTGATGTTTGATGATGAAGTATTTTTAAGTTCGATTAATAAAGCAAAATGGAATATTTATATGGTGGCATTGCAAGATTTAACTTTTTACACAATTTCATATCTTAAAATTGAAAGAAACCTTCACGATACCGAAAAAGCAAAAGAAATTTTTAATAAGATTTTAACAGATGAATTAAATAATCAAATTCCAAAAGATATATACGAAAAGGCAAATAATGATTTTGAGGAAAGGTACCAAAAAATTAATTGGGATAAATATTATAAATCACTTCCATTTAATCTTAGCGCTTTAGCATTATATGAGTGGTCACCAATTGCAGAAGAATTAAAAATACTAGATAGAAAAATTGTTCTTAATTCCATGATTTTAAAATGGGAAAATATAAAAAAAGAGTTTGAAAGTATTTTAGATTTTTAAATATTTTTTCTATTGTCTACTAAGCTATCGACTACAGAAGGATCTGCCAAGGTCGTTGTATCTCCCAGTTGACCATGTTCATTAGCAGCTATTTTCCTTAAAATTCTTCTCATGATTTTACCAGATCTTGTTTTTGGAAGTCCAGGAGCAAATTGAATTAAATCAGGTGTTGCTATTGGACCAATTTGTTTTCTTACCCATAACTTTAAATCTCTCTCTAAATCAAGAGTACTTTTTTCTCCAGCATTTAAGGTAACATAACAATAAAGACCATTACCCTTTATATCATGTGGATATCCAACTACTGCTGCCTCTGCAACTTTAGGATGAGCTACAAATGCACTCTCAATTTCAGCAGTTCCTAAATTATGTCCTGAAACAATTATAACATCATCAACTCGTCCAGTAATCCAATAATATCCATCTTTATCTCTTCTACATCCATCTCCTGTAAAATATTTTCCATCAAATTGTGAAAAGTATGTATCAATGAATCTTTGGTGGTCTCCATATACAGTTCTCATTTGTCCAGGCCAAGATTGTGCTATACATAATCTTCCTTGAGCTTCTCCTTTTAAAACCTTACCATCCTTATCAAGTATTTCTGGCTTAATTCCATAAAATGGTTTTGTCGCAGAGCCTGGTTTTAAATCTATCGCACCAGTCTGAGGGCTAATTAATATTCCACCTGTCTCAGTTTGCCACCATGTATCTACAATTGGACATTTACTATCTCCAACTGTTTTAAAATACCATTCCCATGCTTCAGGATTTATTGGTTCACCAACGGTACCTAAGAGTTTCAAAGTTTTTCTTGAGGTTTTCTTGACAGGTTTGTCACCTTCTCTCATTAAAGCTCTGATTGCAGTCGGTGCAGTATAGAAAATATTAACTTTGTATTTATCAACTATTTGCCACCATCTAGATGTATCAGGATAAGTTGGTATTCCTTCAAACATAATTGTTGTTGCACCATTAGCAAGTGGACCATAAATAATATAACTGTGTCCTGTAACCCATCCAATATCAGCAGTACACCAATAAATATCTTTTGGTTTGTAGTTAAAAATATATTGATGTGTCATTGACGCATAAACCATATATCCACCAGTTGTATGAAGAACTCCCTTTGGTTTTCCAGTCGAACCAGATGTGTAAAGAATAAATAGAGGATCTTCAGCACTCATTTCCTCAGGTTCACATTTTGTAGAGACTTTCTTGGTCATATGATGATACCAGACATCTCTATCACTGAACCAATCAATTTTTTTAGTTCCAGTTCTTTTTACCACGATACATTTTTTAACATTTGGACAACTCTGCAGGGCTTCATCTGTAATTGATTTTAATGGAATTGTTTTGCCACCTCTTACACCCTCGTCTGCAGTAATTACATAATCTGACTCACAATCATTTATTCTGCCTGAAATACTATCTGGAGAAAAACCACCAAATATTATTGAGTGAACTGCACCTATTCTTGCACATGCTAGCATTGTATATGCAAGCTCGGGTATCATAGTCAGATAAATTGTAACTCTGTCTCCTTTTTGAACTCCTAAATTTTTTAATCCATTTGCAGCTTTGGAAACTTCTTTATGTAATTCCTTGTAGCTAATTTTTTTCTGAACTTTTGGATCATCACCAACCCAGATAATTGCAGTTTTATCAGCATTCTTTTTTAAATGTCTATCTATACAATTTGCTGATGCGTTTAATGTACCATCATAAAACCATTTAATATGAACATCATCTTTACTGTACTTTACATCTTTAATTTTTTTATAAGGTTTAATCCAATTTATTCTTTTTCCTTCTTTTTTCCAAAAGCCATCATTATCTTTTATTGAATCATTATATTTCTTTAAATATTGAGATTTATTAACAATTGCTTTGCTTATCCAATCTTTTTGCGTTTTATAAATAGTCTCTTTAGCTTTTTTGGAAGCTATCTTTTTTTTAACTTTTTTTTTTGTTTTTTTTTTCTTAGGCATGAAATTTTTATTATTTAATTCTACCCATGTTCAAAATTATTTTCCAGCTTTTAGTATCAATTGGCATAACTGAGAGTCTACTTTGTTTAATAAGTGATAAGTTCTCTAAAGCCTTTATTTTTTTGATATTTTCAAGTGTTATAGGATTTTTAAGTTTTTTTTTAAATTTAACCTTAACTGCAACAAACCTTCTTTTTTTATCTGTTGGATCGATGAAAGCAGTTTTTATAACTTCAACAATTCCAACGATCTCTTTTCCTATATTAGAATGATAAAAAAAACAAAGATCTCCCTTTTGCATTTTTTTTAAATTATTTGCTGCTTGATAATTTCTAACACCATCCCAATCAGCACCTTTTTCTCCAGCTTTAATTTGTTGGTCTATCGACCAAACATCTGGTTCAGATTTCATTAACCAATATTGCATCTAATTTTTTTTATTCTTTTTTTCTTTTTTAAGTTTCCTTTTTTCTTTCAAAGATAACTTAGCTTTTTTCATTACACTTGCATCCTTAAACGATTTACCACTATATCTTTTTGACATTTATAATCTAACTCCTGCTCCTTTTAAAAATTTTGCTTTTTCATCAAGCGGTAGTCTTGGACTTGCTGCTAAATTTAAATTATCAAATTTTTTTACTTTATATTTTTCAAGACCAACAAGTGCAATCATAGCTGCATTATCACCACATAATTCTGGTTCAGGGAAAATTGGTCTAAAATTATTATTCTTACATAATTTTATCAATTTTTTTCTTATTCCTATATTAGCTGCAACACCTCCTGCGATTATAAAAGCTCTATCTTTCTTTCTGCTGTTTTTTTTGAACTCATCAAATGCTACTTGTGTTTTAACTTCTAAAATTTCTTCAATTGTTTTTTGAAAAGATGCTGCAAGATCATATTTCTCTTGCTTTGATCTTATAGAGCTTGATATCCTTAAAATTGCTGTTTTAAGACCTGCAAAAGATAGGTTGCATCCTCCTTTATTAATAATTGGTTTTGGAAGTTTAAATTTATTTGCATCTCCCTGCTTAGCAAAACCTTCTAACTTTGGTCCTCCTGGAAAATCAATTCCTAAAAGTTTTGCGGCTTTGTCGAATGCTTCTCCTAATGCGTCATCAATTGTTGTTCCTAATCTTTTGTATTTTCCAAGCCCATTCACACTAAGATATTGAGTATGCCCACCCGAAATTAATAATAATAAATATGGAAAATCTAACTTTGTGTTAAGTCTTGGACTTAAAGCATGTCCTTCAAGATGGTTTACACCAATAAAAGGTATATTTAAGCTTGCAGATAAAGCTTTACCAAAATTTAAACCAATAGTTAGACAAACAATTAAACCTGGGCCAAATGTTGCAGCAATTGCAGAAACATCTTTTAAATTTACACCACTTTCAGTAATTGCCTTTTTTGCAATTAAATCGATTTTTTCAACATGAGACCGTGCTGCAAGCTCAGGAACTACACCTCCGAATTCTTTATGAATATCAAATTGACTTGAAACCACGTTAGATAATATTTTTATCTTACCATTTTTATCTTCTTCTATGATTGACACAGCGGTTTCATCGCAACTTGTCTCAATTCCTAGGATTATTTTTTTTTCATTCATAAATATTTATAATTAATACAATTAATCTATAAGAATGTAATAAAAATAAGAATTATGAAAAGAGATAAATTTATTATTGGAACTCGCGGAAGTAAGTTAGCTCTAATTTATACTGAAAAAGTGACTAAGTTTCTTAAAAAAGTTTCATCAACTCACATTGAAATAAAACAAATACTAACAAGTGGAGATGAAAATCAAAATGATAGGTTGTCAAATATTGGGGGGAAAGGTTTATTTTCAAAAAAAATTGAAAAAGAGCTAATTAATCATAAAATAGATATAGCAGTTCATGCTTTAAAAGATATGCCAACAATTGAAACAGAGGGTTTGATAACAAATTTTTATTTAAAAAGAAATTCACCTAATGAAATATTTATTAGCAATAATAATATCAAGTTCCAGGATCTCAAACCAAATTCAATTATTGGGACTTCTTCATATAGAAGAGAATATCAACTCCAAAGTATTAGATCAGATCTTAATTATAAATTAATAAGAGGTAACGTGGATACTAGGATCAAAAAGTTAGAGAATGGAGATTACGATGCAATTTTACTCTCTAAAGCTGGTATTGAGGCTTTGGGACTAGATAATAAGATTACTCAGGAATTTAATACAGAGGAACTTATACCATGTGCCGGGCAAGGAATTATCGCAATACAATGTAGAGAAAATGATCAAGAAATAATAAATATTTTGGAAAAAATTAACGATAATCAGTCGAGAATAATTGCTAATGCAGAAAGGAATGTTTTGAAAATTCTTGAGGGCGATTGTGATACAGCAGTTGGTGTCTATGCAAAAATTATCAAAGATATTGTAAATATTAAGGCAGAACTTTTTTCAGTTGATGGCAAACAGAGATTTTATGTTGATGAAAGTGAAAATGAAAAAATGATTAATGATTTAAGTATTAAGATTGGAGAAAAATTAAAATCAGATTCAAAAGGATCATACAAAAGGTAGAATGCATATTTTATTAACAAGACCACTAGAAGATAGTAAAGAATTAATATTAAGATTTAGTTCTCTGGGGCATAATGTTTCTCATTTACCTGTAATAAAAATTGAACCAATTAAATACGATGAACCTGATTATAGCCAATTTAAGGGAGTAATATTTACCAGTTCCAATGCAATAAAGAATTTAGATTTAACTAAAGTTGATAAAAAAATTGAATGTTATTGTGTTGGTTCTGCAACAGAAAAAGTTGCAAAGTTAAATGGTTTTCAAAATATTATCTCTGCAGAAGGAAACGTAAATAATTTGAAAGAACTAATATTACAAAACTTTGATCCAAAAAATGGATCACTTCTTTACGTAAGTGGAGAAGTAGTTTCCAGTAGGTTAGATAAAGATCTTATTGCAGAGGGTTATTCTTTAAAAAGATTGATAAACTATACAGTTTCTTCAACTCTAGAAATAAAAGAGGAATTCAGAGCAGAATTAAAAAAGTCAATTCCTGATATAATTTATGTTTACTCAGAAAATAGTGCTAAGAGTTTATTAAATTTACTTAAAAAATATGACCTTTTAGATAGTTGGATGGATACTAATTTGATGTGTATGGGTGAAAAATCATCATCAATTTTAAATGAGATCAAGTGGAAAAAAATTTTTCTATTTAATCCTGGTGAAGAAGAGTTTTTGCTATATAAAATTTAGCCATGGATGTTTTTGATAATTTTACAGGACTTTTTCTATCAGTTTGGGAAAAAGGAATATTGGGTGTTAACTTTGTAGAGATCTTAATAGGTCTTGGGATATTCTTTATATTCCTAGTTTTTAGAGGCTTGATCAGTAAGTTAGTAATAAGAAAATTAGAATTAATTTCAAAAAGAACCACCAATAAACTTGATGATACTTTTGTTAAGGCAATGGAGGGACCAGCAAGATTCCTTCCAATTGTTTTAGGGGTATTTTTTGCGAGTTATTATATGTCTTTTTCAGAAGACACCAGATTATTTTTAGATAATGTAAATAGAACTTTAATTACAATTCTACTATTTTGGATTATCCATCAGATAATTGAGCCAATCTCTTACATTCTTAGCGGTTTTGATAAAATTTTAACTAGAGAACTAATCGGTTGGATAATTAAATCACTTAAAATTTTAATTTTAATTTTAGGTGCTGCAGCAGTTTTAGAATTATGGGGAATAAAAATTGGTCCGATAATAGCTGGGCTAGGTTTATTTGGTGTTGCAGTTGCATTAGGAGCGCAAGATTTATTTAAAAATTTAATTTCAGGAATTTTAGTCCTTGTAGAGAAAAGATTTAAGATGGGTGATTGGATTGAAGTTGAGGGAATAATTGAAGGTGTAGTAGAAAAAATAGGTTTTAGATCAACCGTAATAAGAAAATTTGATAAATCTTTAGCTATTATTCCCAATTTTCAGTTTGCAGAAAATGCTGTTATAAATAAAAGTCAAATAACTAATTGGAGAATTAGTTGGACGATAACTCTCCAATACGACTCAACGGTAGAACAATTAAAAACTATTAGAAATGACATAGAGAATTTTATTAATCATTCAGAAGATTATGATACTGCTGTTGGAGTATCAGTAAGAGTTGATAAATTTTCTGATAGTTCAATAGATATGTATGTGAGATGTTACACAAAAACAAATAGTTGGAGCGAAATGTTATTAGTAAAGGAAAGACTTGCAATTAAGATTAAAGAAATTGTAGAGGGTAACAAAGCCTCTTTTGCTTTCCCAAGTACGTCTATTTATGTAGAAAAGAAATGATAGCTATATTTTATTTAGTTCTCCAACTTTTGAAATTATATTCATATGTTGTGATAGCCAACGTTGTTATTAGCTGGTTAATAGCTTTTAATGTCTTAAATACATCGAATAGATTTGTTTATTCAATTTTAGAATTTACCTATAAGCTCACCGATCCAATTCTCAACAAAATCAGGGGTTTTTTACCTAGCCTTGGTGCTTTTGATATATCGCCAATAATTCTTCTTTTGTTGATATGGTTTATAGAAATGTGTATGAAACTCTACATAGCACCACTAATTTTTTAGTATCATGATTTTAATTGACGGAAAAAAACAATCAGCTGAACTAAGAGAAGAACTAAAACAAGAAGTTGAGGTTTTAAAACAGAAATACAATAAAGTTCCAGGTCTTACAGTAATTTTAATTGGAGACTTAGCCCCAAGCCAAATTTATGTGAGAAATAAAGAAAAATCAGCAAAACAAGTTGGTTTGAAATCAGAAGTTATAAAATATCCAGATACAGTAGATGAAAAAACTGTTTTAAATAAAATAGAGGAACTTAATAAGGATGAAACAGTCTCAGGAATTTTAGTTCAATTACCATTGCCCAAACATATCAACAAGCAACATGTTATTGAAACTATCTCACCACACAAGGATGTAGATGGTTTACATCCAATGAATGTGGGCAATCTATCATCTGGATATCAAGGATCAATTCCTTGTACACCACTTGGATGTTATTACTTATTAAAAAAAATTGAACCCAACCTAACAGGAAAAAAAGCCGTCATGATTGGTAGATCAAATCTAAATGGAAAAGCTATGGCGCAGCTTTTACTTCAAGAAGATTGTACTGTAACGATTACTCATTCAAAAACTAAAGATCTTCAGCATGAGTGCTTAGAGGCAGATGTGATTGTTGCAGCAGTTGGAATTCCTGAACTTATAAAGGGAGATTGGGTAAAAAAAGATGCAATAGTTATAGATGTTGGAATAAATAAAACAGAAAATGGTATAGTGGGTGATGTAAATTTTGAAGAAGTTTCAAAAGTTGCAAAAGCTTTAACGCCAGTTCCAGGTGGCGTTGGACCTATGACAATTGCATGTCTTTTAAAAAATACAATTGAGTGTTTCAAAAGGTCGTTAATTAATTAAAGATAATTGCCAAAGTTATCAATTTTAATTCTTATTTTTTTTATCTATAATTCTTTATCATTAGCTATGGAAAAAATACCTTATCATCACTTACCAGACGGTAGCTTCAGAAATCCAGAAGGCTCTCCGGAGAGAAATTCTAATTTCAAATGGTCCTTTAAAGTATTCAACAAAGAAAAGAAAAAACTTAATATGTCTGTTCCCGAAGATCATGTGGTTGATAAACAAAGAGTTCTTTCAAATTTAGAAAATTTAAAAAATGATGATTATGTTGGTTGGATTGGACATGCAACTTTCTTAATAAAGCTTGGAAATACAACAATTATAACTGATCCTGTCTTTTCAAAAAATGCAGGCCCACTAATGTTTGGTCCAAAAAGATATGTTAAAACGGCCCTAGATTTAAATGAAATTCCAAAGATAGACTTATTTTTTCTAACTCATAATCATTACGATCATCAAGATATGACTACAATTAGAAGATTTCCTTTTAAGGATGCAAAAGTTTTACTTCCTCTAAAGCTTGGAAAGTATTTCACGCGAAATAGCTACAAAGATGTGAAGGAAATGGATTGGTATGATGAAATTAAAGTTAATGAAGACCTTAAAGTAACATTGCTACCAGCAGTTCACTGGTCAAAAAGAAGCTTAACAGATACAAATAAAACTTTATGGGGAAACTTTTTAATTGAGTACAAGGATAAAAAGATACTCTTTGCTTGTGACACTGGAGTTGGAAATATTTATAAAGAGTTAGGTGAAAAATATGGACCTATTGATTTAACACTTATAAACATTGGGGCTTATAATTTTTATCCATTATCACCTAATAAAGATAAATCCTCTTACCATACCAACCCTGAAGAGGCTTTAAGTGTTGCAAGAGACCTTAAAAGTAAAAAAGTTTTAGGGATGCACTGGGGTACTTTTGTTTTATCTTTGGAGCCAATAATGGAGCCACCAGTTAGATTTAAAGATAATGCAGAAAAATATGGTTTTAAAAAAGAAGAAGCAATTATTTTTAAAATTGGTGAATTTCAGTCTTTAAAAAGTTTAGGAATTTAACAACAGCCGCAAGTTTTTTTTGGCTTACTTTTTTCTTCTTTTAATAATTTTTCCTCAGCTTTTGCTATTTCTAGCTCTCTTGCACTTTCTTCTAAAGCAGTTTTTTCTTGCAATAGTTTGTTTTCAAAATATGCATAAAGAGAGTTAAAGCCTAGCTTAGAAGCTTTTTTTTCTTCGTAGTTTCTTCTTCCCTTTAAATTTTCAATTAATTCTAATATTTGTGGGTTCTGCATATTATTTTTATCTCATAAATTAAAAAAATTTCAATTATAATTTATTCAAGGTTTTCAACTATTTTAGGAATATATTTTTTAAAGTTAAAAAAACCTTTGTTACAAAACTTCCACGAATTTTGATCTAATTTCCTATAGAGAAACTCGATATTTTTTAGCGAATTTTGATTTATGTAATCTAAATTTTCTCCAACAGTTGGATAAAGGCAGTAACAACTTTCTAAGTTTTTAATTTCGTATATATCAATAATCTCACAATTAATTGATTTTTCCTCTAACCTTTTCTTTTGTTCCTCAATCAAACTTTCTTTAAAATTCACTACATTTTCACTGAGTTTAATATTTCTATTTTCATTTTTATTATTAATAAGAAGAATTTTTTTGAATTTTTGAATTGTATAGTCAGTGATTTCAAATGCTAAGTTGTTTTCAAAAACTAGTAAGTTTTTCTCTTCAATGTTTATCGGATTTTCAAAAGTTTTATGAAGGATAGTATAATTTTTATCACTTATTATTGGGGGTGCATTTTCGTTAAGTTTTATATTCTTAAATCTATTATTTGTAAATTTTTTAATGTTCCATTCACTTGCAAGATAATGTTTCCCTTGAGTTTGAATACCTGCAACCCAACGCCAGCCTAATGTATTAGATGCAGTATCACCATCGTACAAGTGTTGCATAAAAAATTCAGCACCAAGTTGCCAAGGTAAGTCTAGTGTAAATATCCAAATGCTTGCAAACCACATTCTTGTATGATTATGCAAATAATTATAAGTCTTAAGTTCATTTACCCATTCATTGAAGCATTCAATTTCAGTGTTACCTTCAATGGCATTTAAATAACTTTTATTATCTTTAAACTCTTCTTTTATTCTTTTTAAATCCAATAAATAATCATCCCAAACTCCTGATCTAAGTTCCAACCAACCTTTCCAGTATGTTCGCCATAAAACTTCTTGAATAAATTTTTCGTTTTTTGAGAAGGAAAATTTTTCCAGCGACTTACTAATCACTTCTTTTTCATTAATCACCCCATGTGTAATATATGGTGATAGGCAAGATGTATTTGATCTTTTGTCAGGACCAAAATCAAAATTTCTTAATTTTGAATATTCTCCAAGACTATTTTTAATAAAATTATCTAAGTTCTCAATAGCCGAAGCTCTTGTAGTTTTAAATTCCATTTTTTTTATCTTAATTTTCTTTTATGAAAGTTAATAAATCTCTCTACATTTGATTTATTAAAAGTTTTATTTTCTTCGAAAGAAACTTTTTTCATTGAGTAAGCATTACTAGAAGTTTGTCTCGATTGAATTGTAACATTTCCCTTATAAAGTTTAAGTTTTACTAATCCATTTACTTTATTTCTATTTAAATCGACTATTTTTTGTAGTTTAAATCTTTCCTTTGAATACCAATAGCCATTGTAAACAAGCTCTGCATACCTTGGCATAACCTCATCTTTTTTATGCATTGTCTCTTTATCTAAAGTTACAGACTCGATTGCCCTGTGAGCCACAAGCAATAATGTTCCTCCAGGAGTTTCATAAACTCCTCTAGACTTTATTCCAATAAATCTATTCTCGACTAAATCCACTCTTCCTATTCCATTTCTTCCAGCTAATTGATTTAATTTATCCAAAACTTTTGCTGGAGATAATTTTTTTCCATTTAAACCAACAGGGTCACCATTTTTGTAATTAATAGTAATAAAGCTTGGTTTATTTGGAGCCTTTTCAGGAGATGTTGTTCTTTGAAAAATAAATTCAGGTGCAGAATTTTTAGGATTTTCTAAAACTTTTCCCTCTGTTGAAGTATGAAATAAATTATCATCAACAGAGAAAGGTGGTGCACCTTTTTTATCTTTTGGAATGGGTATTCCATGTTTTTTTGCATAATTGATTAGATCTGTTCTTGATTTTAATTTCCAAATTCTCCATGGCGCGATTATTTTAATTTTAGGACCAAAGTAATGATATCCCAATTCAAATCTAACTTGATCATTTCCTTTTCCTGTCGAACCATGTGAGACAGCATAAGCATTAAATTTTTTAGCAACCCTGATTTGATCTTTTGCAATCAGTGGTCTTGCAATAGATGTACCTAATAAATAAACACCCTCATAAAGAGCATGACCTCTTATCATAGGATATACATAATCTTTAACAAAAATATTTTTTAGATCTTGAATTATGATTTTTTTAACTCCCAATTTTTTTGCATTAATAATTATTTTTTTTCTATCCATTTCCTGCCCAACATCAGCAGTATATGCTATAACTTCAGCATCATAATTTTCTTGAAGCCATTTAAGAATGATAGACGTATCCAAACCACCTGAATAGGCGAGTACAATCTTCTTTTGTTTTTTCATTTAAGTGCAGCTTTTTTTTGCAGCGTTATAAGCTTTGGTAAAACCCATCAATGAATAGTCATCTGTAGTTCTTGTGCCACTTTGTTTATAGGCTGTTATCATCAGCCTTGAGGCCTTTTTCATTCTTTTAATAATTTTTTGCTCTGTTTTTCCACTTGAAATCCATGCAAATTTATTTTGTGGCAAGTCAAACTCAAATTTTGATTTTCCAGATGTAGCTAATATTGCATTTTGAACATTAAAGTCATAACCAGAAGTTATGCTCACTTCATCTGAAATCTTATCCTCAGGTCTAAAGGAAACAAATAATCTTGCTTCTCTGTTGCTTGCCTTAGGAGACTGGCTTACTGGTATTGAATAAGCAAAACAGATTTTTCCAGTTTCATTAAAAACTGCAACAGCATTCCAATCTTTAAAAGTACCTAACTTTGTTAAGTCTTCTGATTGGACAGATGAGATTATAAATACTGTTAATATAAGTGTTTTAAAAAATAATTTTTTAATTATGGACATGGATTAGGATATTTTTTTTGTACATCATTTATTTCTTTAATTACTTCACTATCAAGGTTCACTTTTACACTTTCTACGTTAGTTTTCAACTGCTCCATAGTTGTTGCTCCAATTATCACGCTCGTCATAAAGTCTTGGACTTCACAGAATTTTATGGACATTTGACTCATATCTAGATCATATTTCTGACTAATTTTGTAATAATCTTCAACTGCATTTTCCATATTTGGCTTTCTATATCTTGTCCAAAAATCAAAATCTCTCTCCATTCTTGAACCTTTAGGAAACTGTTTATTTCTATATTTCCCACTTAGATAACCACTTGCAAGTGGTGAATAAGCTAAACATCCGATGTTCTCTCTTATTGATACTTCAGCTAGCCCTACTTCATATGATCTATTTAAAAGACTGTATGGGTTTTGAATTGCCATCATTCTTGGAAGGCCTTTATCTTTTGCAAGTTGAAGATAATTCATCACCCCCCATGGAGTTTCATTTGATAGACCAACATATCTAATTTTGCCTTGTTCTATAAATTTTTTTAAGTTCTCTAAAACATCTTCAAATTTATTCCAGTCATTTTCTTTGTGCTTGTAACCCAATTTTCCAAAATTATTTACGTTTCTTTCAGGCCAATGTAATTGATAAAGATCAATATAATCGGTTTTTAATCTTTTTAGACTTCCGTGAAGAGCATCCTCTAAGTTTTTTCCAGTAAAACTATTTTCTCCATTTCTCATATATTTTCTGCTAGGGCCACCTACTTTGGATGCTAGTATTATATCTTTTCTTTTTTTTGTTTTCTCAAACCAATTTCCAATAATAGTTTCTGTATGACCATATGTTTCAGCTTTTGGCGGAACTGCATAGAGTTCAGCAGTATCCCAAAAATTAACCCCATTTTCTGAAGAGAAATTCATTTGCTCAAAAGCCTCACTTTGGGTATTTTGTTCACCCCAAGTCATTGTCCCAAGACAGATTGTGCTCACATTTATGTCAGTATTTCCTAGTTTTTTATAATTCATGCTCAGTTATATGTAATGTTTGTTACATTTATTTTGACGACTTGAAAATCTCAAAAAAAAAACTTATATAAATATAATGGAATTCAATAAAGAAAATATTCTAAGAAAAGCAACTACCGCCAAACAAACAGTTGTTATGGATGAAGGCCTAAGAGCCTACATGTTAAAAGTCTATAATTATATGGCTTCTGGTGTTTTACTTACTGGAGTTTTATCACTAATTTGTTTTAAATTATCTGCTGTTACAGACCCAAATGGTACTTTAATTGGTGTTACGCAATTTGGTAACGCTATTTACAATTCAGGGTTAAAATGGATAGTGATGCTAGCACCTTTAGGGATAGTTTTTTATATGAGTTTTGGTATTAACAAAATGAGTGCAGCTAAAGCCCAGGGAACTTTTTGGGTTTTTGCAGCATTAATGGGTCTGTCTCTATCCTCAATTTTTTTAGTTTATACAGAAAAAAGTATTGCAAGAGTATTTTTCATTACCGCAGGTACATTTGGAGCAATGAGTATATACGGTTACACAACAAAAAGAGATTTAACGAAACTTGGCTCGTTTCTAATAATGGGATTAATTGGAATTATTATCGCTTCTTTAGTGAATTTATTTTTGAAATCTCCAATGATGTATTTTGTTATTTCAATACTTGGAGTTTTGATTTTTGTTGGTTTAACTGCATACGATACGCAAAAAATCAAAAATATGTATGCAGCATCTGATAGCGGAGAGGTTATGGGTAAAAAAGCAGTAATGGGTGCCCTAACTTTATATCTAGATTTTATAAATCTTTTTATAATGCTTTTAAGATTATTTGGTCAAAGAAGATAAGGTCTAAATTTTTTTCCAATCAACTTTATTTAAGAGTATTTTTAAATCGTAAGAATTTTTTAAAATTTTACCATTAGTATCTGTAATTAAATATTTTAGATTTTTGTTTGATGGTTTAAAATTTTTACAAATTTTATAAATTGCTTTTTCAGCTGCATTTTTAAAAACGCTGAAACTTACCTGTTTTCCTGAAATAGAAAGACCATAGTCTTTCCAATTTCCTGAGGAAACCATTTTTGCATAAAGATCTAATATAATTTTTAACTCAGTTCTTTCAAAAAAAAGTTTTTTGTTTTCATCTTTATTAACATTATTTACTACTAGTTTTAAGTTTCTATTCATTTAATTTGTATTTATTTATAAGACCAATTTGAAAAGCTGTAAAAATAAAGGTTATAGGCAACATTCCCCAAACTTTAAAGTTGACCCAAAATTCTTCTGATTGAGTTCTCCATATTATTTCATTCAATATGGCTAGTCCAAAAAAGAAGTATGTCCATCTTTTATTTAAAATCTCCCATCCTTCATCACTTAACGGCATGGATTTCCCAAGTAATTTTTTTAAAACTGGTTCGTTGGTGAAGTATTTTCCGAACATTAATGAAAGACCAAACAAAATATTTATTATTGTTGGTTTCATGTAGATAAATATAGGATCATCAAAATAAATTGTTAAACCACCAAATAGTGTAATTAATATTCCACTAATTAGCGGTACTTTTGGAATTGTTTTTTCAACAATCCACATAATTAAAACTGCTATGATAGTTGCAACTATAAGTGGAGGTATTGCAACAATTAAGTTTTTGTCATTATTATAATAAAAATAAAAAAATATTACCAAAGGCCCTAAATCAGTAACAAATTTTAAAACAGATTTATTCACTGCTACATAATAGCAGAATAATAAAACAATCATATTTTTTTTATTGATTTTTATTTTTAAATATCCATATTTATTAGGTGACTATTCAAAAAGGAAAATTTTCAATTGGAGACGTTGTAAAACATAAGCACTTCGACTTCAGAGGTGTAATTTATGATGTAGATTTTGAGTTTAATAACTCTGAGGAGTGGTATCAATCTATACCAAAAAACGTTAGACCTAGAAAAGACCAACCTTTCTATCATTTGTTAGCTGAGAATGATGAAATAACATACGAAGCATATGTTTCTGAGCAAAATCTATTAGTAGATGACTCTGATGAGCCCATTAAACACCCATTAATAAATGAAATATTTTCAGGAAAAAGAGGCTCTAGTTATTTCAAGCCCTCTAACTAGACACAATTACATCTTTTAAACACATTTCGTGCAAATCTTCGACATACATGAAGCTTAAAATATTTAGATATTTTGACCAAGGATGCTTAATTTATCCATTTATTTATCTCCCTCTGTGTTCTTGGTCAGAATAACCCAGCATAAAAATTTTAAAAATTTTTTAATTTGATATAGATAACTAAAAAAATGTTAAATTATATTAAACCAAAAAACCTAATTCAGATTATCAATAGATCTCAAAAATTTGTTTTCATTGTATTTACTTTAATCTTAATTCTTGGACTTGTTGAAGCTTTAATCCTTTCACCAGAAGATTATAAACAAAGTGACTCTGTTAGAATTATGTACGTACATGTTCCTGCTGCTTGGATCTCTCTAGGAATTTTTTCATTAATATCAGTTTTATCTTTCGGTATTATTATTTTTAAAAATAAGGATTTTTCACTAATTACTAAAAGTTTAGCTCCATCAGGATTTGTATTTAATATAATCGCTCTAGTTACCGGATCAATATGGGGAAAACCTACCTGGGGAACGTGGTGGGCATGGGATGCAAGAATTACATCCATGTTATTATTAGCAATATTCTATTTAATGTTTATTTTGTCTTGGAGAATTGCGGGAACTGAGGATAAAGCTGTAAAATTAAGTTCCTATATTGCTATATTTGGAGTTATTAATGTTCCAATTATTAAATTTTCTGTCGATTGGTGGTCTACTCTTCATCAACCAGCTTCAATAAATCTACTTAAAGAAACAACAATTCATTCATCAATGCTGCTTCCTTTGGGAATAATGACTGCGGCATTTGCACTTTTTTCACTTTTGATATTTTTGATGAAATATAATACAGAACTGATAAAAATTAAGAATAAAGGTTTAGATAGATTATGATTCAAAACGTTTTATACATGAATGGGTACGGCTTATACGTATGGTCTTCTTTTGTGTTTACTTTATCTTGTTTTTGGATTTTACATTCAGTTATTAAGCTTCAGTTAATTAAAGAGCAGAAAAAATTTGAAGCAAAATTTGAAAGTTTAGATATAGAGAAAGTAGAAAAAGCAAAAAAACAAGAAACTTTCAAAGAAATTTTAGCTACTTCATCAGTTTCTAAGATTTAATTACATATTTTCATGTATGGTAAAAAAGTAAAATTAAGAGCTGTTTTTATATTATCAATATTTATTTCTTTAATTCTCGTTTCTTTTTTAATTATAAAATCACTGGAAGAAAATGTAGTTTATTTTAAATCACCAACAGAAATCAAAGTACTTTCTGAAATCACAAAAAAAAAAATTAGAGTTGGTGGAATGGTAAAAAAAAATTCAATTAATATAAATCAATCTGAAGTAAATTTTGTGATAACTGATTTTAAAAACGAGCTTATAGTAAATTATAAAGGCTCAATACCAAATTTGTTTGAGGAAGAAAAAGGAGTTGTCGCTGAGGGATTTCTTCAAGATAGAAATTATTTTAAGGCGGTGAAAATTTTGGCAAAGCATGATGAAAACTATATGCCCCCAGAGGTAGCAGAATCTTTGAAAGAAAATTAGAATGGTCAATCAACTAGGCAATTACTCTTTATATATAGCTTTATTAATTTCGATTTTTATAATTATAAAAACCTCATTATCGTTCAGAAATTCCTCTAATGTTTTGAGTGGCAATATTTTTTCGTTAATATCCGTACAATCTTTAATGGTTATAATTAGTTTCCTAACTTTAATTTACGCTTTTGTAACATCAGACTTTAGTAACGAGACAGTTTACAACAACTCTCACACTACAAAACCCCTATTCTATAAAATTTCAGGAACGTGGGGTAATCATGAGGGAAGTTTGCTTTTATGGTTATTAGTATTAACAATTTTTTTATTTTTGTTTACAATAGACTCAAAAAGTCTTTCTCAAAGATATAGAACTCTCACATTATTTTTTCAAGAAATAATAATTTTTGGTTTTCTTCTATTTATACTTTTCACATCCAATCCTTTTGCAAATATATTTCCAATTCCATCTGAAGGAACAGGATTAAATCCAATATTACAAGATCCTGCTTTAGCAATTCATCCACCCATCTTATATTTAGGTTATGTTGGAACCTCTATTATATTTTCATCCGCTTTGGGGGCTATTATATCAGGCTCAATAAATAAATCTTGGGCAAGTCATATTAAAAGATGGGTTTTAATTTCGTGGGTATTTTTATCTATTGGTATTCTCTTAGGATCTATATGGGCATATTACGAATTAGGATGGGGAGGTTTTTGGTTTTGGGACCCTGTTGAAAACGTATCATTAATGCCTTGGCTTTGCCTGACAGCATTATTACACACAGTTTTTACTTTAGAGAAACGAGGAACATTTCAATCATGGGCAATAATTTTATCAATTACAACTTTTTCATTAAGTATGAGTGGAACTTTTTTAGTTAGATCTGGAATTTTAAATTCAATTCATACTTTTGCAAACGATCCATCACGTGGAGTGTTTATTTTGTGTTTTTTATTTGTGTTAATTTTTATCTCTATATTTATTTATTTTTTTTATCAAAAAACTATTACAGTCGGCTCAACCAAAACTTTTTTAATAAGCAAAGAAACTGCTGTATTAATTAATAATTTATTCATGATGTTTTTTTTATCAGTAGTTTTGATTGGTACAGTTTATCCAATTTTTTTAGAGGTAATTAACAACGAAAAAATTTCGATCGGACCACCTTTTTACCATAAATTAATTATCCCATTCTTAATTCCATTTTTATTTTTTATGGCGATCGGACCTAATATTAAATGGATAAAAGATAAGATAGGAAAGATATCTTTAAAAGATATCTTTATCTTTATAATATCAATAGTAATTTCTTATATTTTTGTAAATAAATTTGGCGTTTCTTATCTTCTATCTCTTCCTCTATTTATTTTCAGTTTATTTTTATTTTTTGTGACAATTAGAGATTTTTTTGGAAAAAATATTAATATATCTCAAAAAATCTCTCATTTTGGTTTCAGTCTGTTAATTTTAAGTATTTTATTGAATGGTGTGTTGGCCAAAGAACATTCATCAAACATGAGAGTTGGAGATGAAATAAAATTTTTAGATAAAATAATTCAATTTCAAAAGATTGAAGTAATTAAAAAACAAAATTATCAAACATTAATTGGCAAATTTAATATTGTTGATAAAAATAATTCATTAAGTTTAAAACCTGAAATTAGAATTTATGACCAACCTAAAACCATTACCAGCGAAGCCGATATTTCCTCTACAATTTTCGCTGATAATTTTTTAGTATTTAATATTATTAAAAACGATGGTTTTTATAACGTACGATATCAAATTAAACCATTTATGATTTGGATTTGGATTTCAGTATTATTAATTTCATTGGGTGGGATATTAAGCTTAAAGAAAAAAAATGTCTAAAAATATAAAATTAATCAGTATAGTTTTATTTACACTGTTTTCTTTTTTCATACTCTTAAAGGGGTTAGACAAATCAAATATTTATTCTCCAGAAATTAAAGAGAGCAATGTTGATTTCAATTTTAAAGCAAAATATCTTTTTTCTGAAGAAGAAGTTTTTATAAATGAACTGCTAAATAATGAGGGTATGTCTTTAATTAATATATGGGCTTCCTGGTGCTCACCTTGTCGGGATGAGCATGCGTATTTATTAAATTTAAAATCTTTAAACAAATTAAGTATTATAGGTATTAATTATAAAGACGATGAAAAAAATGCTAAACAATTTCTTAGTGAACTTGGAAATCCTTATACAAATATAATTATTGACCCCAAAGGGATTAATTCAATTGAATTTGGTGCGTTTGGTGTACCTGAAACTTATTTGATTGATAATAAATCTAAATTGATTATTCAAAAATTTATTGGTCCTTTAGATGATAAGGCATTTGCGAAAATTATTAATATAGTTCAATGAAAAAGATGAAAATTTTGTTCAGATTGCTAATTACTTTAATATTCTTTCAAAATTATTCTTTAGCTGAGAACTCCCAAGAAGTTGACAAAATTTCGAAAAATCTAAGATGCTTAATTTGTCAAGGACAATCAGTTTATGATTCTCAATCGGATTTTGCATTAAGTATGAAAATTCTAATACAAAATAAAATTGATGAAGGTAAAAATGATGAACAAATCTATGAATATCTTAAAGCTAAATATGGCGAATGGATAGTTTATGATCCAGAAGTTAATAAAAATACAATTTTACTGTGGGTATTACCTTTGATTTTGTTTGTTTTTGGCGGTATTCTAATTCTGAGAAAAGTATCTATAAAGTAGATACAATTATTTATGAATATCATTTTAAAAATATTTTTAATTTATTTTTTACTAGTATTTAATCTAGCGAAAGCAGATGGACATAATTCTAATGAAAATTGGAGTTTTTATACTGGAACTTTTGATTTTAGTGATGATGGAAAAAAAGCTACCTTATTTGGTGTACAACATATCAATACTGGAAAAAATAAAGAAAGTTTTTTAGGAACACTTCAACCAGTAACGGGTTTAATGGTAACAGCTGATAATGCTGCATATATTTATACAGGTTTTCAGATTTACAATGAGGGACCACTAAAATTTACCCCAAGTTTCACACCTGGATTGTACTCCGAGGGAGATGGTAAAGATTTAGGGCATGTGATTGAGTTTAAAACTGAAATTCAAATATCTTATGAATTTACAAATAATAGCGAAATAGCAGTCTCATATAATCATATATCTAATGCTAGTCTTGGCGATAAGAATCCTGGGGCAAATAGTTATATGTTTAATTATATAAAAAAATTTTAATTTAAGGATATGAATTTAAAAGATTGTCACAATTTTAGTGATTTTAGAAAATTAGCTAAGAAAAAATTACCTTCTCCAATTTTCCATTACATAGATGGTGCAGCAGATGATGAGATAACATATGCTAGGAATACAAGTGCTTTTGATGATGTTGATTTAGTTCCAAATGTTCTAAGAGGAGTAGAAAATGTTGACCTTTCAACAACAATATTTGGAAAAAAATTAGACTTACCTTTTTACCTAGCACCAACAGCCTTACAACGACTTTTTCATTATGATGGAGAAAGAGCAGTAGGAAAAGCAGCAAAAAAATTTAATACGATGTTTGGTGTTTCAGCTTTAGCAACTGTGAGTGTAGAAGAAATATCTTCTATGATTGATACACCTAAAATGTTTCAATTTTATTTTCATAAAGACAGAGGCCTTAATGACTCTTGTCTAGAAAGGGCAAAAGCAGCAAAGTTTGATGTTATGGCATTAACTGTAGATACTATTACTGGTGGAAACAGGGAGAGAGATTTAAGAACTGGCTTTACATCACCTCCAAAATTAACTTTATCAAGTTTATTTAGTTTTGCTACAAAGCCTATGTGGGGAATAAATTATTTAACAAAAGGCAAGTTTGAATTACCACATCTTCAAGATTTTGTTAAAGAGGGAACCAGTACTAATTCCTCGATTGGAAGTTATTTTTCTACGATGTTAGATCAATCAATGAATTGGAAAGATGCTGAAAATCTTTGTTCTAAATGGGGAGGTCATTTTGCTCTTAAAGGTATAATGAGCGTTGAAGATGCAAAAAGAGCGGTAGATATTGGGTGTACCGGTATAATGGTTTCTAATCATGGTGGAAGACAACTCGATGGATCAAGGTCTCCATTTGATCAATTAGCAGAAATAGTTGATGCTGTAGGAGATAAACTTGATGTTATATGTGAAGGAGGAATTCACAGAGGAACTCATATGCTTAAAGCTTTATCACTTGGTGCTAAAGCATGTTCAGGTGGTAGGCTTTATTTATATGCACTAGCTGCTGCAGGCCAAGCAGGTGTTGAAAGAGCTTTAAACCAATACAAAACAGAGCTTCAACGTGACATGAAACTAATGGGTTGTACAAAAATTAGTGATCTAAATAGAAATAATTTAAGATTCAGAAGATAATGAGTCTAAAAAATTGCTACAATTTCGAAGACTTTAGAAAGCTGGCAAAAAAAAAATTACCCACCCCGATTTTTCATTACATTGATGGTGGAGCCGATGATGAAGTCACAATGAATAGAAACACAGATTCATTTAATGACTGCGATTTAGTCCCGAATATTTTAAATAGTGTTGGTGAGCCAGATTTAAAAACTGAGGTTTTCGGAACAAAAATGGACATGCCAATTTTTTTGTCCCCTACTGCGATGCAAAGTTTATACCATCCAGATGGTGATAAAGCATCTGCTCGTGCAGCAGAAAAATTTGGTACAATTTACAGCATGTCTACAATGGCATCTTTTTCCATTGAAGAAATTGCAAATCTTTCAAGTGGACCGAAAATTTTTCAATTATATATCCATAAAGATCAATCTATAACTGACGACTTAATTGAAAGATGTAAAAGAGCAAACTTCAATGGTATGTGTATTACTGTTGATACAATTGTTGCCGGAAATAGAGAAAGGGACCATAGAACAGGTTTTACAACACCTCCAAAATTTACATTAGATAGTCTAATGAGTTTCGCAATGAGACCGCAGTGGGTATTTAATTATTTTACAAATAAGAAATTTGAATTAGCTAATCTGAAAGATAAAGTTGAAAAAGGAACAAATATTGCTCAATCTGTTATGGGATATATAAATGAACAGTATGACCCTGCTATGAACTGGAAGGATGCCGAGTATTGTATTAAAAAATGGGATGGTCCTATTGCTCTTAAAGGAGTTATGTCAGTTGAAGATGCAAAAAAAGCTATAGATATTGGGTGTACAGCTATAATGATATCAAATCATGGAGGAAGACAACTTGATGGATCTAGATCTCCATTTGATCAAGTAAAAGCTATTAGGGATGCAGTAGGTGATAAATTAGAGGTTATATTAGATGGAGGTGTCAGAAGAGGTACACACGTATTGAAAGCACTTGCTGCGGGTGCGACAGCTTGTAGTTTTGGTAAAGCATTTTTGTTTAGTTTAGGGGCTGGTGGACAACAAGGTATTGAAAGATTATTACAAAATATGCATGATGAAATAAGACGTAACATGATATTGATGGGCTGCAAAAGTATTAAAGACCTTGATGAATCAAAAATTATTTTCCGAAAATAAATAATAATTACTAATATAAAAAATAAGTAAAAAAAATTAAATATAATAGACATACACTAACTTTTCAGTTAGTTTTCACCCCTTAAAATTAAAGTTATGAAGTTAGCAAAAAGTTTGGAAAATTTAGGTACAGAGTCTGCGTTCAGTGTCTTAGCTGAAGCAAAAGCATTAGAGGCCAAAGGTCATCCAATGATACATTTGGGTTTAGGACAACCAGATTTTAAAACTCCAAAACATGTAGTCGAGGCTGCTAAGAAAGCTTTAGATGATGGTCATCATGGTTATGTTATGTCAAATGGAATTCCAGAATGTAGGCAAGCTGTAACTAGATGGATTAAAAAACGTTACAACACAGATATAGATTTTGAAAGAATTTTAATTATGCCAGGTGGAAAGCCTACAATGAGTTATGCAATCCAGTGTTATGGTGAACCAGGAGCAGAAATAATCCATCCAACACCTGCATTTCCTATTTATGAGTCAATGATTAACTATACTGGATCTACTCCAGTACCATATGATCTAACTGAAGATAAAGATCTAAAGTTTGATCCTGATAAAATACTTTCTCTTATTACTGATAAAACAAGATTGTTAATTTTAATTAATCCAAATAATCCAACAGGAAGTTTTGTTGAGAAGCCAGTTATAGATTATTTTGCTAAAGAATTAGAAAAACATCCACATGTAACTATTTTAAGTGATGAAATTTATAGTAGACAAATATTTGATTACAAAGAAATGCCATCGTTCTTCCACTATGAAAATTTAAGAGATAGGCTAATTGTACTAGAAGGTTGGAGTAAAGCATATTCAATGACTGGATGGAGATTAGGTTGGAGTTTTTGGCCAAAAGAACTTGTTGAACATGTAAACAAACTACTTATCAATAGTGTATCTTGTGTGAACGCGGCTGCACAATTTGCTGGAATAGCTGCTTTAGATGGTCCAGATGATTCAATTAAAGACATGCTGGATAAATTTACTTTAAGAAGAAATTTAATTCATACAGGTTTAAATGAATTACCAGGAGTAGAATGTAGTTTACCGGGTGGTGCGTTTTACGCATTTCCAAATGTAAAAGGAACTGGAATGACAGGTGCTGAATTTTGTAAAAAAGCTATGCATGAAGCTGGAGTAGCAATAGTGCCGGGAACTGCATTTGGTCAAACTTGCCAAGACTATGTAAGATTTAGTTTTGCCGCATCAAGAGATAACATACAGCAGGCCTTAGAAAATATAGGCAAGATGCTTTCTAAATAGACTGTATTTTTTATAAGAAACTTCTATAATAATTGATTATGAATGAGATTGTTCAAACGGAATTAAAAAAGATTTTTAATGGGAGGTTTTCAACCTCAGAGTCTACAAGAGCAAACTATGCTAGAGGAGAAGATACTTATGATCCAATTCTCTCAAAAGCTGTAGTATTTCCCGAAAGTAATGAAGAAGTATCACAGTTATTAAAGTTATGTAATGAACACAAAATTCCGGTTGTTCCTTTTGGTACTGGAACTTCATTAGAAGGTCATGTTGTTGGAAATCAAAATGGAATAACAATTTCTCTTGAAAAAATGAACAAAGTATTGAGTGTCAATGCTGAAGATTTTGATTGTAGAGTACAAGCAAATGTAACTAGAAAACAACTAAATGAATATCTTCGTGAGGATGGGGTATTCTTTCCAATAGATCCTGGAGCAGATGCTGCTCTTGGTGGAATGGCTGCAACATCGGCATCAGGTACAATGGCTGTGAAATATGGAACTATGAGAACTGTAATCTCAGGTCTAACAGTTGTTCTTCCCAATGGAGATATTATTAAAACTGGGGCTAGAACAAAAAAAACTTCTGCAGGATATAATTTAACAAATTTATTTATTGGATCTGAAGGAACTCTAGGAATAATTACAGAAGTTCAACTAAGATTATCACCAATACCTGAAAGTATAATGAGTGCAGTATGTTACTTTCCAGATTTAGACTCAGCAGTTAAAGCTGCCCAGGAAGTTATCCAATACGGTGTTCCAATAGCAAGAATTGAAATGCTAAATAAAGATCAAATGGAAATAAGTATTAAATATTCAAAATTAGATAACATAAAAGCATCACCTACTTTGTTTTTTGAATTTCATGGTAGTGAAAATTCAAACAATGAGTCAATAGGTATAGTCGAAGAAATTTCAAAAAGTAATGGTGGAAGTGATTTTCAATGGGCATCGTCACCTGAGGAACAGAAAAAATTATGGAAAGCGAGACATGATGTTTATTACTCCGTTAAAGCTTTGGGTAACGATATGAAAGTTTATTCCACAGATGTTTGTGTGCCAATTTCAAGATTAGTTGAATGTATTTCATGGGCAGAAAAAGAGGTACAAAAGTTAGGACTAACTGCACCAATGGTAGGACATGTAGGAGATGGAAATTTTCACTCAATAGTACTTTATGATCCAGATGATAAGGAAAAACAAAAAAAAATCCGACAATACAGTGATGACTTAATTAATAAAGCTCTTGAACTCGAGGGAACGATTACAGGAGAGCATGGTATTGGTCTTCAAAAGAAACATTATTTACTTAGAGAACATCCAGATAATGTACCTGTTATGAAATCTATTAAAAGATCATTAGATGTTAATAACATAATGAATCCTGGAAAAATTTTTGATTTAAACTAATCAAATTGTATGAAAAAAATTTTAGTTACTAGAAGATTGCTAAGATCTTGTGAAGATCGAGCAAGGGAAATGTTTGATGCAAATCTAAATTTAAATGATGAACTTTACTCACAAAAAAAATTAATAGAAATGAGTCAAGGCTGTGATGGTATACTTTCGGCATTAACCGATAAGTTAGATGCTGATACAATTAATCAATTACCAGATAGTGTTAAAATACTTTCAAACTTTGCAGTTGGATTTGGAAACATTGATTTAGAGGCAGCAAAAAGTAGAGGTATAGCCGTAACAAATACTCCAGATGTTTTAACTGATGCAACTGCTGAAATTGGAGTACTGTTAATTTTAGGAGCTTGTAGAAGAGCCTCTGAAGGAATTGAGCAAGCCAGACAAGGAGGATGGGTTTGGTCTGCGGATCTTTTAATTGGAAAACAACTGACAGGAACTAGATTAGGAATTTTAGGAATGGGAAGAATTGGACAAAAAATTGCGAAAGTTGCAAAATCACTTGGGATGATTATTCACTATCATAACAGATCAAAATTAAGTGAAGATAAAGAGCAAGGTGCTATTTACCATAATAACTTAAAAGACCTTTTATCTGTATCAGATGTATTATCTGTATGTTGTCCAGCATCTAAAGAAACAGTTGATATGATCAATAAAGATACAATTGAATATTTACCAAAGGGTGCAGTTGTAACCAATGTTGCAAGAGGAGATATTATTGAAGATGAGGCAATGATAGATGCTCTTAATAGAAGAAAGGTTTATGCAGTAGGATTAGATGTTTATAAAAATGAGCCAAATTTAAACAAAGGCTATTATAAACACAAAAGTGCATTTATACTTCCACATTTGGGTAGTGCTACTAAGGAAACAAGGACTGCTATGGCTAACTTAGCTATTGATAATATTGACGAATTTTTCAAAACAGGAAACTGTAAAAACAAAGTAAATTAACAATCTCAAGTTGTATTTCACCGAATATTGGGCATTTTTAAAATGACTCTAAGTAACATATATGTTTTATTACCGGCAGTTAATTAACTAAAGAGGAGAAATAAATGATTAAAGACAAAAAGCTGAAGGTTAAAAAAACACCTTCAAGACGTAAGTTCTTTAAAGCTGCTGCTGCAACTGGTGTTGCTGCTGTAGCTGCATCATCTTTAGCTGCTCCAGCTGTTGCTGCTGAAAGAATTGAAGCATCAATGGTTGCTACTTGGGGAAGAGATTTTCCAGGTTTAGGAACAGGAGCTCAAAGATTTGCACAAAGAATCGCAGATATAAGTGATGGTAGAATCCAAGTTACTTATTATGCAGCGAACGAAAGAGTTAAAGCATTTGACTCATTTGATGAAGTTGCATCTGGTAACTCACAAATGTACCATGCTGCAGACTACTACTGGGTGAAGAAAGATCCAGCTTGGGGTTATTTTACAGCGGTACCATTTGGTTTTACTTACACTGAAATGAATGCATGGATTAGATTTGCAGGTGGTCAAGAGTTATGGGATGAACTAGCTGACAAATTTGGTCTTAAAAACTTTATGTGTGGAAGCACAGGAGTTCAAATGGGTGGATGGTTTAACAAAAAGATTAGAAGCCCTAATGACTTCAAAGGTTTAAAAATGCGTATGCCTGGTTTAGGTGGACAAGTAATTGGTAAACTTGGAGGATCTCCAGTTTCGTTACCTGGTGGACAAATTTATGAAAACCTAGTATCTGGAGCAATTGATGCTACAGAGTGGGTAGGTCCATGGAATGATGAAGCTATGAAATTCCAAGAAGCTGCTAAATACTACTACTATCCTGGTATGCACGAGCCTGGATCAATGTTAGCATGTGGAACAAACAAATCTTGGTTCACAAGCTTAAACAAATCAGATCAATTATTGATTGAAGCTGCTGCAGCAATGGAAAACGACGTAATGATGTCTGAGTACAATGCTAAAAATGGTGCGGCTTTAGCTAGATTGATTAATGATCATGGTGTTAAACTAGAGAAGTTTAGCGACAAGGTATACGATGGCTTTGCATCAGCTGCTAATGAAGTGTTTGAAGAAACAAGAGCTAGCAGTGGTCTTGCTGAAAGAGTTCATTCGAGCTTCTTAAAAGCAAGAAAAGACATTGGATCTTGGACTAACTTGTCTGACTCACCTTACATTTCTCAAAGAAACAGAGCTTTAGGAATGTAATCAAACTTAATTTGATAATTAAAAGGGCCCTTTTTGGGCCCTTTTTTTTATTTTAAAATTAAGTATTACTAAGAGAAATTTAAATTCATATGAGTTCAGAAAGCAGTAAAATATCTTTATATCTAAGAATTTTAAGCTACTCAGTATTAGCTTTCACTCTAGCATTCCTAATAAATAATGTTTTAACAGTTTGGAGTGATTGGCCTGGGGTTAAGAAAATTTTCTCTCATTATGAAATGTTTGGTTTCAAAAAAAAGGCCCTTGATGGATCTGCTTTAAATTATGGTTTCATGCAAATTGGAGTATATTTAATATGCATAGTAGCTGTAATTATTTACGTATTTAAAACATACTCTCAAACTTTAGAGCGAGACTCGGAGATATTATCAAAATTTTCAGCTTACTTAGTTAGATCATCTTTTTGGGCAGTCTTTTTAGTAGGTGTAGCTGATTTTATAATTTCATTCATGGTTGTTGAAAGATTATGGGAGGCTATATTCAGTCCAGAAGTGAAAGCCTTTATGGTGAAATCACCGGAAAGAATTACATTTATACATTTTCCAATTATATTAATTTCGTTTGTAATTGGTTACTTTACTAAATCTGTTGGTTTTATTTGGTTAGCAGTATTAGTTGTTGTCAGTGAATTCATAATTGTCTTATCTAGATTTATATTTTCTTATGAGCAAGCTTTTCAAGGAGACCTTGTTCGTTTCTGGTATGCTGCTCTATATTTATTTGCAAGTGCTTATGCTTTAATTCACGAAGGTCATGTAAGAGTAGATGTGCTTTACTCTTCATTTAGCGAAAGAAAAAAAGCTTGGACAAATCTTTTAGGCTCTGCTCTTTTAGGTGTTCCGCTTGTATTGATAGTTTTATTTTTAGGACTTAACGGGAAAGCAAGTATAATTAATGGACCAGTTGTAGCTTTTGAAGTTACTCAGCAAGGATCAAATGGGTTATACCTTCTTTATTTAATGGCCGTATATCTAGCGGTATTTGCTGTTACCATGCTTTTACAGTTTACGAGTTATTTCATGGGTAGTAGTTATAAAATTTTAAATGGTAAGGAAAACTAAAGCATGGAACTTTTTTTCTTAGCAGTATTAGTCTTAATTATGATAGTTGCTCTTGCTTCAGGATATCCTGTAGCATTTGCGCTTCCTGGTTCAGCTATAATTTCAATTGGTTTAGCAGCATTTTTTGGATATTTATTTGAAGGCGATGCAGACGCATATTTTGCAGTTGATGGTCCTATAGAATGGCTTGTTGCTGGTATTACAAACTTTAGGAGTAATTATTGGGATGTTGAAACTGACACCCTAATTGCAATTCCTTTATTTATTTTTATGGGAATTATGCTGCAAAAATCCAAAATTGCAGAAGACTTATTAATAACAATGGGTCAATTATTTGGTCCAATTCCTGGTGGTCTAGGTATTTCAGTAATTTTCGTTGGGGCATTGTTAGCAGCAACTACAGGTATTGTTGGGGCAACCGTTATTGCAATGGGATTAATCTCATTACCTACTATGTTAAATAATAACTACGATAGGAAACTTGCCAGTGGTATCGTATGTTCATCTGGAACGTTAGGTCAAATAATACCCCCATCTATTGTTTTAATTATTATTGCTGACCAATTAGCTAGCGCATCAGATGTTGCAAACAACATCCGTCAAAATGATTACAAAGCTGTCACTGGAGAATTTAACATGCCTGGAGAATTTAGAGTTGGATCTTCAAGTGCTGGTGATATGTTCCTTGGTGCCCTTTTACCTGGTCTCGTTTTAGTTGCACTTTATATGATCTATGTATTTTTCTATGCGAGAATTAAAAAAGGTGTAGCGCCACCAGTTCCATTTAAGGGAGAATTTAATTTTAAATTTTGGTTACGTGTAATTGTTATAATTATTCCTCCTCTTGCACTTATTTTTGCAGTTTTGGGTTCAATTCTGATGGGTATAGCAACAGTTAACCAAGCTGGTTCAATTGGTGCAATTGGTGCAACATTGATGGCTGGTTATAGATTATTTGAAGGTAAGAAAAGTGCATTTTATCCTTTAATTCTTATAATTGGATCATTAATACCTATTACTTTTCTTGCATCCACATATGAACTTAATGTTAAAAATTTAGAAGAAAGAAATTTAGGTGCTATTTACATCACCGCATTTTTTGTAGCAATACTTGTTTACGGTATTGCATGGAGTTTTTGGAGAACATTTAAAACAGAAAATGTTTTAAAAGAGGTAGTTACTGAGACCTGTATTACCACTTCAATGGTATTTATAATTCTTCTTGGTGCTGCGATGCTTACTTCAGGCTTTAGAGCATTTGGTGGTGAGGAATTAGTAAGAGATTTTCTTCAAGATTTACCAGGAGGTTTTTGGACACAGTTCGTTGTGGTCATGATTGTAATTTTCTTGTTGGGTTTCTTTTTAGATTTCATTGAGATTGCAGTTGTTGTAGTACCAATAATTGCACCGATATTGTTAGCTGAAACAGGAGCAAATGTTACAGCTGTATGGCTTGGAGTTATGATAGGTGTTAATTTACAAACTTCTTTCTTAACCCCTCCATTTGGATTTGCTTTATTTTATTTAAAAGGTGTAGCTCCAAAAGTGGTTCAAACATTAGATATCTGGAAAGGTGTTGTTCCTTTTATTATCTTACAACTTATCGGTTTAGGAATTGTGGGTGCATACCCTAGTCTAGTAAATTATTTACCAAACAGGGTTTATTTAACATCCAATGTTGCTCCACCACCGATGAATCCAAAACTACAATATTGCTTACAAGAGTATAAATTTGCAAACTACTCTAATAATGCTGATGTAATAAATAAAAGTATAACTGACTTTGACGACATTATTCTTGCAAATTTACCAGCAGATAAATTAAGTTATTTCCAACGCCATGTTGATAATTCTAAGTACTCTTTTGAACTTGTTAATGAGGTTAAGAGCACAGAGACATTATATAACGATTATGCAGTCGACTACAGAGACTTACATTTTAAAACAAGAAAGAAACAAAAGAAAATTTTAAAATTAAATAAAAAGATAGATAAATATAAAGCTGAGATTAGAAACTTAGATGATGAAGATGTTTCAGAAAAAAACAAACTTGAACAAAAAATTGAAAATGTGAAACTAGAAATTGACGAGATAAGTAGTCAAATTCCAGAAGAATGGAAATCAAAAAATGATGAATTTAACAAAATAAATAAAGCAAAAAATCTTGCAACAAGAAAATATCGAAAAACAGTTGATAATGCTTACGAAGATTTATTGTTGATTAAGAGTTTTATAAACGATGGTGAAAAATTTGAAGAATTAGAGCAAGAAATGAAACTTCTTAAAAATAAAATAGATAACAGAGGTTACATTGATGCAATAGAGTTTATAGATAATATATTTGAAAAAGTCGGAGAAATTTCTGGATCTGATGAGTTTGCCGATAAATTAGATTATCTTATCACTTTAATGGATGAGGACGAAGTTGATTTTGAAAAACTTCAATCCTCAACAGTTGATACTATTGCGTTATTTGAGCAAGAAGTTAGTTGGAGAAAAAATTTCAAGAAAAAATATATGGATAGAATAAATGCTCATGACAAAATTATTAGTGAGACTATTGGATTAAGATTGCAATCAAAACTTACAAAAGAACAAGCTATATATGTTTCTAAATGTAATTCTATCCACAGAGATATATCTTTAAACTTTTAATTATTTTGTGATTTGATCAATTAATTTTGATCTTTCGTATAAACCAAGATTTTCCGCTTTTATTTTTAATTTTTCGTACTCAGATTTTAAATTTTCGGTTTTGATGTTAACTTTGTTACCAATTTCAATAAGAGAACCAATAATTGGATCAATTTCTAATGGACGTTTAGCATGTAAATCTTGAGTTGTTGATGGCTTATGACCCTTAATAGAAATCGCAGCATTTATTCTATGATCAATAGAAACATTAAATTTTACCCCAATTTTTTCACCTACTTGTTGGCATTCCTCCATCAATTTTCTTACTATTTTTAACAATTCTGGATCATTTCCAATTTCATCTAAGGTTTTATCATAAAGAGCACTAATAATATTAAATGAGCAATTGCCCCAAAGTTTTATCCAAATTTCATCTCTTAAATTACTTTTTTGAGGAGCTTTTAAGCCGCCTGCAATTAATAAATCAGCAATGAGTTTAAGTCTTTCTGATTTAGATCCATCAGGTTCACCAAGTGTAAATCTTTCTCCTCCATTATGTTTTATTACACCTGGTTCGGTTATTTCAGCAGCTGGGTAAACAACACAGCCAATTGCTTTTGCAGGATCTAAATGTTTCCATATTTTTCCCTCGGGATCCACACTATCAATATGATGGTTGTCTAAATTTGTTCCAGTATTTGCTTTATAAAAATACCACCAAGGAAGTCCATTTACAGCTGATATAATCGAAGTTTTCTCTCCAATTATATTTTTTAGTGAATCAACAATATTTGAAATTGCATGAGCCTTTACAGAAATAAATATATAGTCTTGTACATCTAATGTTTTGGGATCATCGGTTACTTTTAATTTAAAGTTTTCAGACCTACCCTCTTTAATTAATGTCAATCCATTTTCTTCTATCGCTTTTTTGTGTGGTCCTCTTGCTATAAGAGATAAATCTATATTTGTTTTACTTAAACAAGCTGCCAAATATCCACCGATAGATCCTGCACCAAATATACAAATTTTTGTCATTAACTACTTAAACCAAATTTTTTTGCCAAAACGTTTCTTTGTAACTTACCAGTTGCTCCCTTTGGAATTTCATCTACAAAAAAAATTTTCTTAGGAATTTTAAATTTTGCTAATTTTTCTTGAGCATATTTTAATACATCGTCTTCTGAACACATCTCTCCAGACTTAATAATTATAGCGCTAGCTATATTTTCTCCAAGCATTTTATCTTCATAGCCAAAACACACAGCTTGGTCTATTGATGGATGATCCATTAAAACATTATCTACCTCTAAAGGAGATATTTTTTCTCCGCCCTTATTAATTATTTCTTTCAATCTTCCTGAAATTTTCAAATATCCGTCTTCGTCAAAATATCCTTGATCACCAGTTCTAAACCAACCATTTGTGAAACTTGTTTTGTTTGCTTCTTCATTATTTTCGTAGCCAAGTGTTACGTTTTTACCCTTTATACATACTTCGCCTTCTTCACCTTGTTTCATTATGTCACCATTTTCACTCATAATACATACCTCTGGACCTGCTGGTAGGCCTACAAATCCTGCTTTTTGTTGTTTCGGTGGTAATGGATTTGACGTCATTTGATGCGTTGCTTCAGTCATCCCATATGCTTCAATAACAGGACAATTAAATGCTTCATTTAAATCTTTAAATACAGCTGGAGGTAATGAAGCTGAGGAAGATCTAATTAATCTTAAATTTAAGTTTTTTGCTGCCTCTTTATTTTTATTCGCTCTTAATAAGATTGCTTGATGCATAGTTGGTACGCCTGAATACCAAGTAATTTTTTCTAATCTAGCCAAATCAAGAAACTTTAATGCATTAAAACCGCTAGAGGCACATACTGATGCACCAACTTTCATTGATGTCGCTAAAACTGCTATAAGTCCATGAATATGAAATAATGGCATAATATTTAAACAATGATCATTATCTGTAAGACTCAAACTTTTTGAAATATTTTCAGAAGATGAATAAATATTATTATTAGATAACGGAACAATTTTTGGCCTTGAGGTAGTTCCTGAAGTATGCAGGACTAAAGCCTCATCATTTTCATTTGGGGATGAATAATCACTTTTGTTATCAAACAAATCAAACAAACCTTCAGGTTGATCTTTATGGATTTTCAATTCACAAATTTCTATATTTAATTTTTTTGCAACTTCTACTGACGGATTATTTGAATTTTTTTCAACAATAATTATTTTAGGATTTAAATCCTTAAGATAAAACTCATATTCTTCTGATTTATATGATGGATTAAGAGGAGCAGCAGACATGTAACTTGAAATTCCTAAGAAACTAGTGGCCATGGACGGTCCATTTGGCAAGACTATTGCAGCTCTATCTTTATTAGATATACCATTTCCTGATAATTGTTTTGAAATATCCTCAACAAATATTTTTAAATCCCTGTAACTAATTTTTGAATTATTTTCAGACGAAATTGCAATTTTATCATTTTCACTATTTTCAAAAATGTTTTTAACAATTCTTTTTGACACTTCTAATATCCTTTTGCGTACCCATCTTTTCTAGGATCTGATCCACCTAATAGATCACCTTCGCTTCTATTAATTTTTATTGCTTGCCCTCCACCATGTGTACCATCAATATATTCTACATTGTGACCTACTTCTTTAAGACCATAAAAAATCTCTTTATCAACAGTTTTTTCGAGCTTATAAATATTATTAAAATGAAATGCTCTAGGAAAGCTTAAAGCTTCTTGCGGTCCCATCCCATAATCAATCATATTATTTAAAACATGAACTTGTCCGACTGGTTGATATTGACCACCCATAACACCATAGCTTAAGGTTGCGTTGTTATCTTTATCAATTACCATACCTGGAATAATAGTATGCAATGGTCTTTTTAAGCCAGCAATACAGTTAGGGTGTCCATGCTCAACTCTGAAATTTGTACCTCTATTATGCAAAAGTATTCCACTTTTATTTGTTGTAATCCCTGATCCAAAAACATAACAAACAGAATTGATTATTGATGTGCTATTTAAGTCTTTATCTACTACTGTTAAATAAATTGTCTCTGGGTGAGCTGGAATATTTAAGTCACCAACATCACTGCATGAATTTAGATTAATTTTATTAAAAATATCTTCAATATTCTTATCACTTAAAATTTCATCCAAATTAATATTTGCGAAACTTGGATCACCCAAACTTGTTTCTTTAACTTTATAGGCTTGTTTTGTAACTTCTGCTTCAAGATGAAATCTTTCTACGCTGTTGAATTTATAGTTTTGAATGTTGAGTCTTTCTAATAATTTCATCATAACTAATACCGTAACACCAGGTCCATTAGGAGGGCATTGATGAATAAAATCACCTTTATATAAAGATTTGATAGTTTCTGATCTTATTGTTTTCTGCTTAGAAAAATCTTCAAAAGTATGAACGCCTCCTAATTCGTTTAAACTTTCAATTATATCTTTTGCAGTTTCACCTTCATAGAATTCTTTACTTCCTTTTTTACTAATTGCCTCAAGCGTTTCTCCCAACGCAATATTTTTCATTAATTCATTTTCTTGATATGTACGACCATCTTTTAAAAAAATTTTTTTTGAATTCTCATTTCCATTAATCTTATTTAAGCTGTTATGCCAAGCTTGCGATACTACTTTAGAAATTTTATGACCATTTTTTGCAATATGAATTGCTCCTGAAAATAATTGTTCAAAATCAAGTTTGCCAAATTCTTTATGGATAGTTTCCCAAGCATGAACTGCTCCAGGTATAGTTACCGAATGAGGACTTGTTAATCCAATTTTATCTATATTTTTTTCCTTAAAGAAATCATAATTTAATTTTTCTGGAGCCAAACCAGATCCATTAAAAGATACTGCATCTTTATTACTCATTTTAACAATTGCAAAACAATCACCACCGATACTTGTTGCGTTAGGTTCAACAACTGATAAAACAATTGAAGCAGCAATAGAGGCATCTACTGCATTTCCTCCCATTTTAAGTATTTTTAATGCTTCTTCAGTGGCCAATGGATGAGAAGTCGCTGCCATTGCATTCGACGATCGTGCATCTTTATCTTTTGTTGATTGATTATTCATAGTAATGATTAAGTAGAGAGATATAAATGATTAGTAAAGCAAATAAAAGTATTTTAATTTTTTGTGTATTTGCCTTTGGCTTTTTTATTTCTAATTTATTAAGATCAATTACTGCCACACTCACTCCAGTTCTAACAAGTGAATTTGATTTATCAGCGGGTAACCTTGGGCTGCTAGCAGGTGGTTATTTTTTAGGATTTTCATTAATGCAAATACCAGCAGGTTTACTTCTTGATAAGTATGGCCCAAAAAAAGTCGTAGCATATCTTTTATTGATAGCTCTTATTAGTACCATTTCTTTTGCATTTGCAAAAAGCTTTACAGGATTGTTAATTTCTAGATTTTTTATTGGTGTTGGTGTTGCAGCATGTTTAATGGGACCTTTGACTGGTTATCGTGTTTGGTTTGAAGAAAAATATCAGCAAAGAGCAAATTCATGGATGTTGATGGTAGCAAGTTTTGGTTTTGTAATTTCAACATTACCAGTACAAATTTTACTACCGATGATCGGCTGGAGATCTATTTTTCTTTTAATTTCAATTTTGATTTTATTAAGTATTATTTTAATTTTAGTTTTTACCCCATCTTGGAATAAGAATCCTAAAAATACAATAACTCAGGACAAAGGAAATCTTTCAGATGTATGGAAAAATAAATTTTTCATAAGTTTAATTCCACTATGTTTTTTAAATTATGGAGGCGTTCAAGCAGTCCAGACTTTATGGGCAGGTCCTTGGATGTTAAATGTTGCAGGTTATTCTCCACTTGATAGTGCTACAGGCTTGTTTTGGATAAATATAACAATGTTATTTGCATTTATGTTTTGGGGATACATTTTACCAAAATTCTCATCTTTAGGCATTGACAGCATAAAGATTGTAAAGATTGGTTTGCCAATAAGTTATGTTGTTTTATTTTCTATAATAATAATGGGCCAAAATGCAGGGGCTATAATGTTTACTCTTTATATTTTATCGTCAATTGTTTTATCTTTAACGCAACCTGCCTTAGCTTTAAGTTTTCCTCAAAATCTTGCTGGAAAATCATTAACCTCTATAAATGTATTTATTCATTCAGGAACATTTTTTGTACAATGGGGAATTGGATTATTAATTGATCTTTCTAAAAATATGGGTGCAAGTACAGTCACAAGCTATAAGATTTCCTTCTCTATATTCTTAATTTTATGTATTTTTAGCTATCTGTTTTTTATTTATTTTAATAAAAATGAGAATTAATTTTAAAATGACATTATCTAAATTTCTTTTTTTAATACCACTAATTTATATTATTATTTGTATTTTCATTTACTTTTACCAAAGAAATCTACTTTATCATCCAGGAGAAAATAATTATTTAGATGAAGGTCCTTTAAATCACAAAATTGAAAAGATTTATATTAATTCAGAAAGTAGTTTAGTTGGTTGGCATTTTCAAAAGAACCAAAATTATAAGACCATACTATTTTTTCATGGAAATGCCGGCAAACTTGATAATCGTATTTATAAATTAAATGAATTCTCTAAAATGAATGTTAACTATTTGATATTTGCTTACAGGGGATTTAGTGGAAATGATGGAAATCCTTCAGAAATTGGTCTTTATGATGATGCTTTAGCAGCAAAGAAATGGCTAAATTCAAAGAAAATAGAAGATAAAAATATAATACTGTATGGAGAATCGTTAGGTACAGCTATCGCACTAAATCTTGCTAAAGATTATTCGTTTAGTGGCGTGATCTTGGAGTCTCCCTTTACATCTATGGAAATACTAGCAAAAAGTTATTATCCATATTTACCGGTCAAATATTTATTAAAAGATAAATACAATTCAATTAGTAAACTGAACGATAACTCAGCTCCAATTCTTGTTATGCATGGCATGAGAGATAAAATCGTACCATTTAAAATGGGAAAAGAAATTTTTACTAAGTTTAATGGAGAAAAATCAAGTTTTTTCGTTGAAAACGACGACCATATGATGGATTTTAATGAGAAACTCATTAATTCAATACAGTTGTTTATTAAAAAATTAAATTAAGACACAATTCAAACAAACAATAATCAACTTTATTTATTCTAAGTCTTAAATGACAAGAATTTTATCCGTAGTACTTATAATTTTTTTTTCAAACATTTCTTATGCAGAAACTAGTAGTGAAACTAGAAATAAATATTTTTATATCGGAAAAATGAAATCATATAATGATAAATTTACCTTATATTTCAAAACTAGAAATAAAGCTATTTTAGCTAGAGGAGAAGAAAAAAACTATATTAATGATTATCCACAAGATTTATATATTTATAACCATACTTCAAAAGAAGATCGCCCATTACTAACTTATGAGTGGTTTCCAAAAAAAGTAAAAAAACTAGTAAAAAATTATTCATACCCAGTTTTTCCAGAGGACTTTGCTTATTATTTAATGAAGGATAACAATACTCTCATTCTAGTTAGTGGTAAAAAAAATTTTCATCAAAATTTAGAATATAATATCGAAAGTAAAAATTTAAAAAAATTTTCTAGCAATGGTAAACTTAATTTTATTATTTCAAGCTATGCAGAGATTTGTGGATACAAAACAAATAAGAATAATTTTGAATGTTCTATTGAAAAACCTTTAATTTCTAAAAATCTAATTAATTAAATTGAGTAAATGCATCTGCAAATTGTTCCGCATTAAAAATTTGTAAGTCATCTTCTTTTTCTCCAAGGCCAAGACCCAAAATTGGAACTTTATATTTTTTTGAAATTGCAATTAGCACTCCACCTTTTGCTGTTCCATCAAGTTTTGTCATAATTAAACCTGTAATTTTTATAATTTTATCAAATTCTTCAAGTTGATTTATTATATTTTGTCCTGATGTTGCATCTAGGATCAAAATAACATCATGAGGTGCAGTTTCATCAGTTTTTTTTATTACATTTGCTATTTTTTTAAATTCATCCATCAAATTCTTTTTATTTTGCAGTCTTCCAGCAGTATCAATCAATACACGCTTAATATTGTTGTTTTTAGCGTATTCTATCGATTTATATGCGACAGATGCTGGGTCAGAACCAGGATCAGATTTTACTATTGGGGCACCAACTTTGTTTGACCAAACCTCCAGCTGTTCTATGGCAGCTGCCCTAAAAGTATCACAGGCAGAAAATAATACTTCAGATCCATTATTTTTAAAAATTTTTCCAATTTTTCCAATCGTTGTTGTCTTTCCAACTCCATTAACACCAGATACTAAAGTAATATTTAATTTTTCTTTATTTTCAAAAAAATCTTTTCTCTCTAATGGTGTCATAAGCTCAAGAATATAATTCTTTAATATTAAATTAATTTCATCAACAGTATTGTTGTTTGGATCAATCTTTTTTTCAGCAATTATACTTTTAATTTCAGACGCAGCATCAATACCTACATCTGAACTTATTAAAAATTCTTCAATTTTATTTAATGTTTCGTCATCTATTTCTTTTTTAACAATTATTTCCCTTAGACCAGACTTAATATTCTCTGCACTTTTTTTAAAACCAAATTTAAACTTTTCAAAAATTCCCATTATATATTTATTTTTATTTCTTTTATCTCTGAAACTGGTCCTCTCATATGGATTTTTTTTTCTTGATCAATATTAATTATTAATTTGCCTAAGCTAAATTCAATTTCTGTAGATGAATTTTCTAATTTTTCTAAATTTGCAGCAACTGCCGTTGCACATGCTGCTGTACCACATGCTTTGGTCAACCCTGCTCCTCTTTCCCAAACCTTAACTTTATAATGGTTATTTCCGATTTTGTTTGCAAGTGTAAAGTTACATTTCTCTGGAAATAAACTGTTATTTTCAACCATTGGACCAATTTTTTTTAAATCAAAATCATCAATATTATCTACGAAAAAAATCACATGAGGGTTTCCAACGTTGACAGCTATACCTCCTTTTGATCTTGAATTATTTTTATCACTAATTTCAATACCTAAATTTTTGGTATCAAGATTTTTAGACATTGGAATATCTTTCCAATGAGTTTTTGGTACTCCTATAATTGTTTCAACTTCACTATTCTCTAGTATTTTTGATTTTAATTGATTGGATCCTACAAACAGATCTACAACTTTTTTGTCTGTTTCTTTAAAAATTAAAAATGCTACACATCTTGTACCATTTCCACATGCGCCTGAAATACTTCCATCAGAATTATAAAATTTCATTTCAGCATCACCTTTATTACTTTTGTTTATAAATATTAGTTGATCACAACCAATAAATTTTCGATCACAAATTCTAATTATTTGATCCCTGGTTAATTCGACATTATTTGATCTATTATCAATAATTACAAAATCATTTCCAAGGCCATCCATTTTAAAAGCTTTAAATTCCATATACTTCAGTATTTAACTTATTTATTGACATTTTGAACCTCTATTATAGTTTATCGGCGTTTCCGCAAAATACAGCAATTTGCGGTGTCTTTGGTAACAAAGAGATCGACACCAGTCAGCGAGAGTTCGCCCACTGGTGCGATACTTGCTGGATGGAATTATGTTTGAAAACTTAACAAATAAATTTGAAGAAATATTTTCTTCGTTAAAAAAAGCCCCTTCACTTGATGAAAAGCAAGTAGATGAAGGTTTAAGAGAAATAAGACTTGCTCTTTTAGAGGCAGATGTATCTTTAGAAGTTGTAAAAGAATTTATAAACAGAGTTAAACCTAAAGCTCTAGGTCAGGAAATTATCAGATCAACTTCGCCTGGACAGATGGTAGTTAAAGTTGTTAACGATGAGTTAATTTCTTTTCTAGGGGATAAAAATTCTGATATTGAACTAAATGCAGTTCCACCTGTTCCAATAATGTTAGTTGGATTACAGGGATCTGGAAAAACAACTACGACAGCTAAACTTGCAAGATTTTTAGAGACTAATAAAAAAAAGAAAGTGATGATGGCGAGTTTAGACGTTTACAGACCTGCTGCACAAGAGCAATTAAAACTTCTTGGCGAACAAAACAATATAATCACACTTCCAATTATTAAAGATCAGTTACCTACAGATATTTGTAGAAGAGCAATTAGTGCAGCTAATCTTAATGGAGCAGATGTAATTTTATTTGATACAGCTGGTAGAACACAAATTGATTTACAAATGATGAGTGAAATCAAACAAATTGAAGGCATTATAAATCCATCAGAGACAATACTTGTTGCAGACTCTCTTACAGGTCAAGTTGCAGCAAATGTAGCAAAAGAATTCAAAAGTACAGTAAATCTTACAGGTATCATTCTTACAAGATCAGATGGTGATGGTAGAGGCGGGGCAGCACTAAGTATGAAGTATGTTGCAGATGTACCTATTAAGTTTTTAGGAATTGGTGAAAAGATAGAAAATTTTGAAGTTTTCCATCCAGATAGAATTGCAAATCGAATTTTGGGTATGGGAGATATTGTTTCTTTAGTAGAAAAAGCTGCTGAAGATCTTGATGAAGAAAAATTGAAAAAAACAGAAGAAAAACTTAAAAAAGGTCAGTTTTCTTTAGAGGATTATCTTACTCAACTAAGACAGATGAAAAAAATGGGTGGTATTGAAGGTATAATGTCTTTTTTACCTGGTGTTTCAAAAGTTAAATCACAGATGGATCAAGCCGGAGTTGATGAAAAGATAATTACCCAAAATGAAGCTGTAATATTATCAATGACTAAAAAAGAGAGAGAAAATCCAAAGATAATAGATGGCTCCAGAAAAAAAAGAATTGCTAATGGCTCAGGTACAGATGTGGCCACTATCAATAAATTGCTTAAGCAATTTAAAATGATGTCAGAGATGATGAAAAAAATGTCAAAAGGAAATATGAAAGGGATGGCGGATAAAGGCATACCTCCAGAACTTTTTAATCAATTAAAATAAATAGGAGAAAAAATGTTAAAAATGCGTTTATCAATGGGTGGTACTAAGAAGAGACCCGTATATAAAATAGTAGTTGCTGATAGCAGGTTTCCAAGAGATGGAAGATTTATTGAAAAATTGGGTTTTTTTAATCCACTAATTCCAAAGGAAAAAAAAGAGAGAATGGGTTTAGATGTTGAAAGAGTAAAGTATTGGTTAGGTCAAGGTGCTCAACCAACAACTAGAGTAGCAAGATTGTTGGGAGAAAATGAAATAATGCCAATGCCAGCGAAAGGCAATAATCCTCAAAAGGCAATTCCAAAAAAAGATAGAAAGAAAACTGAAGAGGGTGGTGAAGCTAAAGCAGAAGCTCCAAAAGAGGAAGCTAAAGCAGAAGCTCCAAAAGAAGAAGCTAAAGCAGAAGCTCCAAAAGAAGAAGCTAAAGCAGAAGCTCCAAAAGAAGAGGCTAAATAAAATAAATGTTTTTATCCAGAGTATTTACTTTGTATCCAGATTATTTTCCTGGTTATCTAGATAAAGGTCTTTTTGGTAAGTCTAAGGGAAAAGAATGGAATTTGGAAATTATAAATATAAGAGACTATGCTTTGGACAAACATAAAACTGTTGATGACACTCCATATGGCGGCGGAAATGGAATGATAATGAAAGCAGATGTTTTGGCAAGCTCATTAGATGCGAATGTTAAAAGTGGAGAAAAAACCATTTATTTGAGTCCTAGAGGGAAAGTATTTAACTCAAAACTTGCAAGAGAATTTTCTAATGAAAATTCAATAAATTTAATTTGTGGTCACTTCGAAGGTGTAGATGAAAGGATACTAGAAAGCAGAAATATTGAGGAAATTAGTATTGGTGATTTTATATTGTCAGGAGGTGAAGTTGCTGCTTTTGTCGTGATTGACTCTATACTTAGATTTATTCCAGGAATTTTAGGTAATCTAAATTCATCAAGAGATGAAAGTTTTGAAAATGGTCTTCTAGAGTATCCTCAATTTACAAAACCCCAAATTTGGGAGGAAAAAAAGGTCCCAAATGTACTAATTTCGGGCGATCACGCCAAAATTAAAGACTGGCGTTTATCTCAATCTGAGGCTATAACACGCGACCGAAGACCAGATTTATGGCAAAAATATAAGAAAAATTGAAATGAAAAATATAGAAGAAATTAACAGATCAAATTTAAACAAAATCATTGCAGAGAGAAAACATCCTGACTTTTTTCCAGGGGATATTGTTAAAGTTGGGGTAAGAATAACCGAGGGTAAAAGAGACAGAATTCAATATTTTGAAGGTGTTTGTATTGCAAAAAAAAGTAGAGATATAAACTCTTCATTTACAGTTAGAAAAATTTCATTTGGAGAAGGAGTGGAGAGGACTTTTGCATTGTACAGTCCAATTGTTGATACAATTAAAGTTGTTAGATCAGGTAAAGTAAGAAGAGCAAAACTATACTACTTAAGAGATAGAACAGGTAAATCTGCAAGAATAGCTGAAAAAATTAAGAAAACAATTGGTATTGATTTAGAAACTAAAATTAATGAAGTCACTGAAGAGAATGTAATGCCTTCTACTGAGCCTCAAAGTGAAGCTCCAAAAGAAGAAGCTAAAGCCGAAGCTCCAAAAGAAGAAGCTAAAGCAGAAGCTCCAAAAGTAGAGCCTGCTAAAAAAGAAGAAACGAAAGATAATCAAGATCAGAAAAAATAATTTTTTTCTAAATGTCTCTTACAACTTACGATAAAATTTGGAATGATCACCTAGTTGATGAACAACCAGATGGAACATCTTTATTATTTGTAGATAGACATTTAATTCATGAGGTGACCAGCCCTCAGGCATTTGAGGGATTAAGAAATTCTAACAGAAAAGTCAGACATCCAAAATTAACACTTGCTGTTGCAGATCATAATGTTCCTACTACTGACAGATCAGAGGGAATTGCTGATGAAGACTCAAGAATTCAAGTTGAAACTTTGAATAAGAATTGTAAAGAATTTGGAGTAGAGTTATTCGGAATGGATGACAAACGACAAGGTATCGTTCATATCATTGGGCCTGAGCAAGGATTTACACAACCTGGTAATATTATTGTTTGCGGTGATAGTCATACTGCAACACATGGTGCATTTGGAGCTTTAGCATTTGGAATTGGAACGTCTGAAGTAGAACATGTTTTAGCAACACAAACTTTAGTTCAAAAGAAATCAAAAAATTTTAGGATAAGTGTTAATGGGTCGTTACCTATTGGGGTAACATCAAAAGATGTAATTTTACAAATCATTGGAAAAATAGGTACTGCAGGAGGTACAGGTTACGTAATTGAGTATGCTGGAAATCTTATTTCTGATCTAAGTGTTGAGCAGAGAATGACAATTTGCAATATGACTATTGAAGGTGGTGCTAGAGCAGGACTTATACAACCAGATGAGAAAATATTTAAGTATTTAAAAGGAAAACCAATGTCACCAAAGGGAGAAAACTGGGATAAAGCCTTAGAATATTGGCACACATTAAAGTCTGACAAAGATGCAAACTTTGACAAAGAGTTAACATTAGATGGTTCACAAATAAAACCAATGGTAACTTGGGGAACATCTCCACAAGATGTGGTGGAAATAGATGGTAAAGTTCCGAGTCCAGAAAACGAAACTGATCCAGATAGAAAAAATTCAATTAACAGATCATTAAATTATATGGGTTTAAAACCAAATACAAAAATCCAAGATATTAAGATAGATAAAGTTTTTATTGGAAGCTGCACTAATGGAAGAATAGAAGATATCAGAGAAGCAGCTAAAATTCTTAAAGATAAAAAAATTGCCAATCATGTGCATGCAATGATCGTTCCTGGATCTGGATTAGTTAAGGAGCAAGCTGAACAAGAGGGTTTAGACAAAATATTTTTACAATCAGGTTTTGAATGGAGAGAGCCAGGCTGTTCAATGTGTTTAGCTATGAATGCAGACAAACTTAAGCCAGAGGAAAGATGTGCGTCGACATCAAACAGAAATTTTGAGGGAAGACAAGGAAGAGGTGGTAGAACACATTTAGTTAGCCCTGCAATGGCTGCAGCAGCTGCAATATCAGGGAATTTAGATGATGTTAGAAAGTACCAAAATTAAATGAAAAAATTTAGTTCAATCAAAAGTATTCCTGCTTATCTTCCTATCGTAAACATAGATACAGATATGATAATTCCCAAACAGTTTTTAAAAACTATTAAAAGAACAGGATTAGGAAAAAACTTATTCTTTGAAATGAGATATGACCAAAGTGGTAAAGAAATTAATGATTTTATTTTAAATAATAGTCCTTACGATAATTCAAAAATTTTAATAGCAGGAAAAAATTTTGGATGTGGATCTTCGAGAGAACACGCACCTTGGGCTTTGTTAGATTTTGGAATTACTTGTGTGATAAGTTCTAGTTATGCAGACATATTTTACAATAACTGTTTTAAAAATGGCATCTTGCCGATTACAATTCCAGAAGACCAAATTAAAGAGATCTCAGAATATTCAAAAAGAAAAGAGGAAATTTCTGTAAATTTGCCTGAGCAAACAATAAATTTTGGAAATAAAGAAATCAAATTTGAAATAGATCAATTTAAGAAAAAATGTTTGATAGAAGGACTTGATGATATTGCATTATCATTAGAAAAGTCGGACAAAATAATTTCCTATGAAAATAAAATAAAAACATCAAAGCCTTGGATTTTTAGTGATTAAAATTAAAAAGAGAAAAATACTACTATTGCCTGGTGATGGTATTGGTCCGGAAGTTATGGCCGAGGTTGAAAAAATAATTAAATGGTTCAACTCGAAAAAATCTTTAGATTTTGAAATAGACAAAGACCTAGTTGGTGGAGCTGCTTATGATAAGCATGGTTCACCAATAACTGATGAGGCTTTTTATAAGGCACAGGAAAGTGCAGCAGTTATTTTAGGTGCAGTAGGTGGACCGAAGTGGGATAATCTTGACTTTTCTAAAAAACCAGAGAGAGCACTTTTAAAATTAAGAAAAGAATTAAAGTTATTTGCAAATCTTAGACCTGCAATATGTTTTAAACAACTTGTTGATGCATCAAGTTTAAAACCCGAGCTTGTTTCTGATTTAGACTTACTTTTCGTAAGAGAATTAACTGGAGGAATTTATTTCGGTGAACCGAGAGGAATAAAGCCTATAGATAATGGAGAGAGAAAAGGAATAAATACACATATTTACACCTCAAGTGAAATTCAGAGAGTAGCTAGAGTTGCATTTGATCTAGCAAGAAAAAGAAACAATAAAGTTACTTCTTGTGAAAAATCAAATGTAATGGAAGCTGGCCAATTATGGAAAGAAGAAGTTCAATCAATTCATGAAAAAGAATATAGCGATGTTGAACTGAATCATATGCTTGCTGACAATTGTGCAATGCAATTAGTAAGAAATCCAAAACAATTTGACGTGATTGTTACCGATAACCTTTTTGGTGATATGTTATCTGATGAAGCAGCAATGCTGACTGGTTCTCTAGGACTTTTACCATCAGCTTCTTTAGGCGCAAAAGATAAAAATGGTAATATGCGATCACTATACGAGCCAGTTCATGGATCTGCACCAGATATAGCTGGACAAGGTATAGCGAATCCAATTGCTACAATTTTAAGCTTTGCTATGGCTTTGAGATATTCCTTAGACCTTGATAAAGAAGCAGATAGTTTGGAAAAAGCTGTTCAAGATGTTCTAGATGAAGGTCTTAGAACTAAAGATATTATTTCCAAAGGAATGAAAGAGGTATCTACATCAGTAATGGGTGATGCGATAATTTCAAAATTGCAATAATTTAACATTTATTCTAAAGTATACTTATGCCAACTTATAATGCACCTGTCGAAGATATGATGTTTCTCTTTGATAAATTGAGAAACAATAAAAAATATAATGAGATTGAAAAATACAAGGAAGTTAACTCAGAATTAGTGAAAGATATTTTGGATGAAGCAGCTAAAATAACTCAAAACTTAATTTTACCTCTTGCAAAAAGTGGAGATGAAACGCCTGCAGTTCTTGAAAATGGAGTTGTCAGAACACCCCCAGGATACAAAGAGGCTTACCAAAAATTTATAGAAGATGGATGGATTTCTTTATCTTGTGATCCAAAATACGGTGGACAAGGAATGCCAAAAACAGTCAGTACATTTTTTGATGAAATGCTTTCATCAGCAAGCTTGTCATTTAAACTTTATAGCGAACTAACAATTGGGGCATATAATTGTTTACTAAGACATGCAGATGAAGAAATAAAGAATACTTATTTACCTAAAATGGTAGAGGGGAAATGGAGTGGCACAATGTGTCTTACAGAACCAGTATGTGGAACAGATTTAGGTTTGTTAAAAACTAAAGCTGTAGATCAAAAAGATGGAACATACAAGATAAGTGGACAAAAAATTTTCATTACCTCAGGTGACCAAGATTTAACAGAAAATATTATTCATTTAGTGTTAGCTCGATCAACAGACTCTCCGACAGGGACTAAAGGAATTAGTTTATTTTTAGTTCCCAAATTCGTTTTAAATAAAGATGGAACTGTTGGACCAAGAAATGGTGTTTCAACAGGCTCTATTGAAAATAAAATGGGAATTAAAGGGTCTGCAACATGTGTTTTAAATTTTGATGATGCTGTTGGATACATGATTGGACCTAAAAATAAAGGTCTAAACTCTATGTTTACAATGATGAATTTAGAAAGAATAATTGTTGGGATTCAGGGACTTGGAATTTCAGAAATTGCATACCAAAATTCTCTTACTTATGCCAAAGAAAGAAAACAGGGGAAGGCATTTAATTCTAAATCAAACAATGGCGCAGATTTTATTATTGATCATGTTGATATAAGAAGATCACTTTTAAGCATGAAATCTATGATAGAAGGACAAAGAGCCTTGAGTTTCTGGCTATCTCAGCAAATTGAAGTAAGTTTGAACCATTCTGATGAAAAAATAAAACAAGAGGCTTCAGATCTCGTTTCATTAATGACACCGGTTGTTAAATCACTTTTCACAGACAATGCAATGGAGATAACCAGTGAAGCAATGCAAATTCATGGAGGGTATGGATTTACAAAAGATCAAGGTATTGAACAATTCTATCGAGATAATAGAATTACACCTATCTATGAGGGAACGAATTCAGTTCAGGCGGCTGACTTGGTTTTTAGAAAGTTAATTAACAAAAATGGTGATGTTATTGAAAACTATTTAAACCTAGTTAAAGACGAAATTAACATCACAGACAAAAAAGCAGAGCCATTTATAAAACAACTTAATTATCATTTAGATATTTTATCCAAATTTACTGATTGGATGAAAGAAAAAATCAAAAATTCTCCAGAGGATGCTAGTGGAGCATGTAATGATTATTTAAAAGTTTTAGGTTTAGTGGCTACAGGACATGCATGGTTGAAAGTGCTTGAAGTTTCTTTTAAGGAATATGACAGCAATAAAGACTTTTATGAGGATAAAATTCAAACCGCAAACTTTTTCTTCAATAGAGTACTTCCTAGAATAGAAAGTAGTTATATTACTGCAACAACTGGAAGTAATTATATTATGAACTATAAATTTAATTAGCATGAACCATTATGATACAAATTTGGATAAAAATGATGCTAATTATGTTCCATTAACGCCTTTATCTTTTTTAGAGAGGGCAAAAGATATTTACCCAAATTATGAGGCAGTAGTTTACGAGAGTAGAAAATATACTTGGAGCGAAGTTTATAAAAGATGTGTGAAGTTTGCCAGTGCACTAGATAAGATTGGAATTAAAACTGGTGACACAGTATCTGTTTTAGCGTTTAACACTCCAGAAATTTTTGAGGCACATTATTCTATTCCAATGGTTGGTGCAGTAATAAATGCAATTAACACAAGACTTGACTCTAAGACAATAAGCTACATCTTAAATCACAGTGAGGCAAAAGTATTAATAGTAGATAGACAATTTCACGATGTAATCAAAAAAGCTTTAGAAGACGTGAAGCAGGAAATTAAAATAATAGATATTGATGATAAAAATGCGGATTTAAAAGATTCTAAAGCAATAGGCTCTTTGGAATATGAAGATTTTCTTAATACAGGTGATGAAGGCTATACTTGGAAATTACCCAAAGATGAGTGGCAGGCAATTGCTTTGGGATATACATCAGGAACAACAGGGAATCCAAAAGGAGTAGTTTATCATCATAGAGGATCATATTTAATGGCAACCGGAAGTGCTGTTGCATGGAACATGCCTAATAAATTAAACTTTTTATACACAGTACCAATGTTTCATTGTAATGGATGGTGCTATCCTTGGACAATGTCAATGATTCATGGAAGAGTCATATGTTTAAGAAACATTGATGTTAAAAAAATATTTGAGTTGATAGATAAATATGAAGTGACTCATTTTGGAGGTGCTCCAATTGTTTTAAATATGCTGGCTAACGCACCAAAAGATCAACAAAAAGAATTAAAAAGAAAAGTTTACGTTTTAACCGCAGGTGCTCCTCCTCCAAGTATAATTTTTGAAAAAATGAAAAAACTTGGGTTTGAAGTAATGCATGTTTATGGTTTAACAGAAACTTATGGTCATATTTTACAATGTGCATGGAATGACGAGTGGGATGGATTAGATCAAGACAATCAAAATGAAATCAAGGCCAGACAAGGTGTAAGATATCCAAACACGGAGGGTGTTGTTGTCATGGACCCAGAAACTATGAAACCAATACCTCATGACGGAAAAACTATGGGTGAAATAATGATTAGAGGTAATGTTGTAATGAAAGGCTATTTTAAAGATAAAGAGGCAACAGAAAAATCTATGGAAGGTGGATGGTTTCATTCAGGAGATTTAGCTGTAACGCATCCAAGTGGTTACATAAAAATTCAGGATAGGTCTAAAGATATTATTATATCTGGTGGAGAAAATATTTCATCTATCGAAATCGAAAATACAATATCAAAACATCCTGCTGTATCTCTAGCAGCAGTGGTTGCAAAGCCTGATGAGAAATGGGGAGAAACTCCATGTGCCTTTGTGGAGTTGATAGAAGGGAAATCTAGCACAGAGGAGGAAATTATTACTTTTTGTAGAGAAACCCTCGCTGGGTTTAAACTTCCAAAGAAAGTAGTATTTGCTCCATTGCCAAAGACATCAACGGGTAAAATTCAAAAGTTTGAATTAAGAAAACAAGCTAAAGAGTTTAGCTAATATAGTTTCTTTACAAAATTGGAATAAGATGACAGTAATGCGGGAAAAATAAATGAAAAACTTTTTAATAGCAAAATCAAGAAGACTAAGGGGAACACCGTATACCTCTAGAATTGAGAAACAAGGTGTGACTGCTTACACCATTTATAATCATATGTTGTTGCCAGCAGCATTTGGTTCTGTAGAAGATGCTTATCATCACTTGAAAGGGCATGTTCAAGTCTGGGATGTTGCCGCTGAAAGACAAGTTGAAATTTCTGGTAAGGATTCTGCTAAACTAGTTCAACTAATGACTTGTAGAGATTTATCGAAATCTAAAGATGGAAGATGTTATTACTGCCCAATCATTGATGATAATGCAGGTTTAATTAATGATCCTGTGGTCCTACGATTAAATGAAAATAGATGGTGGATTTCTTTAGCTGACTCAGATGTAATTCTATTTGCTAAAGGATTAGCGATTGGAAACAAATTTGATGTAAAAATTTCTGAACCTGATGTTGATATAATGGCAGTGCAAGGACCAAAATCATTTCAATTAATGGAAAAAGTTTTTGGAGAAAAAATCGTAAATTTAAAATTTTTTGGCTTTGATTATTTTGAATTTGGTGGAGATAAACATCTTATTGCAAAATCTGGATGGTCTAAACAAGGTGGCTATGAAATTTATATGGAACACAACGAGTCAGGTTTAAAATTATACGATCATCTTTTTGAAATTGGTAAAGAGTTTAATATTAAACCAGGTGGACCAAATTTAATTGAACGTATTGAGAGTGGTTTGCTTTCACATGGAAATGATATGGATAATGGAGACAATCCATACGAATGTGGATTTGATAAATATATCAATATTGATAGTGATGTAGATTTTTTAGGTAAAGAAAAATTAAAGAAAATAAAATCAGAAGGAGTTAAAAAAAAATTGATGGGAGTGAAAATTGATACCAAGGAAATAAGTGTTACAGGTTCAATGGATTTAATTGACGAAAATAATAAAGTAATTGGAGAATTAAGATCTGGATGCTATAATCCAACATTCGGCCAAGTTATTGGAATTGCAATGATAAATAAACCTCACTTTGAGGTGTCGAAATCCTTCAAAATCAACATAAATGGTAATCATTTTGATGGAAAAGTTTGTGATTTACCTTTCATTTAGTATAAAACCCTAAATATCATGAATATAGCAATAGTTGGTGCAACTGGAAACGTAGGTCGAAAATTAATTGAAGTTTTGGAAAAAAAAAATTTTCCTGTAACCGAAGCTTATTTAGTTGCCTCCCCAAATAGTGCTGGGAAAAAAATACATTTTTTAGGCAAAGAACACACAGTAATAAACTTAGAGGAGTTTGATTTTTCAAAAGTAAATATAGCATTTTTTGCCGCTGGATCAGCAATAGCTGAAAAATGGGCGCCAATAGCTGCTGAAAAAACAATCGTTATAGATAATTCTAAATTTTTTAGAAAAGATCCTGAAATACCTTTAATTGTACCTGAAGTAAATTCAAAAGAATTACCTAAATTTAAAAATAAAAATATTATAGCAAATGCTAATTGCTCTGTAATTCCAATAGTTGTAGCTCTTAAACCTTTACACGATTTATATAATGTCAAAAGAATAGTTGCATCTACTTACCAGTCAGTATCAGGCGCAGGAAAAGCTGGCATGGATGAACTGATATCTCAAACAAAGGAAGTATTGGAAAACAAAAATGTTCAGTCTAAAAATTTTACTAAGCAGATAGCTTTCAATGCAATACCACATATCGATAGCTTTCTCGATAACGGAAGTACAAAAGAGGAGCAAAAAAATCATGATGAAGTGAAAAAAATTTTAGACAATAAAATTAGTATTACCTCTACTTGTGTAAGAATTCCTGTTCTCGTATCTCACTCAATAAGTGTGAATGTAGAATTTAACAAGAAACATAACTTAGAGGAGGTAAAAACTGTTTTATCATCATCTCCAGGATGTAAAGTAGTTGATGAACATAAAGATGGTGGATACATTACTCCAGTTGACGCTGAAGATAAATTTGAAACGTTCGTATCAAGAATTCGTGATGACTCTTCACAATCTAATTCAATTAATATGTGGATAGTATCAGATAATTTATTAAAAGGTGCTGCACTTAATGCCGTTGAAATTGCTGAAGCTTTAATAGAAAAAGATTTTTATGGAAGATAAAAATCCAATATCACCACATATACAGATTTATAACTGGCACATCTCCTCATTGGTTTCAATATCACATCGGATAACTGGTATAATAAATTTTTTTGCTATTACTTTAATAGGTTTATGGATAGCTTCATTATTATTGGGTGAGGGTTATTATGAACACACAAGTTCTTTTTTGTCTTCTTTTTTCGGTAAATTTATTTGTATAGGAATAATCTGGTCTTTCACATTTCAAGTTCTAAGTGAGTTAAGGCATTTGGTGATGGACTTAGGATACGGTTTTGAACCCAAAACTACAAAAATATCTGGATTGATTGTTTTGATTGGCTCTTTTCCTTTATCAGTTTTAATTTACGCTATCGGAAGGTTAATAATTTAATGGGATCTGTAACTAAGAAATGGTTGTTTTTAAAAGTAAGTTCAGCAATTTTAATACCTTTAATGATATGGTTTGCAATGAGTTTGTCTTCTATTTATGACAAAAGCTATAATGAGGTACTAACATTTATATCTTCACAGCCATCCAAATTATTATTTAGCATGTTTTTGATTTTTGCATATTTTTTCTCTGCACTAAGCATAAGCGAGGTTTTTGAAGATTATATTGAAGACAAAAATATCAAAAATGCCGCAAATAAAACCTTAAATATCTTTGCTATAGTATTTCCATTATTAATAATTATCTTAGTATTTAATTTATAGTTATGAGTTCGTACAAAATAATTGATCATGAATATGATGTAGTTGTCTTGGGTGCTGGTGGCTCAGGTTTAAGAGCTGCTGTTGGCCTTAGTGAAGCTGGTCTAAAAACAGCCTGTGTTTCAAAAGTATTTCCCACAAGAAGTCATACTTCTGCTGCACAAGGAGGTATTTCTGCAGCGTTAGGAAATATGGGTGAGGATGACTGGAGATGGCACATGTATGATACAGTTAAAGGTGCAGATTGGTTGGGCGACCAAGACTCAATTGAGTATTTGTGTAAAGAAGCCCCAGCAGCAGTGTTAGAATTAGAAAAGTATGGAGTTCCATTTAGTAGAACAGAGGATGGAAAAATCTATCAAAGACCTTTTGGAGGTATGACAAAAAATTATGGGAACGAGACAGTTCAGAGAACATGTGCGGCTGCTGATAGAACAGGTCATGCAATACTTCACACTTTGTATGGTCAAGCCCTGAAGCACAATACAGAATTTTTTATTGAGTACTTTGCTTTAGATTTAATAATGAAAGATGGAGCATGCAAAGGTTTAATTGCTTGGAACCTTAACGATGGAACTATACACAGATTCAGATCTCACATTACAATTATTGCAACAGGAGGGTATGGAAAAGTATATTACTCAGCTACTTCTGCTCATACTTGTACTGGAGATGGTAATGCGATGGTTTTAAGAGCTGGTTTACCTTTACAAGACATGGAATTTGTACAATTTCACCCTACTGGTATATACGGCCATGGAACTTTAATTTCAGAAGGTGTTAGAGGTGAAGGAGGTTATTTAGTAAATTCAAAAGGTGAAAGATTTATGGAGCGTTACGCACCAAAAGCAAAAGATTTAGCATCAAGAGACGTAGTAAGTAGATCAATTGCAGTAGAAATAAATGAAGGTAGAGGTATAGGAAAAGAACAAGATCATGTTCATCTTCATATAGATCACTTAGACCCTAAAGTTATAGAAGAAAGATTACCAGGTATTTCTGAAGCTTCTAAATTATTTGCTAACGTTGATGTAACTAAGGAGCCAATACCAGTTGTTCCAACTGTGCATTACAACATGGGGGGAATACCAACAAATTATAAGGCCGAAGTTCTTACAGTTAATGGATCGGAGAAAACTGTTCCTGGTTTAATGGCGATCGGAGAAGCTGCATGTGTATCTGTTCATGGTGCTAATAGATTGGGCTCAAACTCATTAATTGATCTTGTAGTTTTTGGAAGAGCAGCTGCAAAAAGAGCAGCAGAACTTGTAAAACCAGGAATGAAACATGACGAAATCGATAAAAGTGAGACTGATAGATGTTTAGATAGATTTGATAAACTTAGAAACTCTCAAGGTTCTAACCCTACATCTGAACTTAGACTATCAATGCAAAAAACAATGCAGTCTAAGTGTGCTGTATTTAGAAGTGAAAAGACGTTAAAGGAAGGTGTTGATGAAATAAGAAAACCTTTAGAGGGCATGGAATCTTTATCTGTTAAAGACAAATCATTAATATTTAATACAGATCTAGTCGAAACTTTAGAATTCGATAACTTAATTAGACAAGCGATTACTACTATGGACTCAGCTTATCACAGAAAAGAAAGTAGAGGAGCACATGCAAGAGAAGACTATCCGAAAAGAGATGATGAAAATTATATGCAACATACTCTCTCATGGTGCAATGGCTCTAAAACAAAAATAAATTATAGACCAGTTCATAGATCAACACTAACTAATGATGTACAATATTTTCCTCCTCAGGAAAGAGTATATTAATGGTACAGTTTAATTTACCTTCAAATTCAAAAATAAAAAAAGGTCAATATTACAAAGACAAAACAGGATCAAAAAATATAAGAAAAGTAAATGTTTATAGATGGGATCCATCTAAAAATGAAAATCCAAGAATTGATACTTATGAGGTTGATATGGATAATTGCTCTTCTAAAGTTTTAGATATTTTAAATAAAATCAAAAATGAAATTGATCCGTCTATCGCATATAGAAGATCATGTGCTCATGGAGTATGTGGGTCATGTGCAATGAATATGAATGGAAAGAACGGTCTAGCGTGTACCAAATCTCATTCTGAATTAGATGGAGATATCGATATTTATCCATTACCACATTTAAAAGTCTTAAAAGATTTAATTGGAGACTTAAGCACTCTTTACAAACAATACGAGTCAGTTGAACCTTGGCTAAAAACAACAAAAATAAATGACAAAGAAAACATTCAGACAAAAGAGGATAGAGCAAAATTAGATGGTTTATATGAGTGTATAATGTGTGCATGCTGTTCAACATCCTGCCCAAGTTACTGGTGGAATGGTGAAAAATATTTAGGTCCTGCAGTTTTACTTCAAGCTTACAGGTGGATAATTGATAGTAGAGACGAGGACAGAAAAGAAAGACTTAAAAAAGTTGCTGACGAACTTAAACTTTACAGATGTCATACTATCTTAAATTGTACAAATGCTTGCCCTAAGGGCTTAAATCCTGCAAAAGCTATTGCAGAGATAAAGAAAATGCTTGCAACAGCTTGATTACTTAATTAAATAATTTCAATCATGAATTTAATCAAACATTTTGTTGGTGGAAAAATAACTCCAGGCAATTCAGAAAGAAAAGGTAAAGTCTTTAATCCTGCTACTGGAGAACAAGAATCTGAGGTCATTTTAGCCTCAAAATCAGATTTAGATGGTACAGTTGAAATTGCACAAAAAGCTTTTGAGACTTGGTCTTTAAATCCTCCACTTCAAAGAGCTAGAATAATGTTTAGATTTAAAGAGCTTATAGAAAAAAATTTTGATGAACTGGCAAAACTAATAGTCTCAGAGCATGGAAAAGTTTACGAGGATGCCAAAGGGTCATTAATAAGAGGATTAGAAGTTGTAGAGTTTGCATGTGGAATTCCACATTTACTTAAAGGAGAATTTTCTGAAAATGTTGGAACAAATGTTGATAGTTATTCAATGCGACAGCCTTTAGGAGTAGCAGCTGGTATAACCCCATTTAATTTTCCAGCTATGGTGCCGATGTGGATGTTTCCATTAGCTATTGCATGTGGAAATAGCTTTATTTTAAAACCATCAGAAAAAGATCCTTCATGTCCGATGAAATTAGCTGAACTTCTTCATGAAGCTGGTCTTCCTGAGGGTGTTTTTAATGTTGTAAATGGTGATAAAGAGGTTGTTGATGCTATTTTAACAAACCAAAATATTAAAGCTGTTAGTTTTGTTGGATCAACTCCTATTGCTAAATACATATATGAAAATGCAGCTAAAAATGAAAAGAGAGTTCAAGCATTAGGTGGAGCAAAAAATCATTTAGTTGTTATGCCAGATTGTGATTTAGATGGTGCCGTAAATGGTTTGATGGGTGCTGCATATGGTTCAGCTGGAGAAAGATGTATGGCGCAGTCAGTAGCAGTAGCGGTAGGAGATATAGGTGATGAGTTAGTCTCAAGACTATCAAAAAAAGCTGAAGCATTAAAAATTGGACCCGGTATGGATAAATCATCTGAGATGGGCCCTTTAGTAACCAAAGAACATTTAGAAAAAGTAAAAGGCTATGTAGATCTAGGAGTTAAAGAGGGAGCAAAACTTGTTCTTGATGGAAGAAATTTGAAATTACAGGGATATGAAAATGGATTTTATATTGGTGGGTGTCTTTTTGATCATGTGACTACTGATATGAGAATTTATAAAGAGGAAATATTTGGACCAGTTTTATCTGTTGTTAGGGTAAAAACATTTGAAGAGGCTACAAAAATGATTAATGACCACGAATACGGAAATGGAGTTAGCATTTATACTAGAGATGGAGATGCAGGTAGAACATTCGCAAGTAAAATTCAAGTTGGAATGGTAGGGATAAATGTTCCAATACCAGTTCCAATGGCTTTCCATAGTTTTGGAGGATGGAAAAGGTCATTATTTGGAGATAGTGGAACGCATGGTATGGAAGGTGTAAAATTTTATACTAAATTAAAAACTATTACCTCTAGATGGCCATCAGGAATTAGATCTAATCCTGAATTTATTATGCCAACAATGAAATAAAATGAGTAAAATTTCTTTAATAGGAGCAGGTCAAATTGGAGGAACTTTAGCTCATTTAATTGGTTTAAAAGAACTAGTGGATGAAGTTGTTTTATTTGATGTTGCAAGTGGAATAGCAAAGGGAAAAGGTTTAGATATAGCCCAATCTTCCTCGGTAGATGGATTTAATGTAAAATTTTCAGGAACAGATAAGTATGAAGATATAAAAGGATCAGATGTTATTATAATTACAGCAGGTGTTCCTAGAAAACCTGGAATGAGTAGAGACGATCTATTAGGAATTAATTTAAAAATTATTAAACAAGTTGCAGAAGGAATAAAAAATAATGCGCCTAATGCCTTTGTAATTTGTATTACAAATCCATTGGATGTAATGGTAATGGCATTTCAAAAATATTCAGGACTCCCCGTTCATAAGGTTGTAGGGATGGCAGGTATATTGGATAGTTCAAGATTTAAACTATTTTTATCTGAAGAATTAAATGTTCCTGTAAAAGAAATAGATGCTATGGTAATGGGTGGACATGGGGATACAATGGTACCTCTTCCACGATTTACAAAAGTCTCTGGTCAACCATTGATGGAGTTAGTGAAACAGGGAAAGATTTCTGACGAAAAATTAGAAAGTATTAATCAGCGAACTAGAGATGGTGGTGCGGAAATTGTAAAATATTTAGAAAAAGGATCAGCATTTTATGCACCAGCAGCATCTGGAGTTGAGATGGCTGAGGCATTTTTAAAAGATCAAAAAAAACTTTTACCATGTGCAGCATATTTACATGGGGAGTATGGAATTAATAATGTATATGCAGGCGTTCCTGTTATCATTGGAAATGAAGGTGTTGAAAAAATCGAGGAAATCGACCTTAATGAAAATGAAAAAACAGAGTTTAATAATTCAGTAGAAGCAGTAATAAAATTATGGGATGCAGCATCTAAAATAGACCCTGACTTAAACAAAGATTAAATGAATATCCACGAGCACCAGGCAAAAGAAATACTTAAAAAGTATGGCGCGGTTGTACCCGAAGGCGTTTATGCTCTTAATGTAAATGAATTAATTGAAAAAGTAAAAAATCTCAAAGCTGATAAGTATGTATTAAAAGCTCAAATTCATGCAGGAGGTAGAGGAAAGGCTGGAGGAGTAAAAATTGTTGATAATATTGCTCTTTTGGAAGAGGAAGCGAAAAAATTGTTTGGTAAAACATTAGTTACTCATCAAACTGGACCCTCAGGAAGAGAGGTGAAAAGATTGTATGTTGAAACTGCATCAGAAATAGAAAAAGAATTCTATCTGTCTTGTCTTGTTGATAGAGCTTCTGCGAAAATTGCATTTATTTCCAGCGATCAGGGTGGAATGAATATTGAGGAAGTTGCTGAAAAATCAGCGGATAAAATAATCACTACTAAAGTAGATTTTAATGAAAGTATTTCAGAGGAAGACTGTAACAAAATTATTAAAATTTTTGATTTAGACAAAGATGCAAGTAAACAAGCAATCAATTTAATAAAATCAATTTACAAAATGTTCATTGATACAGATGCAAATTTAGTAGAGATAAATCCTCTCATTTTAACCAAAAAAAATAAAATTGTATGTTTGGATGCAAAGATGACTTTTGACGAAAATGCATTATTTAAACATCCAGAAATTCAGAAACTAAGAGATTTTAATGAGGAAGAAGAAACTGAAATTGAAGCAAGCAAACATGATCTTGCATACATTAAATTGGACGGAAATATAGGATGTATGGTAAATGGTGCTGGATTAGCAATGGCCACCATGGATATTATTAAATTATATGGAGAAGAGCCTGCAAATTTTTTAGATGTAGGTGGTGGTGCCTCTAAAGAAAAAGTTTCAGCAGCATTTAAAATTATCTTATCTGACAAAAATGTAAAAGGAATTTTAATAAATATTTTTGGAGGAATAATGAGATGTGACGTACTCGCACAAGGTGTTGTAGATGCAGCAAAAGAAATTAAAATTAAAGTTCCTTTAGTAGTAAGACTAGCAGGCACAAATTTCAAAGAGGGAAAAGAAATTTTAGATAATTCAGGATTAGAGATTATTTCTGCGAATGATTTATCTGATGCAG
>CACBBR010000004.1 GCA_902537555.1 uncultured Pelagibacteraceae bacterium
ATTTTCAATAATACACATTTTAGAATTTTTACTTTTTGCAATTACATTAAAATTTTTTGGTAATTTTGTTACTTGATCTGCATGACTCATCCATACATTATTTTTTTTGTTAGAAAAAAAATTTTTTGTTAATTTACTTTTTTTTATCTCTTTTACTTCAGCTAGCCCAAATTCTCTAAATTTGGAACTTTTTACTTTTCCACCCATTACTTTTGAAATAATTTGGTGCCCAAAACATATTCCTAATACAGGTATTTCAAGTTTTAAAAGATTATAATTAAATTTCACTTTTTTATTTTCATAAACATTTAAAGGACCGCCTGATAAAACTATACCCTTGATATTTTTGTCAAAGTTTTTACGTTTTTTTATTGATTTGTGGCTTATTATTTCACAATAGATGCCAAGTTCTCTAATTTTGCGTGCTATTAATTGTGTAAATTGAGAACCAAAGTCAACAATTAATATCTTATTAAGAGTGTCTTCAAGACGCATCTTTTCTTTCAAAATCTTTTAAACGACTTTCAATTGAAGGAATTTTTGAACACATTTTTACACAAATTTTTTTAAAATCTTTACTTAACTCATCTGCTTTTGAAAAATTCGATCTTTCTAATTCCATGTCTATTAATAGGTACATTGCCTCTTCATTTTTTGGATCTAAGAGCAAAGTAGTTTTTATATTTTTTTCTTCTAGTCTTTTATCTTCCTCAATTTTGAAGATCTTTGCCAAATAAAGGTAGGATGATGCATCTTTGGGGTTATAGACTATATTTCTATGAAACAAAAACTTTGATTCCTCATATTTTTCATTATCAAATAAATCTTTAGCCTCCATGAAAAAATTATTTTTCTCAGCTTTAGCAACTATAGTAAATAAAGAAAAAGTTAATATTAAAATTAAGTACCTCATAATTATTTTTTTATTAGATCTATGTTATGTACCATACTTTCATAAAAACCGGCTTTAGTAATTTTAACAAATTTTGGTTTTTTTCTTAAATCAATTACTTTCTTAGCTCCCAAATAACCCATGGAGGATTTCAATCCTCCAACTAAGTTATAAATAATTTTGTCAATTCTACCCTTATATTTAATATATCCCTCTACTCCTTCAGCTACATATTTTGAGGTGTCTTTCTGTTTAGATTGAAAATATCTATCTGCAGATCCTTTATTCATTGCACCAATTGATCCCATGCCTCTAAAATATTTATAGAATTTACCATTTTTTTTTATTTTTTTACCTGGCGCTTCGTCTGTTCCTGCAAATAGTGAACCTATCATAACTGCGTCCGCACCTGCAGCTAGTGCTTTTGCGATATCTCCAGAAAACTTTATACCACCATCGGCAATTAATTTTGTTTTATTTTTCCCAATTCCTCTTTTAACATTTAATATTGCACTCAATTGAGGAACCCCTATTCCTGCAATAAGTCTTGTTGTGCAAATAGATCCAGGGCCTATTCCAACTTTGATTATATCCACACCAAGTCTAACTAAAAATTTTGCAGCTTCAGCTGTGGCTATATTTCCTGCACAAATTGCAGTTCCCTTTGGTCTTATTTTTTTAATTTTTTTTATTATATCTCCAACTTTTTTTGTATGTCCGTGAGCCGTGTCTACTACAATTATATCTATGTTTTCTTTTAATACTTTCTCGGCTCTTTTTAACTCTTTCTCACTTGCACCAACTGCTGCTCCTACTAGAAGGTTTTTTGATTTTACTTTTCTTATTTCTTTGATTTGATCATTTATATTTAGATTTCTATGGATTACTCCTAATCCACCAGCTTTTGCCATAGCAATACTCATCGACGCCTCTGTAACGGTATCCATTGCAGATGATAGTAAAGGTATTCTTATACTTAGGTTTTTTGTTAAAGTTGTTGATGTATTGACGTCACTTGGTAAAATTTCAGAATAATTTGGAGCTAAAGTAACATCATCAAATGTTAAAGCTTCTTTGATAGTATCCATGTCCCTATATAAATGATTCTTCAAAAAATAAAAGGCAAACTATCTTAAATTTCTACAAATTATAAAATTTTCCTTCGAGTCTTTTCTACTAGACGGAGGCTTAAAAATATCCACTTGTTTAAATGTTTTTTTAGCAAATGCGACAATCGCGTTGAAAGATGATCCCATAAAAAGTTTAGAAATAAAACTTCCCTTCTTATTTAGTAATTCAACAGCAAAATTCATTGCTTCTAAACATAATTCACCAGTAACAAGAGAATCCACACTTTTATTTCCTGTGGTATTTACAGCCATATCAGAAATTATAAGATCTATTTTTTTTCCAAAATAATTTTTAATTTTAATTTTTTGATCATCTTCTGTGAAGTCTCCTTTTATGTGAAATAAATTTTCAATAGGTTCTATATCTTTCAAATCTATTGAAATAATCTTAGAACTTTTATAATTTCTTGAAATATACTGTGACCAACTTCCAGGAGCTGATCCTAAATCGATAACTAGGGTGTTATTTTTTATTATTTTAAATTTTTCATTAATTTCTTGTAATTTATAAACAGCTCTTGATCTATATCCCTCTAATTTTGATTTTTTTACGTAAATATCTCTTTTTTGTTTAATTATCCAATTTTTAGAAAATTTATTTTTTTTCAATTAGTTCTCAAATCTCAATGATTTTTCAATTATATCACCATCTAGTGTTTTAATTTTAGAAATATAATTTTTATCATTTCTAATGTTATCATTATTCTTGCCAGCTAAGTGAATAATTCCTATTTCATGATTTGGTAAATATGGTTCAACAAAAGTATTTTTTTTTTTATCAAATTTTATTGCCTCAATAAGTGTCCAATTACAATACGCTGGTAAGATTTCAACACCCAGATGATCTGAATATATAGTTATATTCATTGCTATTTGCTCAGAACCCCAAATTTTTCCTGATGACAATGCTTTTTTCAAATTTTTTTGCCAAACTTCCCAGTGTGGTGCATTTTCTTCTAAACAAAATAATCCAATATTTAAATGAGGTTTAAGAGCTACTTCTCTTGAAATTTTTTCCGAAAATCCAGATGATTTAGCATGCTTATAATTTTGTGATTTTATTCTTGCTAAACTTCCTATCAACCATTCTGCTCTTAAAACTCTTCCATATGACCTGTCGGCGGATGTAGCTATTGCTAATTTTTTATTTTCACAACCTCTTAAGTAAAGATCAATTGCGTACCATGAATTAACCCAAGCATCTGCATCAATCCATAAATATTTTTTATATCCTGGAAAATATTTAGGTAAAAATGCTCTCGATACCTGACTTTTTAACCACTCTCTTCCTTTAACCTTAAAATCAGGAACTTCTATATCCCACTCTGCCTTTTTGATTTTAAATACCTTTTTTTCTAAAACTTTTATCTGATCTTCGGTCAATCCAGCATCCATTATGCATATATCTATCTCGTTACTTTGTTCAAATCTGTTTATTGAGTCTATTAATTCATTTAAAAGATAGAAATAATTTGAGTCTGCTAATGAAATTATTGTATTTTCCCTCATTTATAAGACATCTTCATGGTGATCGGTATCATTTGTGATTATTTTATTATTTTTTTTGATCATTAGATAATGCATTGAGCTTATAGGTATCATTAGCATATAAATTAACCCTGAAATAACTATTGCATTAAAAGTATAAACGAGAATTAAACCAAAATATAAGATTATTCCAAATAACAAAAATATTGATGCACTTCTTGGTACAACAATTTTTTTAAATGAATAAGTTGGTATTTTGCTTATTAATAGTATTGAAACAAAAATAAACATAATTGGTACCACTAATTGATAATTCAAATTTAAAAACTTAAATTCGCTTATACTTAAAATTAATGGCATTAAAACTAGAATTCCACCAGCTGGGGAAGGGATGCCTTCAAAAAAATTATCTTTCCAAGAACTTTCTTCATTTGATGAAACATTAAATCTTGCAAGTCTAAGTGCAACACAAACCACATAAATCAATGAAATCAACCAGCCTACTCTACCTGTTTCGGATAAAGCCCAAAAATACATTATAAATGCTGGGGCAACACCAAAACTTATCACATCAGTTAAGGAGTCTAGTTCTTTACCTACTTTAGAGGTGCCTTTGATCAATCTTGCAATTCTTCCATCTAGCCCATCAATTATTGCAGCAACTATTACAGCAATAATTGATAACTCAAATTTTCCGTCAAATGCAAATTTAATGGACGTGAGTCCAATGCACACACCAATGAGTGTTAAAATATTTGGTAAAATTACTCTAGTTTTTTTATTCGAAACTAATTTAATATTTTTATCTTCTAACTTCATTAGATTATTTTTTTGCAATAAGAGTTTCACCAGCTATAGTTTTTTGATCAACCTTTACTAAGGGAGAGTAATTTTCAAAATACATATCTGCCCTACTTCCAAATCTAATCATTCCTATTCTTGAACCTTGCTCTACAATTTCATCTTTAGAAACTTCAGTAACAATTCTTCTCGCAACCAATCCGGCTATTTGGACTACAATAATTTCTTCTCCGTTGGAATTTTTAATCCTATAATAATTTCTCTCATTATCTTCACTTGCTTTATCTAATGATGCATTGAAAAATTTTCCAGGTTTGTAAAGTATTTCTGATATTGCTCCAGAACAAGGAGATCTATTTACATGACAGTCAAATACGTCCATAAATATACTTACTTTTTTCATCTTTTTATTTTCTAAGCCAAGTTCTTTTGGACCATTTGTTTCAATCACCTGCAACACAACTCCATCTGCAGGACTTGTAAGATAATTATCATCTCCAATAGATGTTCTTTCAGGATCTCTAAAAAAATAGTAACACCAAATAGTTAATACCAAACCGACAAAACCAAAAAAACCATTTATCAAATAAAGAATTACAGTTGCAATTGCAAAAATAACAATAAACTTGTATCCTTCATTGTGTAATTTTGGAAAAATTTTACTCATAACAATCCTATAAACAATAAATTTGGATTAATATGTATACAAAAAGAATAAATTCAACTATTAAGATATATCTAAAAAATGAGTAAAATTAAGGTTAAAAATCCCATTGTAGAGTTAGATGGTGACGAAATGACTAGAGTTATATGGGACTTCATAAAAAATAAACTAATCTTAACCTACATAGATCTTAAGATCGAATACTACGATTTAGGGATGGAAAGTAGAGATAAGACTAATGATAAAATTACTATAGAGTGTGCTAATGCCATTAAAAAGAATGGGGTGGGCATCAAATGCGCAACTATTACTCCAGATGAAGCAAGAGTAAAAGAGTTTAACCTAAAAAAAATGTGGAGATCTCCTAATGGCACAATAAGAAATATTATTGGTGGTACCGTTTTTAGAGAACCCATAATTTGTAAAAATATTCCAAAGCTTGTACCCTCATGGACAGATCCACTAATTATAGGCAGACACGCATTTGGTGATCAATACAGAGCAACAGACTTTACAGTTCCGGGAAAAGGCAAGCTAGAAATAAAATGGACTGCCGAAGATGGAAATGATGAGAGAAAATATGAGGTATTTAACTTTCCTGGTCCTGGAATTGCTTTATCAATGTATAACTTAGATAAATCTATAGAGGATTTTGCAAGATCATGCTTTAATTATGGGTTAATCAAGAAGTGGCCTGTATACCTATCAACAAAAAATACAATTTTAAAAAGATACGACGGAAGATTTAAAGATATTTTCCAAGAAGTTTTTGAAAAAGAATTCAAAGAAAAATTTGAACAAAATAAAATCACTTATGAACATAGATTAATAGATGATATGGTTGCATGTGCAATGAAATGGCATGGTAAATATATTTGGGCATGCAAAAATTATGATGGAGATGTTCAATCAGACACAGTTGCTCAAGGATATGGTTCTTTAGGTTTGATGACAAGTGTACTCCTCGCACCAGATGGAAAAACTATGGAAGCAGAAGCTGCTCATGGTACGGTAACAAGACACTTTAGAATGCATCAACAAGGAAAAGAAACTTCAACAAATCCTATTGCCTCGATTTTTGCATGGACAAGGGGCTTGGCTCATAGAGGAAAGCTAGATGGAAACGAGGAATTAATTAAATTTGCTGAAACACTTGAAAAGGTATGTGTTGATTGTGTTGAAGAAGGTTCAATGACTAAGGACTTAGCTATATTAATAGGACCTTCAACTAAATATCTTACAACTAACCAATTTTTAGATACTTTAGATGGAAAGTTGAAACAGAAATTAAATTAAAGACTTAATCTTTTCAAAAGCTTCATCAATTTTATCTTTAAATTGACCACCGGCTTGTGCAAAATCTTTTCTTCCGCCTCCTCCTTTTCCACCAATTACCTCAGAGCCTGATTTTGCAAATACAACAGCATCATATTTATCAATTAGTTCTTCAGTAACCCCGACTGCAAGACCTACTTTATCTTCAAAACTTGCAAAGACTATGATTATACCACTCTGTATATCTTTTTTCCCTACATCAACTAATTTCCTAAGTTCTTTAGGTGGAAGATCTTCAACTTTTTGAAATCTTACATTTACATTGTTAATTTTATCATCGTGAATTTTATTTTTTGAATTATCTTTGAGAATTGAAGTAAATTTTAAAAGTTCTAGTTGTTTAGATAAATCTTTAATCAAACTTTTATTGTTATCATTTTCTAAATTTGGTTTTCCTCCTAATCTAATTATTTGTTTTGACAAATTATTAATCATTTCCTCATCTTTTTGTACTGACAAATCAGATAATTTTTCTTTATTTTTTAAAAACTCATTTAATTGATTTTCTCTTAGAGCTTCAACTCTTCTAACACCTGCTGCAATTGAGGATTGACTTATTATTTTAAATCGTCCTATATCGCCAGTATTTCTAACATGTGTTCCTCCACAAAGTTCTGTAGAAAAATATTTTTCTTTTTCTTCTCCCATAGATAAAACTCTTACCTCCTCACCATATTTCTCTCCAAAAAGTGCAAGTGCACCGTTATCGACTGCTTCTTTAGGGCTCATTATCCTTGTTTTTACATCAGATTTTTTTTCAACCATTGAATTTACATGACTTTCTATTTTTTCTATTTCTTGTTCTGTAATTGGCTTCATGTGGCTAAAATCAAATCGTAGTCTATCAGGAGCTACTAAAGATCCTTTTTGAGTGACATGAGTACCTAACACTCTTCTTAAAGACTCGTGTAAAAGATGAGTTGCGGAGTGATATGCTCTAATATTATTCCGTCTTTCAACGTCAATTTTCATTTCCACATGATCTTTAATCTTGATTTTGCCTGATTTAACTTTTCCATAGTGTACAAACAGATCTCCTAATTTCTTTTGTACATCTGATATTTCAAACTTAAAGTTTCCTGCAATTATTTGTCCAGTATCTCCAACTTGTCCACCTGACTCTCCATAAAAAGGAGTTTGGTTTACAATAATTATTCCTTCATCATTTTCATTAAGTTGGTCTACTTCTTTATTATCCTTTAATAATACCAGAACAATACCTTCTGCTCGATCAGTCTCATATCCTAAGAATTCTGAGGCACCTAATTTATCCTTGATTGAAAACCAAATATCATCAACAGCACTATCTCCTGAGCCCTTCCAGTTTTTCTTTGCAAGTTCTTTGCTTTCCTCCATTAAACTTTGAAATTTCTCACTATCTATTTTTAAAGATTTATTTTTTAGAATGTCTTGTGTTAAATCTAAAGGGAAACCATAGGTATCATAAAGCTTAAACGCTACTTCTCCGGGTAATACTTTATCTATTTTTGTTATTTCATCATTTAAAATTTTTATACCTCTATCTAATAAAACTAAAAATTTTTCCTCTTCCATTCTTAATGTCTCTTTAATTAAAGACTCTGCTCTCTCAATTTCTGAGTAATTGCCTTTCATTTCATCTTTAAGAGTTTTAAAGATATTAAAAAAAATTGGCTCTTTAGAACCAAGTAAATGAGAGTGCCTCATTCCTCTTCTCATTATTCTCCTTAATACATAACCCCTCCCTTCATTTGATGGCAAAACTCCCTCGGCAATTAAAAATGAGCTAGCACGTAAATGATCTGCTATCACTCTAAAACTTGCTAGATTTTCTTTATTAGGATTAACTTTTAAAATTTCTGCTGCTGAATTTATTATTTTTTTAAAATGATCTGTTTCATAGTTGTCATGGGTGCCTTGAAGTAATGCAGCAATTCTCTCGAGACCCATTCCTGTATCAACTGATGGTTTTGGTAGATTAATTCTTTTATCTTTTGAAATTTGCTCAAATTGCATAAAAACTAAATTCCAAATTTCTATATATCTATCTCCATCCTCATTTTTTGTTCCAGGCAACCCACCTTCAAGATGATCTCCATGGTCATAGAATATTTCAGAACATGGGCCACAAGGTCCAGTCTCACCCATAGACCAAAAATTATCAGATGTTGCTATCCTTATAATTTTATTTTCACTTAATCCTGCAATTTTTTTCCAATAATTAAAGGCTTCGTCATCATCGTGATAAACAGTTACATAGAGTCTGTCTTTGTTTAATCCAAATTCTTTTGTTATTAAATTCCAAGCAAGTTCAATAGCTCTGTCTTTAAAGTAATCCCCAAAAGAAAAGTTCCCTAACATTTCAAAAAATGTATGGTGTCTTGGTGTATAGCCAACATTTTCTAAATCATTATGCTTTCCACCAGCTCTTACACATTTTTGAGATGTAGTGGCTCTTTGATAATCTCTTTTTTCTAGACCAGTAAATACATTTTTAAATTGCACCATCCCAGAGTTGGCAAACATTAATGTTGGGTCGTTATTTGGAACCAAATTGCTAGACTCAACTATTTTATGATCATTTTTTTCAAAATACTCTAAGAATGAGGATCTTATTTCATTTAATGTTTTAGCCATATTCAACCAAAATACAGCATTTTATTATGATGTCTACACTTCTGAAGGGAAAAAAGGCGCCCAATTGAGCGCCTTTTTTTAATAACTAAAAGTTATCTGCTAATTTTTTTTAGTAGGAACTTCTTCCTCTTTTTTCTGAGCTTCAACCTTTTCCTCACTTAAAGGATTTCCCTCTATCTTTTTTGAGATAACGCCAGCCTTTTCTCTTATAGCCATTTCAATCTCAGCTGCAGCTTTTGGATTTTGCTCAAGGTAAAGTTTAGCATTCTCTCTACCTTGACCAATTTTTTCACCTTTATAAGCGTACCAAGCGCCTGACTTTTCAACAATCTCTGCTTTGGCACCAAGGTCGATTAGTTCCCCTACTTTACTAATTCCTTTTCCATACATTAAATCGAATTCAACAACTTTAAATGGTGGAGCAACTTTATTTTTTACAACTTTAACTCTCGTTGTGTTTCCAATAATTTGTTCTTTATCTTTGATTGCACCAATTCTTCTAATATCCATTCTAACTGAAGAATAGAATTTCAGAGAGTTTCCACCAGATGTTGTTTCTGGACTTCCAAACATAACTCCAATTTTCATTCTAATTTGGTTAATGAAAATAACCATTGTGTTAGTTCTAGAAATTGAACCTGTTAATTTTCTTAGTGCTTGTGACATTAGTCTTGCTTGGAGGCCAACATGATGGTCTCCCATATCACCCTCTATCTCTGCTCTTGGAGTTAAAGCAGCTACAGAATCTACTACAAGTACTGACATCGAACCAGATTTAATTAAAGTATCCGTTATTTCTAAAGCTTGTTCGCCTGTATCTGGTTGAGAAATAAGTAATTCTTCAGTATTAACACCTAACTTCTTTGCATAAACTGGGTCTAATGCATGCTCTGCATCAACAAATCCACAAATTCCACCAGCTTTTTGTGCCTCAGCGACTACTTGTAAAGCTAGAGTAGTTTTTCCAGATGACTCTGGTCCATAAATTTCAATAATTCTTCCCTTTGGTAGTCCACCTATTCCAAGTGCTAGATCAAGACTTAAAGATCCAGTTGAAATAGACTCAACATCCATAGCTTTTTGTTCTCCAAGCTTCATTACAGAGCCTTTTCCAAAGCTATCTGTAATTTGGCTAATTGCTGCGTCTAATGCTTTATTTTTTTCTTTATTTTCCAATTCTTTATCTTTAGCGGTTTTAACCACTTTTAAGTTATTTTTAGTCATTTTTTGCCTCTTTTTTTACGTTTTTAAACATTCGAATCATGAAAATAAATGTACACATTTTGTTCTCATTAGCAATATTTTTTTAATATTGCGTTTAAAAGTGTTTATTTATCTAAGTTTTAAGTAATCGCTATTTAATAAGCCTGCTGACTTTAACAATCTGTATTGGGCTAATAAGTAATTTCTTTCAGCTTCTGCAAGATTTATTTTAGCATTTATCAAATTGGATCTCGATTGAAGTACATCAAATGTTGATCTGTTTAAACCGCTCTCATATTCAAAACTAATTCCTTCATTTGCAATTTCAGCAGCTTTAACTTGTGATTGGACAGCTCTTAAAAGGCTTTTAGATGACTCTAAAGTAGACCAAGCTGCAGTGACACCTTGTGTGTTATTTCTAAAAGCATTTTCAAGAAGTAATTTTTTCATCCCTTTAACTTGAAGATTTTTATTTATATTAGATTTGTTCTTTCCTCCAAATTGAAAAGGCCAGCTTACTGTTGCTTGCAAAACATCTTTTTCTCTTTCATCATAAGTTGCACTCAAATCATCTGTATACGATCTCTCTAGTGAAAGTTTAGCCGTTGGTGATAAATCTGATCTTGCTATTTTTACATCTAATTCTGACTGTCCATATTCTATTTCAGCAATTATAAGATCAGGGCTTTTTTGTTCAGATATTTTTTTTGCTTCTACTAAACTTTTTGGTATTGAAACTTCTGAATTATATATTTTTTTTAATTTTTCGTTAGTGTTGATTGGTCCTATTATATTTTCATAAGCTAATTTACTCGTTATGATGTTATTTTGTGCTCCAATGTAGCCAGCTTGCGCTCCTGATAATGAAGATTGAGACTGTGCTAAATCAGTTGCAGTTATTTGTGCTCTTGACAATCTAGCATTATCTATTTCAAACTGTCTTTGAAGCAAATTTACATTTTCTTCATTAATACTTAGTTTTTCATAAGCAAGGATTAAACCTGTATACGCTTCGATTGCTTTCATAAAAACATCTTGTTCTTTCTTAATTAGTTTTGCTTCAGAAAGGTTTAGTCCTAATTTACTTTTTTCATACTTGGTACTTCTCGCACTACCATCAATCAAAGTTTGTTCCAATTTTACTGATGAAGTCATCGTATCTGTATCAGTGATCGAAGCATCAGCTCCACTTTGATTTGTAAGTTCATTGGTATTTTCAAAATTTTTTGTTCCAGACAGTGTTAAAGTTGGAAAAAAATCACTTTTCGAAATATTTAATACTTCTCTTTGGACTTCTAAATTTTTTCGCTCAGCTTTTAGCTCTAAATTATTTTGAAAAGTAATTTTTAATGCATCTGTTAAAGTTGCAGCACTTGCTGCAAATGTAAAAGCAAATAGAAAGAGTATTGTTAGTAATATTTTTTTCATTTATTATATTTTATTGATTTAATTTCATGATTTCTATTTAAATTTATTACAATTGAGGAATATTTTGGAGCAAATTTAAACATATTTTGGGTAATCCTCTGGTATGTCTGCATAAATGTTAATACTTGATTTTTACTCATTACTTTATCATTTGCTTTATTTTTTGAGTTTAATTTTAACAAAGACTCTTGTTTAAGCCGCCAACTCTGTAATAATTTAAAGCTACCAGCTTTTAAGAATAACATGCAATCTAATTTTGAAAACAATTTTTTATATTTAGTCTGTAATTGTTGATTTACAAACTTTCTCCATTTTAAATTTTTATCTTCTTTTTTCTCTAGAGGGTTAATAGATTTTTTTAAAGTAATTTTTTTTTCAGCTCTTGCTCCTACACACCAACCCTCAAAGATAATAACATCCGGCACTCTTTTAACTAAATACCAAGACTTTCTTTTAAGTCTATCATCTATAGCTTTATTAAATTTAGGAATTCTATACTGACTGAATTTTTTTTTTTTTATTTTTTTTAAAAGATCAAACATAAAATTTACATCGTGAGTTCCTGGAACACCCCTAGTTTTTAACAAGGGATGGATTTTTTTAGACAACTTTATTCTATCTTTTCTAGTTTTGTACAAATCATCAATTGAGATTTTAAAGACGTTTAATTTAAAATATTTAGTTAGAATAATTTTTAAAATAGAGCTAATAGTTGTTTTGCCAGTTCCTTGACCCCCTGATAAACCTATCAAATAAGGTTTTGATTTTTTCGCTCTGTTAGAAATCCAAAAACTGATTGGAATTAAAAAAGATTTTATCATCTTCTCTTTATTTTTAAATTTTTCTTTAGATGTTTCTTGAGATCTAATAAATTTAATACAGTCTTCTCTAATTTTTCTATAACAGTCGGTAATTGGTTGCATAAAGAAATTTATTGTTTTTGATCAAGAGGATGATTCTTTCCATCATTCACTGGAACATCTTCGATTTCGAATGGCTCTACACCCTCTATACATGCTATATTTACACCATATATTTTCGGATTACTTCTAGGTCTGTTATGAGTATGAATTCCACAAATAGAGCAAAAATAATGCTTAGCTGTATTAGTATAAAATTGATAAAGTGTTAACTTATCCTCTCCTTTTGTAAGTTTAAAGTCATCGGGTCCAAGTACTCCTATAATGTAACCTTTTTTTTTGCAAATTGAACAGTTGCAACGCATGATTTTTTCAACACCACCTATAGGAATTTTAACTTCGGCTTCAATTGCTCCACAGTGACAAGTTAACTTTTTCATATTTTAATCTCCTATTAAAATTATTTGTTAATAACTTTTAAATATTCTCCATATCTTTTTAAACTTTCCTCTGGCCATGTTTTCTTTGGATCATACATTTTTTCAAAACAAATTACATCATCTGCTAGTTTTAGCCATGGATCTTTATCTTTTGTAAAAATATGTACTTGTGGTGGATAACTTTCTGAATTATCTAAAGTTTTAGTTCTAACTGTTAATCTACCAACAGCTGAGCCATAATCAGTATAAATATAAGTTCCACACTTTGTACAAAAATATGCATTAGAAATAGCGCCACTTCCTGCTTTGAGTTCTGTTGATGCAACTTCTCCTTCCATAATTAAGGTGTTATCTAAGACGCTTGTATTAATAACGTAAGAAGACCCAGTTATAATTTTACAATCTTTGCAATGACAAGCTTGGGTGAATAGAGGCTTTTCTGTAATTCTATATCTAACCTGACCACAAATACATCTTCCTGTTAAGCTTTCGTTTTTTTCCATTTATTATCTTTAAACTATTTATGGTTAAAGTTATCCACATGTATACAACATGTGGTTTGGATGTTCACGTTTTGATTCACTTTTGATTCAGTTACAGACTCAAAATACAACCTGATTGACACTATTGAACAACTTAGATATTAATTAGAACAAAATAAGAACATTTATGAAGCTAACTATACCTTACTATTTACACAAAGCTGGTGCGGGTTTTCCGTCCCCCGCCACAGACTATATTGAGGAAGATATCGATTTAAATGTTCACTTAATCAAAAATGTTCCAGCAACCTTCATCATAAGAGTTCAGGGAAAATCGATGGTGGATGTGGGAATTAATGATGGCGATCTATTAGTTGTTGATAAGAGCTTAACACCAAAAAATTTCTCAACAGTTATTGCAAATGTTCATGATGAACTAGTTGTTAAAAGTTTAGTTCAAGAAAGAGATAAAAAATTTTTAACATCAGGTTCTAAAGAATTTACAGATCGAATTTTAATTAATGAAGATGAAGATATATTTATTTGGGGAGTTGTAACTTATGTCATCCATTCAGTATACTAAAAAAATAGCACTTATTGATTGTAACTCTTTTTACGTTTCTTGTGAAAGATTATTCAATCCTAAAATAAGAAAAAAACCTGTTGTAGTTTTATCTAACAATGATGGTTGTATAATTTCAAGATCAACTGAAGCAAAGGCTTTAGGTATTAAAATGGGAGAGCCTTATTTCAAGGCAAAAGATATTATTATTAAAAATAAAGTTAATGTTTTTTCATCTAATTATTCTTTATATGGAGATTTATCTAGAAGAGTAATGAGAACATTAAAAAGATTTAACTCTGCCATCGAAGTATATTCTATCGATGAAGCATTTCTAGATTTGTCAAATTTTTCAGATGATGAAGTTGAAAAGGTCGGAAGAGAAATCAGAGAGACAGTTTTAAAGTGGACAGGTATTCCAACTAGTATTGGTATTGCCAAAACAAAAACTTTAAGCAAAGTTGCAAATCATATTGCAAAGAAAAAAAAATCAGGTGTAACAAGTTTGATAGGAATTGAAAATATTGATCCTATATTAGAAAAAGTTGATATTAACGATGTCTGGGGTGTAGGAAGACAGTTAACAAAATTTTATCACAAAAACGGAATTTATAATGCAAAACAACTAAAGAACAAATCAAATACATGGATAAAGAAAAACTCTAATGTTTTGGGTTCAAGAACTGCAATGGAGTTAAGAGGAGTCCCTTGCATTGATTTAGAGACAACGCAAACAAAAAGAAAAAGCTGTGTTGTATCTCGTTCTTTTGGTCAAAGAATTGAAAAATACCAAGAACTAAAAGAAGCAGTTGCAAATTATTGTTTGAACGCATCTGAAAAAATTAGATCTGAATCTTTGATTGCAAAGTCAATTACTGTTTTTGTTAGAACAAGTCCTTTTCAAAGTAGATTTGGATATTATTCAAACTCAAAGACCATAGATTTTGCAATTTCAACAAATAATAGTATTGAAATAGTTAAAACAGCTTTGGTTGCTTTAGACTCTATCTTTAAAAACGGTTATCGTTATCAAAAAGCAGGTGTAATGCTGACCGGTTTATCTAATGAAGATGGTAGTAAGAACCTATTTTCTTGTGAAAAAGATGAGAAAATTAAGGGTTTAATGAAGTCTATTGATAACACTAACTACCGGTACGGAAGATCTACGCTAAGTCTTGCTAGCGCTGGTGTCCAAAAAAGATGGAATATGAGAAGAGAGCATTCTTCTAAAATAGATACAGCTGACTTCTATTTGCTACCAACAATTAGAGCTAATTGATTTTGATTTCAGGTAATGGCTTAGTCCATTTAATTGATTTAGTAATTTTTTTTCCGTAAGTAGGCATTCTATAACTGCTTTTTCTATATCTAACATATGAAATAGACTCTTTATTTTCTGATAAGTATGAGCATTTATCCTGATCTAAAATTTCCTCACATTTATCGCTGAAACCAAATTCTTTTACTGTTAAAGATTGTGTTGGAGTTTCATTTAAAAATGCATCTTTAAGCCATCGATAAAAACCCCATTTAAATGTATAACCATTACCTATGGTAAAGTTTGGACCATATACTTCAAAAACTTTCTTATTATCAACCCATGCTATTATCTCTCCGTTATCCTCTTTTGAAGCTAATATTTTGAAACTTACAGTTCTGTAATTTTTAAATTGATCAACAGTTCCCAAGGGAAATTTATATGAAATTTTATCAAAATTAGAATTTTCAGGATCGCCTTTTAAATAAAAAACTTCTTTAGTAAAGTTTAACTGATGAACAACAGAATTTCCTCTATATTCTAATTTCATCCAAGGCAAAAGTCTCGAATTTCCTTTATTAGCAATAACTTGAAAAAAACTTCCTCCTACTGCTGGATGTATTGGAAAATCATTTAGCTTAAATGTATATTTTACATAAACGGGCTTTTTAAATTTTCTTGGCTTTTTTTTATTTGCCATTTCCCATCTTTGATTTCTTGCACCTGTTCTTTCCCAATCTTTTTTATTTCCTTTAAATTTAGTATCTAAAGTAATTTTTATTGCCTTACCATCTGTGTCTTCAAAAATAGAAAGTGCTTTTTTTTTTGAAATAGATCTTGTATCATTTTTCAACTCTGAACTAGCTTTTCCTAATAAAACTTCCTTTTTTAAAAATTTGTAAGGGTTTTCAGATGCATTAGCAAAATGTGATAATAAGAAAAAAAATATTACAAACAAAAATTTTTTTAACATTAAAAAGGTCTTGGGTTATTTGGGTAGCCTAAATTTTTGCAAGTACTAGATTGTGGAGCAGTTTTACATAATACAACAACCCTAACTCCTTTAAGTTGTGATTGATCTGATAGTTGACTTATAATTTCATTACATCCACTCCATAAATCTTCACATTTGTCAGCTTTACCAACGTTAGAGTATCTAATTTTAAGATCTGGAACTTCTAAACCTTCATTGGTTGCCTGATGCATATGGTGTCTGTATGGTCCAAATTTAAATCTAACACTTGAGGCTCCTGCTAAAGTATCTCCGAAGTAACTGGATCTTAAAGTACCATCAATCCATAAATGCATAAAACCTTTTTCAGCCCACTTTATATTTAATAAAATATTTACCCACTTACCTTTTAATGGAGAAAAGTTAGGATCAAGATTAACAACATAATGTTCTGGATAAAAGTATTCAGCGCCCACCACTTCATTTTCATACGCTGTATAATTTGGAGAGTTAAAGTTCCATGTAAATCTATTATTTACAATGGCAAACGATCCATCATGGGTTTTTTCGCCTTTTCCGTAAAGTTTTTTAAAATCAAATAAAGATATCGTATGTTTATCAGTCCTAATATCCTCTGGAACAAAATAACCAACTCTATACCATTTTGTTTTATTTTTTTTTGTAGTTTCTTTGTAAGGTTCCATGATTTGAAATCTTTGAGCATGACCTTCAATGCCAAATCTTTTCCAATCAAGTTTATGCCCTTCATATGAATACTTTAAATCGAATTCTATTCCTTTTTCGGCAACGCCCATTCTATCCTCAAGCTTGTCAAAAAATTTATAAATATTCGGATTTTTAATATTTCTTGTATTAAAAACCATTTTGTTATCTGATTGAGCTTTTAGTACATAATTAGCAAAATCTTTCCTCTCTTGCTTTTTCATATTTGTATGCCATTTACCAGCGTACGAATATGATGGAATTAACAAGAGAGATAGAAGAATGATTAAAATTTTTTTCATAAATTATTTTGGTAAATTATTACAATCATGAAATAAGGCTGTTTTCTTACATTTTTTTCCACTTCTAAAAGAATCATAATAAGCAACTTGTGTTTTTACAGGAATTTTTCTTTTTCCATTGTAAATTCCAAAACGAAAACTAGGTCCCATTTTTTTTCCATCTTTTTTTCTTTTGAGCAACTTACCAAATGTTTTGCCTTTTGATTGATAAACTAATTTATCATTAATCCATAAATCAATGAAACCATCCTCTTTATCAGTCCAATTTACGTTCATTAAAAAATCATGCCATTTGTTGTGCAAAGCCTTTGTAGGTATAATTAATTCTCTTCCATACCCTTCGCATTGGAGCACTCCATCTTTTTCAATTGTAACTCCTTCTCTTTCTAATTTGAACACTATTGGTATTTCGGGACAATCTTCATCAAAACCAGAAGAATTAACTCTATTCAATTGCTTAGTATAGTCACTTGGCATTTTAAATTGTCCTAAGATTGTATAGGCAGGTCTAATATGATTTGTACCTTCGGGGATATACATAGACCATGCATACCAAACATTTCCTATATGCCCTTTTGCACTAGATGGATAATTTCCTTCAAAAATAACTTCACTCCGTCCAGCTTTATTAGATCTATCACAATCTCGTCGATGGCAATCACCATCTCTCATTTCAAAACGTAATGAATATTTTCCATCTCTAACAATTTTTGTCTCATATCTTAAATTCCAAGGATTTGGCGCGATACGTCCATGTGTTTCAATTTTACCCCATGATCCTGTTTTCTCTGGCCATTTTATAAATTTCGAGTGTTTAAAAACATAATTTTCATCTAAATATTTTTTAGGCGGATCTTTTGCTTGAGCAAAAGATGATAAAATTAAAATAAAAAAGATAATTAAAAGTTTTTTCATTTTATACAATTAGCATTAAATCCAATTAGATTGTCTATGCCATACTTTGATCTTTTGGCTAAATAAGTAATATCTTTTTCATGTTTTATTCCAGTTACCATTTCCATTAAGGTATCAATAGCTATAGCCTCTTGATGTGTGTGCTTTCTAGCATTATGTTTTTTATATTGATTATTTTTTTGCTTACCATCGTATTTTCTTGAGGAGAAACTTTCATAATCAGTGATCCCTAAATTTAATACTTCTGCTGCTTTAGTAATTCTATTCATAACTGAGTCTGGAACTTTAGCCCCCCAATTTTTAGCTAAATAGATGTAACCTAAAGCTGAATTTAAACCATAAGAGTGATACCATAAGGCTCGAAACCCTCTAAAAGAATTATTATTGATATAGCCATCATCATAAAACACTTCCTCTATATTTTTAAATCTAAAATTGAATTCTTTTGCTGCTAGTTTTTTATTGTTTGTCCAATGAGCATAAGCTAAGTTTGGAATTCCTCCGTTTCCCATTGCATAAAATCCTTTTTCTTTCTCTAAAAATTCTTCAGGCTTAATAAATTTTTTATGCATTTTTTTAATATACTTGTTAACAATTTTAATTTCTTTATCACTTAAGTAATCTTTAAGATAAATTGCTATCAGCAAATAATTTGTAAAAGCATCCCTTGCAAATTCATATGCATGATACCAGCAAGGTGCCTCGGGATTTCCATCTTTCCAACATTTTGGTTTCTTTTTTAACTCCTCTTTACCGATTGTATCTAGTAAAACATTTGCTTTAGCTATTTTAATCAATATTCCTTTAGCGGCATCAATGTCAGTTTTATCATTATTACCAATTGCATTATGGGTAGCAACAGCATATGAGCTCATTGGACCAGTTAGATTTAGGTGATTTACACTTCTAGAATTACCCAGCGCCCATTCACTCATCCAATCTAAACGTATTAAGCTTTCAATTCTAGCTTTTTTATATTTAGATTTAAAAGTCTCACCACCCACATATGAGCATGATTTAATCTTATCTATATAAAAATGTTTAGGAAAAGATATATCTTTAGATTTAACTTTTGCTTCAGCAGATAAACATAAAAATATACTAAATAAAATTAAGAAAATTTTTTTCATTAAATTTTAAATAATTTGTCAGATAAATCTTGGAGTTTATCTCCCCAGAAAACTTCTTTTTGGACTCTTTTAAAATCTGTATCAAAAACTGTAGACATAGCTGATGCATAGACAGATCTAGCATCAATTGTGGAATTTAAATCTCTTCCTTCAAATAATTCCTTTCGTTTAAGTCCTGGCCAGTCTGTATAAACTTGAGATTTTTTTAAAAGACCACCTGCCATAAAAATTGCAGATCCATAACCATGCTCTGTACCTCGTCCACCATTTTGCTCAATAGTTCTGCCAAATTCTGTTAGAGTTAAAACTAAAGTATTTTCAATTTCATTTCCAAGACCCTTCTCTAAACTTTTAAAAATTGAGTCCATTTCAATTAAGCTATCTGAATGAGAACCATTTACTCCGCCTTGTGCAGCATGTGTGTCGAAACCATCAACTTCAAAAACAGCAACTCTTGGACCATTTATTTTTTTTAATTCTAAACCTGCTTTATAAGCTAAAGACGAATTTTTACGGGACATCGAAGTACCACCACTACTCATCATAGATCTATTAGCAATTATTTCCATCATATTAGCTAAATCATGTTCAGATTTATCTGCATAAACAGATTTTAAAAGTTGCAAAAGTTCTGTTCTTGGAAGTCTTTTTTTTGAAGGATAAAAATTATCATTACTTGGAATACCTCTTAATAGTAAAGGCATTGGCAAAGATAACGCAAGACCATCGCCTTTCAATTCTCCTAATTTCATTCCTCTTCCTAACCAACCAGTTTTTATTGCATAAGGTATGTGACCTCCTGTTTCCATTAAATTTTGACCATCAAAATGTGATCTTTTTGTATATGGAATATTAGTTGCATGAACTATTGCTCCAAGATTATTTTGCCATAAATTATAAAAATTTTTTAATTTAGGATGAAGCGCAAAATCAGAATTTAATTTAATAGTTTCATCTAAAATCAAATCCTTTCTTCTTTTTTCAAAATTCTTGTCGCCTATTATCGGAACAGCACATAAACCATCCATTCCTCCTCTTAACATTATGATTACAAGATTTTTTTTCTTTGTTGTGTTTGCTAAAACAGGAAAATTAAAACCTGCTAAAAATAAAGTTGTTGCTGATCCTTTTAAAAAGTTTCTTCTTGATATTTTCATGATTTAAGGGTCTCCGGTAAGTTAAACAGCATCACATGTCTATTAGAAAGGTCTCCCTGCTGATTTATGGTTTTAAGAATTTCATTTGGATTATCATAATTTTTTTCAACCATCTCCTCATAAAATTCATTTGTCTGCGATTTTCTATTTTTTTTGTAATATGCTTCTTTAGCATAAACGAGTCTTCTAATTAATAATTCAGGTGACATCCAATCTTCAGACAAATCTGACCATCCATTAGGTTGTTTTGCTAAATATGGATGATGACCAAGTTCTCTTAATAAATATTCTAATGATCTTTGCTCATGTGTTGGTTTTAGACCTAAAGTATATAAATCCATCAGTTTTGGCGTTGGTACTAATTCCACATCAGACATTTTACTCATAATTAAAAGCCAATTTTCTGGATTTTGAAATTTGTTATGTTTATTAGAATAATTGAAAGCAACTTCTACTGCTGCTTTATGAACATCTGGTAAAAAGCCATCTGATTTTTCCCAAGCTCTGATAATTGGTTCCATCATTTCTTTTGTTGGATTGTCGGTTATAAAATACCTGCAAAGTTTCATTGCAATAAATTCTCTACAAGATGGATGATTTACAAGATCAGTGATTACTGCTGATAAACTTTTTCTTCCTGATTTATACTTTTTGCCTAAAATTTTTTTAGTGCCTGGTTGATGATATTCACTATTGAAATGAACATCTCCAGTTTCTAATCTTCTTTTTCCCCAGTTAGGTCTCCATCCACTCATTACGTATGCCATTTGAATAACATCTTCTTGAGTGTAGCCACATTCAGGTGAAACAGTGTGAAGCTCTAGCAATTCCCTTGCATGATTTTCATTTACACCAACTTTTCTTCCCTTTTCTTTAGCCCATTGTGCTTCTTGGCTTTTAGGTCCAACATTATCATTATTATCTAAATGATGTATCATAGTCCAAGCTACTGTTGCTTCTTGAACCATTTTTTCAAAGGTTTGATTCATATTGGCTCTAATAATTTCTCTTTGATACGCACCTGTTGTGTATTGAGCTAAGAAATCTTTTTCACTGATTGCAAAATGGTTTCCCCAAAAATACCATAGCTTAGCCAAAACAGGTGTCTCACTTTTTAAAGCCTCAGAGTGTCTTATGCAAAGTTCAAGATTCCACCAAAATTTTTGGCCTGTTAAATGTCTTAACTTATTTTTTTCTCTTTTGTATCCATCTTTATCGTTTTTAAATTTTTTTCTTAAGACTTTTCTATCTCCATAAACGTAATCTCTATAATAATTTCTGAGCTCTTTCTCTGGTAAAATTCTTCCCTTCCAAGAAAATTCAGGAACATCGTTCAATTGACTTGTTGCCCATTCTAATGGATCTGACGGAACTTTATCTTTAGGTCCTAATCCAAATGCAACCTTACGATAAAAATTTTTCATAAATTATTTTAAAATAAATTATTTTAAAGTGTCAATATCTGAAATGTTTGTTAAAGAATTGTTAAACTCAATCATATTTTCTCTTCCTGAAATTTTTAAAATAACCAGCCCAAAAATAATGATTAAAGCTAGAGGTATAGCTGTAATTATACTTATATATTCAGCAATAATTATTAAATAAATTGCATAAAAAGCTATTGATCTAAAAATTACACCTGTTTTAAAGACAGCGATAATTGATAAAGAGTGTATTATTAAATTGGATAAACTCATTTTCGAAGGTCCAAAATATCTTGAGCCTCTTATTGATGGAGACTTAATTAAATTAATTTCAGTTTTTGCCAAAGACCCAGAAAAACTACTCCAGGTTGCTTTCTCTTCTATTAATTTCTTAACAGTTTCTTTTGTAAGGCAAGTAAAATTTCCAAATTTTATAAATTTTCCTGTAAATGTATAAGTAATTATTTTGTGTAAAAAATAACAGATTTTAAAAATTAAACCCTCTGATCTTTTTACTCTTTCTCCAACTATACTTTTATTAGGATTATCCTTTATCTTATCAACAAAGTTTTTTATCTCTTCAGGTCTATCTTCTCCATCACCATCCATAGGTATTACATAATCAAAATCTTCATTTTCTGAAATATATTTTAAACCAGCAGCTATGCATCTTGCATGGCCCCTGTTATTTCTCATATTTATTAATTTTATTGCTTTAATCTTATTTAAATTTTTTTTTTCTAAATTTTTTTCTTCTGTTGATGCATCATTAATTACAATTACTGAAAATGAAGCATTTAAATCAGAAATATTTCTATCAACTTCTTCAATTAATTTTGATGTAGATCTAAAGTCATTAAATACTGGAATTAATATTATAATATTCATCAACTCACTGAGCCTATTAATCTAAACAAAGAAGCAAAAAAACCGTATCCTGAAAGTTCTATTAAAGCAATTATTCCAATAATGAATAAAAGTTTTTTATTTTTTTGGTTTAATTGAATTTTCATTTATATTTTACACATTCCATGTCTATATTGCACATGTAAAGTTCTTTAGAACTATAAATCCACTTTGGTCTTTCTGGAAGATGATAAGATATATTTCCTGCAATCCACTCATTACCCTTTACATATTCCATTTTTCCAAGGTCTTTTGCTTCTGTTTCATAAAAATCTTTAGCCTGTTTAGCTAAATTTTTTCCATTAAAATCTGTTCTTTTGTCAGTTTTAGAAATAGAAACATATACATATAAAATTGGTGAGATAAAAAATAAGACCAAAAAAACAGAAGTAAAAGCCTTCATATTTTCAAAATTAATTTCAGATCTAAACATATAAATAAATAACAAACCAAAACTTAAATAGAAAGGTGTCATCCACATAGTTCTTATTTTAACACCCATAGTAAAAGATGTTAAAAATATAAATAAAATAGGAATTACGTTTACTGATAGTAAAAATAATAATTTATCATCATTTAAATTAATATTTATTTTAAATTTATTAATTAAAAAAAAGATCATTAGTAAAAATGGTGTCAATATTCCAATTTGTTTAAGTAAAAATATAAATGGATGCTTTAAATGAGCAAAAATACTTACTTCTTCTGATCCAGTTCTCATTATTCCATAAGTTATAGTTATATACTCATTTTCAGATAACCAAATAATATGAGGAGATAAAATTAAAAAAAAAGGAATTAAGGACACCAAACACTTTAAATTTATTTTTTTGTTATAGATTAAGTAAATTAACAGGACAGCTATTGCTAAACCTAAGTAAACAAATAAATATTTTGAAAGGAAACCAAATCCAGCAAATAATCCAAGTAATATCCAATCTAGGATTTTGTTATTTGTAATTCCTTTCCATAAATAAAATAATGATAGAGACCAAAAAGGAATAAGACATACGTTCACATTAAACTCGGGCGTGGTAAAGTTATAAAAATAAATCCCTTCCAACAATAGAACAGATAAAAAACAATAAATTTTTTTTTCAAAAAAATCTTCCGCTAATTTAAAAATAATAAAGAATGAAACTACAATACAAATTTGACTTAATAAGTAATACGCCCAATCTTGTGGTCCAAAAATATAATAAATAATTTCTGGTAAAAAAGCACTCATTGGAGGATGTTTATTAAATCCCCAATCTAAATTGCTTCCCCACGCTAAAGCCTCGATTGTATCAAGTGGCAAATTTTGATTTGTAAAAGTTGGAATCAATGTCCAGATCAATAAGTGCGATGTAATAAAAATATAAAATATATTGTTTATATTTTTTTTATAAATGGCCATTTTTACTAATTTATACAATTAATGCATTCTTGACACTTAATAAATGATGAATATATTCACCAAATTTATAAATTTGAGCATGGTAAAGATCTCTAAAAAATATATCCCAAAAGAAACTGAGAAATACATGTGCGCAAAACATCTTGCGTATTTCAAACAAAAATTAATGGATTGGAAAAAAGATCTTAAGAGAACTAACAATGAGGCAATATTTAATGCATCAATGGACGATAACAGTGCCTCAGCAGATATTGTTGATCAAGCAAGCTCATACACTGAAAAAAATGTAGAAATGAGAGCTATTAATAGACAGATTAAATTAATTTCTAAAATCGATGGCGCATTAAAAAAAATTCAAGATGGAACATATGGTTATTGTGAGGAAACTGCTGAACCAATTGGTCTTAAAAGATTAATGGCAAGGCCAGTTGCAACTTTATGCATAGCTGCACAGGAAAAACATGAAAAAGAAGAAAAAGTTTACGCTGATATTTAAGGATAGTCTATTTCAGCATCTTTATTTAATACTTTAAATCCTTTGATGACTGCAGGACGTTTTGCAATATCAACATACCATCTAGATAATCCCTTAAAATTTTCTAATCCAATATCATGTCTTTTATGACGTGCTATCCAAGACCATGTAGCAATATCAGCAATAGAATATTCTTTTCCAGCTAAATAGTCACTTGTTGATAATCTTGCTTCTAAATCCTCGTACAATTTTCTTGTAATTTTAAAATATCTTTCCTCTCCCCAATCACTTTTACCTTTGTGATAAAAATGAAACTGATGATGTTGACCTATCATTGGACCAATTAATCCCATTTGGGCCATTAACCATTGGTTTATCTCTAACCTATTCTCCTCAGGATAAAACATTTTACTTTTTTCACCCAAATACATCAGAATTGCACCTGACTCGAATATTGACTTATTATTTTCATGATCAGTAATTACTGGTATTTTATTAAACGGACTTATTTTTTTGAATTCAGGACGATGCTGCTCACCCTCATTTAAATTGATTTTAGAAATTTTGTAATCTAGTCCTACTTCCTCTAACATTATACTTATTTTCCAACCATTAGGGGTATCGGCTGTAAATAGTTCGATCACTATTTTATACCTAACCTGTCTTTGATAGTGTTAGAAGCTGTTGTAAATTCAAATCTGTATTTCTCATTAGGCCTTGCGTATTTAAAACAACCTCTAGCAGCAAGTGCACCTTCGTGGAAGCCAGAGAGAATTAATTTTAGTTTACCAGGATAAGTGCATATATCACCGATAGCAAAAATTCCTTTTTTATTAGTTTCAAAATTTTCAGTATTTACAGGGATTACTTTTTTATCTAAATTAAGGCCCCATTCTGCTATTGGACCAAGTTGCATTATTAAACCAAAAAAACCTAAAACGTAATCAGCCTTGATTTTTTTGCTTTCACCATTTTCATTTTTAATTTCTACTTCCTCCAGAGAGCTATTTCCTTTAACATCTTTAATTGAATATTTAGTAAACAAATTAATCATATTTTTTTGACTTAATTCTTTTATTTTCTGTACACTTGAAGCTGCTCCTCTAAATTCTTCTCTTCTATGAACAAGGGAAACTTTTGAATTTTTAGATAATTCAATAGCCCAATCAAGGGCGCTATCTCCACCTCCAAAAATAACAACTGATTTATCTTTAAAAATAGTTTTGTCCTTAATCGAGTATAAAACAGAGGTACCATCAAACTTTTCCGCACTTTTTGTAGGAAATTTTCTGGGCTCAAAAGAACCTACCCCACCTGCAATTATAACATTAGGTGTCATAAACTCTTTGCCATTAGTTGTTTTAACTAACCAATTCTCATTTTCTTGTATCAGCTCTTGAACTCTATCATTTAAATAAAAATTAAAATTAAATGGCTTTATTTGTTCTATTAAATTATTTGTAAGCTCTTCTCCAGTGCATTCTGGAACTGCAGGAATATCATAAATTGGTTTATCTGGATAAAGTTCTATACATTGTCCGCCAATTTTGTCTAAGTTATCGATTATTTCACATTTCAATCCAATAATGCCAAGTTGATGAGCGCAAAATAATCCTGTTGGACCCGCACCAACAATTACAGCATCAGTTTTTATCATTAAACTTGTTTCTCCGGCATATTCACACACAAACCATCTAATTCATCTGAAACAATAATTTGACAACTCAATCTACTATTTGATTTTGGTTCATAAGCTTGGTCAAGCATGTCATCCTCACCTAATTCTTTTTTTGGTAATTTATCATACCAATCTTCTTTGACATAAACATGGCATGTTGCGCAAGACATACCTCCACCACAGTCAGCATCAATTCCTGGAATATCATTTTGAACTGCGCCTTCCATAACAGTTAGACCATTCTGAACATCTACAGCATGTTCATTACCATTATGCTCAATATATTTTATCTTAGCCATTGGATTTATATAAGCACAAAAAAAAATAGGGCAAGTAATTAAACTTGCCCTATTTTATATCGTAACTAACTGTTACTATGCTCTTCTTGTAGAGTTAGAAACTGCGCAAGACCAGATAATTAAACCAAATGCGATTTTATTAACAAAGTCTGCTAAGTTATAGATAACGTTTAATGCGTTAGCATCAATTCCACCTGTTAGGTATCCAAAGATGTAACCTAATGGGTAAATTGCCCAACCTACAGTAACAATCATTCTTAATGCTCCAAATGCAGTTACTAAAGCTTTATTTCCAGATTTAGCAGCAACTTTTCCTGCTTCACCTGAAAAGATTTCATAAAGAATGTAAATCCATCCAGCCATACCGATTATGAAACCTAGTGTAGCGTTGATGAATCCTGCTTCTCCAAGATATCCACCTATTAACATAACTAGTGAACCAATTAAGATTCTCCAGAATATGTTTGTGTCAACTTTTCTTACTGCTGAAAGAATTAAGTAAAATTCTACTAGCTGTAGCGGTACAGTAATTAACCAGTCAATGTATCTGTAAACAGTTGGAGTATCACCTGTTTCAACCCATACTGCTCTCATATACATATAGTGAATAAATGCTATACCAGTTACTAATCCAGCTACGTTTACTGATTTTCTCCACTGAGAACCGACATTCGCCTGCTCCATAAAGAAAAAAGCTGTAGCTGCTAACATACCCATTGAAATTAACCAAAACGAAATACCTACGAAATCGTCTGTAGCTAAAAAGGCTGTTGCTGCGTTAGCTGCCGTAGTTGCTCCAAAAAGCACTGCCGCTAAAGCTAACATTTTCATTGTCTTCATAAAAAACTCCCTCATAGTTAGTTTTTTTTATTAGTTTAAATTTAAACTACAGACTAATCTAATGATTAGTCTAAAGTTAGGGTTAAATAGCAAAAAAAATTAGTTTATTGAAGAGTTTTTGACCTCTAAAAAGTATTGATTTTACTTACTTTGTGAAATTAAATACAACCTGTTACATAAAATCATTATAAAAGTGAGTCAAAAAACAAATCACCATGAAAGACAGTTTTAACAAGATTTATCAAGAATCTATACAAAATCCTGAGAAGTTTTGGCAAAATGTGTCTGAAGATATCTTTTGGTTTAAGAAACCAACAAAAATTTTAAACAAATCTAAGCCTCCATTTTATAAATGGTTTGAAGATGGAGTGACGAACACATGTTATAACGCAATTGATACTCATATTGATCAAGGCAAAGGTGATAAGACAGCCTTAATATACGACAGCCCTATTACAAACAACAAAGCAAAATTTACTTACAAGCAACTAAGAGAAAAAATTTCAAAATTTGCTGGCGCATTGGATAATCAAGGCATCAAAAAGGGTGACAGAGTAATTATTTATATGCCAATGATACCAGAAGCTGTTGTAGCGATGCTTGCATGTGGAAGAATAGGAGCAATCCACTCTGTAGTCTTTGGTGGATTTGCATCAAATGAGTTAGCAAGTCGAATTGATGATAGTAAAGCAAAGATTTTGATTACTGCTTCTTGTGGATTTGAACCAGGTAGAACAGTTGAGTACAGACCATTGGTTGATGGAGCTCTTAAACTTGCAAAACATAAAGTTGAAAAGGTAATTTTATTTCAAAGGGAAGGTCATGAGGTGAAACTTAATTCTCCACTTGAGATTAGTTGGGAAGAGGCACTTATAAACGCTAAAGATAAGGATTGTGTTGAAATAGGAGCTAATGAATTTGCTTACATTTTGTATACATCAGGAACCACAGGAATTCCCAAAGGAATTGTAAGAGATGTTGGTGGTCATATTGTTGCTCTCAAATGGACAATGAAAAATATTTATAATATTGATGAAAATGATGTTTGGTGGTCAGCAAGTGATATTGGATGGATAGTAGGACACTCATATATTGTTTATGCTCCTTTGTTCAAAGGATGTACAACTGTTTTGTTTGAAGGTAAGCCAGTTGGAACTCCTGATGCAGGGGTTTTTTGGAAAATAATTTCTGAATACAAAATAAAGTCTTTGTTTACTGCTCCTACTGCTTTTAGAGCTATTAAAAAGGAAGATCCGGATGGAAAATTTTTTTCTAAATATGATTTGAGTTCGTTTAAGTCATTGTTCTTAGCTGGAGAGAGAGCTGATCCTGATACCTTGAAGTGGGCAGAGAGTCTTTTAAATGTTCCTGTAATTGATCATTGGTGGCAAACCGAAACTAGTTGGGCCATAAGTTCAAATTGCACTGGAATAGAAATGCAAAAAACTAAATATGGATCAGCATGTAAAGCAGTGCCAGGTTATGATGTAAAAATAATTAAACCAGATCATTCAATTGCAAAACCAAATGAGATGGGAGATATAGTTGTTAAGCTTCCTTTGCCACCTGGAACATTCCCTACACTTTGGAATGCAGATAAAAGATACGAAGAAAATTATATGTCAAATTATAAAGGTTACTATCAAACATATGATGCAGGACACATTGATGAAGATGGCTATATTTGGATAATGTCAAGAACAGATGACATTATTAATGTTGCAGGGCATAGATTATCAACTGGAGCAATAGAAGAGGTTTTATCTGAGCATCAATCGGTTGCTGAGTGTGCCGTTCTTGGGATTGCAGATAAATTAAAAGGACAATTACCAATAGGTCTCGTTGTTTTAAAAACTGGAGTTGAAAAAGAAAATGCTACTATCTCTAACGAGTGTATCCAGATGGTTAGAGATAAAATTGGACCAGTTGCAGCCTTTAAAGTAGTTATAATAATAAAAAGATTACCTAAAACCAGATCTGGAAAAATTTTAAGAGGAACAATAAGAAAAATAGCTGACGGAGAAGATTATAAAATGCCAGCGACAATTGATGATCCAGCAATTCTAGGTGAGATTACTCAAAGTTTAATTGAAAAGAAAATTCTTAATAAATAAAATTAACTAATCTTCAAATCTAATTGGTTTTCCAGATGGTTCTCCAATGATCTGGCCATCTTTCATTTTAATCTCTCCGTTTATAATTGTATAAACTGGTGTTCCCTTAAACTTATATCCATCAAAAGGCGACCAACCACACTTACTTTCTATTTTATCATTTTTAATTTCAATAACTTTATTCATATCCACAATTGTAAAGTCTGCATCATACTGTTCCTTTATGAAACCTTTTCCAATTATCCCAAAAATATTTACAGGGTTCTCACAAACAAGATTCATTAATTGTTCTAAAGATAATTTTCCATCATTTACATGATTAAGCATTACTGGCATTAATGTTTGAACTCCTGGCATACCAGATGGAGTTTCAGGATACTCTTTATCTTTATTCACTTTTAGATGTGGAGCATGATCAGAACCAATTGTATCATTATAATTATTTCTCACTGCATACCATAAACGATCATAATGAGTTTTATCTCTTAAAGGTGGATTCATTTGCGCATAAGTTCCAAGTTTATCGTAGCAGTCAGGAGCATATATGGTTAAATGTTGTGGGGTTATCTCAAAAGTAATATTTCCTTTATTCTGAGATAAAAAATCTATTTCCTGCTTAGTTGTAATGTGCAAGATGTGAGCTTTCTTGCCTAATCTTTTTGCAATTTTAACAATTTTTCTTGTAGATGAGATTGCACATTCTTCATCTCTCCATATTGGATGGGAGTGAACATTCCCTTTTTCTCTTAATTTTTTCCTTAAATTTAAAATATCTTCATCCTCCGAATGGACTGCAACAATTTTTGATGTACTTTCAAAAACCTTCTCTATGTCTTCCTCTCTATGAACTAATAAGGTTCCTGTTGATGAGCCCGCAAATAATTTAACACCACAACATCCTTCTAATCCTTTAAGACTCGCTAATTCACTTTGATTAGTAGGGGTAGCTCCAAAATAAAATGCATGATTACAATACATTCGATTTTTTGCTAAATCTATTTTTCTCTGAAATTCTCTCTGATTAGTGGTTGCTGGATTAGTATTTGGCATTTCAAAAACTGAGGTGATGCCTCCAACTATTGCTGCCCTGCTACCCGTATGTAAATCTTCAGTATCTGTTGATCCTGGTTCTCTAAAATGTGTTTGAGTGTCTATGCAACCAGGCAAAACTGTAAGTCCACTCGCATCAATTATCTGACCTGCATCTTCTTCTATTTTTCCAATCTTACTAATCTTGCTGTTTTGAATACCTATATCAACATCTTTTAAATCTTTATCTATATAGCATTTTCCATTTTTAATAATAAGATCTAACATTTTATGAAAGAGTAATTATATCATTTGTTATAGTATTACAATATGAATAGAAATAAAGTTTACATATTAGAAGATAGAGGACTTCTTTACATAAGTGGAGACGAAACAAAAGAATTTTTACAAAATATAATTACAAATAATATTGAAAACGTTTCAAATGATAGAAGTTGTTTTTCAGCTCTTTTAACACCACAAGGAAAATATCTTTTCGACTTTATTATTATAAAACATAAGTCAGGATATCTTTTAGATTGTGAAAAAAAAATTATTGATGACTTATCTATTAAATTAAATTTATACAAATTAAGGTCGAAAGTTGAAATATTAAATCTTAGTAATGAGTTTGTTGTGGCAAGTTTGAGTAAAGAAAAATTTTTAGAATTAGAAAGTTCTAAAGATGAGGAGGGTTTTACAGTTAAATTTAGAGAGGATCCTATATTTTTAGATCCAAGATCTAAAGAACTAGGAGCTAGATTGGTTATAAATTTAGAGAAGCTTTACTTATCACTAAAAAAATTGGGATTAGAAATTTCAGATATTAAAGAATATTATAATCATAGCTATGATTTAGGCATACCTCAAATTGATACAAAAAATCTACAAGATAAAATCTTTGGAATTGAGTGTAACTTTGAAGAATTAAATGCCATTGATTTTCGAAAAGGCTGTTATGTTGGGCAAGAGAATACTGCAAGAATTAAGCTTAAAAATAAACTAAACAAAAGATTATTTGCAATTAAAGTATTAGATGGTGAGCTAAACAGTCAAGAAATCACTTTAGAAAATAAAAATATTGGTAAGTTATTAATTAATAGTGAAAATCCATTTGCTTTGTTAAAATTAGAAAACAAAAAATTTAATTTTGATTTAAATCTTAAGTGCGGCGATGCGAATATTAAGGCTCTTAAACCAAGTTGGATTTAAGTTATTTAATAAATTTTGACAAATCTGGTTTAAAATAATCAGGTCCCTTCATAACTTTTCCATATTCATTGAATATAGGTTTGCCATCTTTTCCTAACTTGCTCATGTTTGATTTTTGAACTTCGTCAAAACATTTATCTAAATTAATACCAAACGCATGTCCTGCGCCATACGTAACATACAACAAATCAGTTAAAGCATCAGCAACTTCTGTTAAATTTTTTTCTGATATGGCTTGTTTAAGTTCCTCAAGTTCCTCATTAATTAGTGATATTCTTAATGAATTAATTTTATCCGTACTTAAACTTGATGAAACTTTAATATCTTGATTGAACGTTTTCATAAACAAACCAACCTTTTCAAAATTTGTCATTTTACTCCTATATGATTTTAATATTTTTTAATGTATAAGTGTTTAATATACTCTCATAATTATATTATGAAATTCAGAAAAGAATACGATAGCATTGGTTTTATTAACGTTCCTGTGGATAAATATTGGGGTGCATCTACTCAGAGATCAAAAAAATACTTTGATATTGGAGACGTATTAGTTAGACCGAAACTAATTAAATCTATTGCAATTGTAAAAAAGGCAGCAGCAATTACAAATTATAAAAATAAAGATATTAGTTCAGTTATTTATAAATCAATTGTTAAAGTCTCAGATGAGATTATCAATGGAAAATTAGATGATCACTTTCCGCTAAAAGTTTGGCAAACTGGTTCTGGTACTCAAACAAATATGAATGTAAATGAAGTTATATCAAATAGAGCTATAGAAATATTAAAAGGAAAAAAAGGAACAAAAAAACCTGTCCATCCTAACGATCATGTTAATAAATCCCAATCTACTAATGATGTATTTCCAACTGCCATGCACATAGCTATAGCAATGGAAACTAAGGAGAAACTTTTGCCAAGTTTGGTTTTATTAAATAAAGAATTAAAAAAGAAAGTAAAAGAATTTAATAAAATAGTTAAAATTGGAAGAACACACTTACAGGATGCAACTCCATTGTCTTTAGGACAAGAATTTTCAGGTTATCAATCACAATTGCAAGAATGTATTAAAAGAATAAACTTATCTCTTAATGAGATTTATTACCTCGCGCAAGGTGGAACAGCTGTAGGCACAGGAATAAATACAAAAAAAAATTTTGACAAAAAAATAATTAATGAAATTAAAAAAATTACAAAATTACCATTTAAACCTGCAAAAAATAAATTTGCAGCTTTGGCAGCGCATGATGCAATTGTAAATTACTCAGGCACGTTAAATACCACTGCTGTATGTCTAATGAAGATTGCAAATGATATTCGATTTTTAGGATCAGGACCAAGGGCAGGATATGGAGAATTAATACTTCCAGAAAATGAACCAGGATCCTCTATCATGCCTGGAAAAGTAAACCCAACTCAATGCGAGGCTGTCACGATGGTTTGTGTCAAAGTAATTGGAAACCACAACGGAATTACTATGGCCGGATCACACGGACATTTTGAACTTAATGTTTTCAAACCTTTAATAATTCATAATGTCCTTCAATCAATTCAAATATTATCAGATAGTACAAAAAGTTTTGCAAAATTTTGCGTATCGGGACTAAAGGCAGACAAAAATAGAATTAAGCATTTAGTAGATAATTCACTAATGCTAGTAACTGCGCTTTCACCAAAAATTGGATATGATAATGCTGCAAAGATTGCAAAAAATGCTTTGAAAAATAAAACAACTCTTAAAATTGAAGCTATTAGATCGGGTCTTATAACAGAAAAAGAATATAACAAAATAGTAGATCCATATAAAATGATTAAACCATACTAATTATCTAAAATGTTTTTTACTAAAGATTTTAGTTCTTGAGAATTTTTAATTTTGTATTTTAGTTTAATTTTATCTTCATTTTTTGATAAATTAGTTTTTATATCAAATATAGTAGTTGATCCAGTACTAATATTTTTTTCAATTTTAAAATAGACTCTATCTAAGTCTAAAATTTTACTTGGTTTTATTTGAAATTTTCTAGCAAACCGTTTTTTATTTTTAATTAATAAAGAATTTATTGAATTAAAAATTAAGTCACCATTATTCTCAACATATTTTATTTCAGACTCGATTGTACCAATTTCACCAAGATTAAATAAAGCTTTACGTAACTTTATAGTTTTTTGACTTATATCAAAACTGATTTGACCATTTCTAATAATTTCATTCTCAATATTAGTCAAATATAATTTTATTTCTCCATTTAAGTTGCCTAGGAGTTCAGCATCAAAACTTAACAACGAATATATTAATTCATCTGTTAAAAAATTTAAATTTTGCTTATTTAGATTAATGTTCGATTTTAAATAAAATGGTCTTAATTCTATTATTGAGTCAATTTTAATATCGTTATTGTTATCTGGTGATTTTATAATAATTAAATTATTATTTAATTTATAATTTATCTCGATGTTCTGATTTAAATAACTTAGAAATATCAATCCTTTTAAGTTTGAAATATTACCATATTCTAATTTATTTTTAATAGATATATTTGGCTCCTTAAAATCTATCTCTATCTGTGAATTCATTTCAGAGTTAAACTTTTTTTTCCATAATGATTTAAAATTCAAATCAAATATATTCCCCTTAATAATTAATTTTTTTACATTATCTTTTTTTGATGTATTAAAAATAATTTTTTCAATAGGAGATATGACTAAGGTTTCACCTTTTTCGTCTAATATAAAGATTTTACTTTTTGAAATTTTAAATGGCTTGGTCTCACTTTTATGGAAATAGTTTCTTAAAATATTATATTCTTTTTTTTTTAACAAAAAATTTTTTTTATTTATTTCAAATTTTTCAAAATTTAATTTTGATTTTGGATACAAGCTGCTTGAATTTAAATAAATTTTTAAATTATTAACATCAACTGACATCACATCATTATTATCATTTATTGATAAAGAAGATTCGCTGATCAACAAATGCGGTTTTGGCAGTAATTGATACTTTATGTCACCATTTATATTTAAGTTAACATTAAAATCATAATAAAATTTATCCTGAATGATCTTTTCTATACTTTTATAATTAAATAAAACTGGTATTGATAAATAAATGCCAAATATGAAAAATAATCCAACTAATATAAAAGAACCTTTAACAAATAATGACAGTTTCTTTGTTTTTTTCATTAATTTAATATCTCTTAATTTAAAAAAAAATAAACGATGAATTTCGACTATTTAACAAGTCTTAACGAAAGTCAGGAAAAAGCCGTTTTACAATTAGATGGGCCTCTGCTTATTGTTGCTGGAGCAGGATCAGGCAAAACTAGAGTTCTAACCACTAGAATTGCACATATTGTAAAACAACATAAAGCGTTCCCAAATCAAATTTTAGCAGTAACTTTTACCAATAAAGCTGCAAAAGAAATGCAAGAAAGAGTTTCCAAATTCTTAAGGAAAGAGGCAACAGGGCTTCCTTGGCTAGGTACTTTTCACTCGATCAGCGCAAAAATATTAAGAAAACATGCTGAAGCAGCAAATTTAAAATCTAATTTTTCAATAATAGATCAAGATGATCAAGTAAGATTAATAAAAAATATTTGTAAATCAGAAAATATAGATACAAAAAAAATATCTCCAAAATATATTCTAGCTGTCATAGACAAATGGAAAAACAAAGGTTTTTATCCTAATGAGGTAGTATTAAAACGTAAAGATATATTGGAAAAAAGCTTTTTAGGTATTTATAAAATATATCAACAAAAATTAATTGATCTAAATGCTGCTGATTTTAGTGACTTAATTCTTCATACTGTTAAGATTTTTGAGAGACATAATGATATTTCAAAAATGTATTCTAAAAAATTTAAATATATTTTAGTAGATGAATATCAAGATACAAATTATATTCAAAGTGAATGGCTTAAACATCTAGCTGAGTATAATAAAAATATTTGTTGTGTTGGGGATGATGATCAATCAATATATAGTTGGAGAGGAGCTGAAATAAAAAATTTCCTTCAATTTGAAAAAGTTTATGAGAATACAAAAGTAATAAGATTAGAAAAAAATTATAGATCTACTCAAAATATTTTAAATGTTGCATCAAATATTATTGAAAATAATCAAAATAGAGTGGGGAAAAAACTTTTTACAGATAAAGAAGATGGGGAACTTGTATCTTTGAACTGCTTTAGAAATGTAAAGGATGAAGCTACCGAAATTGGATCCAATATTGAAGATTTCAAAAAAAAATACTCATTGAATGAAGTTGCTATTCTTGTAAGGGCTATTTTCCAAACTAGAGAATTTGAGGAAAGATTTTTAAAAATAGGAATACCTTATAGAATTATTGGCGGAATTAAATTCTATGAAAGAGCAGAAGTTAAAGATTGCGTCGCCTATTTAAGAACTGTTTATCAGCAACAAGACGATTTGTCATTTGAAAGGATTTTGAATGTTCCAAAAAGGTCAATAGGAGACACAACTGTAAAGGCAATTAATAATTTTGCTAAATTAAATAAATGTTCTTTAGAAAATGCTGCAAAAAAATTAATTGAACAAAATAAAATTAAACCAAAAACAAAACTTGGTCTTAATTCACTATTAAACCTTTTGTCTAAATGGAGAAGTGATCTTATTGGAAATATGAATCACAACAAGTTATTACAAACAATTCTAGATGAGTCGGGATATAGTGAAATGCTTAAAAATAAAAAAGATTTAGAAAACGAAAATAGGTTAGAAAATATAAAAGAATTATTAAATGCAATGAAAGAATTTGATAATTTGGAAAGCTTTTTAGAACATGTTGCCCTTGCAACATCGCTTGACCAAGATTGGCAAAGTGAAAAAGTAAATTTAATGACTATTCATGCATCTAAAGGACTTGAATTTGATGTTGTATTTTTACCTGGTTGGGAAGAAGGTCTATTTCCTCATCAAAAAAGTATTGAAGAAAAAGGAGAAAGTGGGCTCGAAGAGGAAAGAAGATTAGCTTATGTTGCAATTACTAGAGCAAAAAAACTTGCTAAAATATCATTTTCTATGAATAGATTTTATCAAGGAGACTGGATAGACAGTATGGCATCAAGGTTTGTGGATGAACTTCCGGAAAAGTATATAAAAAAAAATAATAACTTTTTTGATGAAAAAGAAGATGATTTCGAATTTAATCAAGATATAGATTTTGATGGTGATAGTGAAGTGAGAAGCCCAGGTTGGATTCGTTATCAAAAAAAATTAAAATGAGTAAAGAGATAAACAATTTAATTCTAACAAATAATTTAGATGCATATATACTTCCTAAGAATGATAATTATTTCACTGAATATTCTAAAATAAATTATTTAAAATATTTTACAAATTTTTCAGGGTCTGCTGGATTTGCTATTTTTTTAAGAAATAAAAAATATTTGTTTGTTGATGGTAGGTATGTCATTCAAGCTAAAAAAGAGTCAGGAGATAAATTTGAAATCTGTGAAATTCCATATACTTGGCCTAAGGATATTTTAAAGAAAAAAATTAAAATTGGTTTTGATCCTAAACTTTTTACAAACGAAACCTTACATAAATATTTTAGAGATGAATACAATCTTGTTCCTTTAAATATTAAGTTAAAAACTAAAAATAAATCCCCAAGAATCTATCCTTTCTTTAGTTTAAATTCAAACGTCGTAGGAAAAAGTTTGATTCAAAAAGTCAACCAACTAAAAAAAATTATGGAAAAAAAAAAAATTGATTATATTTATATCAGTGCCGGAGAAAATATTTGTTGGCTTCTAAATATTAGAGGAAAAGATCTTCCTAATTCCCCGGTTGCAAATTGCAAAATTATTTTAACAAAACAAAAAAAAATTTATTTTTTTTCAAATCGAAATAAGGTTAAATACATTAAACCAAGTCTCAAAAAACTTAAAACATTTTTTTTAGATGAAAATAATCTTTTGAAATGTTTGGTCAAACTTAAAAAGGGAAATTTCTGTATAGACAAAAAAACTTGCTCGTTTTTTGAAGAAGGTCTTTTAAATTATAAATTTAAAATTATCAAAAGAGAAGACCCTATTTATTCTTTAAAATCTTTAAAAAATAAAAAAGAGATTCAAAATATGGTTAATGCTCATATCGAGGATGGTGTTGCTTTAACAAAATTTTTATTTTGGATTAAAAATCATAAGATTACAGATCTAACTGAAATTAAGATAGAGAAAAAATTAGAAAATCTTAGAAAAAAAAGTAAAAATTATTTATATCCAAGTTTTGATACGATTGCAGGTTCTGGTCCAAATGGAGCAATAATTCATTACAGAGCAAATAAAAATACTAATAGAAAGTTAAAAATTGGAGATTTATTACTAGTCGACTCGGGCGGACAATATAAATGGGGAACTACAGATGTTACTAGAACAGTTTGTTTTTCAAATGTTTCAAAAAAAACTAAAGATATTTTTACCAGAGTTTTGAAAGGCCACATTTCTGTTGCATTATCAAATATTAATAAAGAAAAATACGGCCACAATATTGATAAAATTGCTAGAAAAAGTCTCAATTCAGTTGGTCTTGACTATCGTCACGGGACAGGTCATGGCGTAGGAGCGTTTTTAAATGTTCATGAAGGACCACAAGGAATATCTAAAAACAATCACGTAAAATTACGAGAGGGAATGATTTTAAGCAATGAACCTGGTTTTTATAAAGAAAATTATTTTGGTATCAGAATTGAAAATTTGGTTTACATAAAAAAAGTAAAATCTCAGTTAATATTTGAAAATCTTACCATGGTACCAATTGATACAGATTTAATTAACTTTAAAATGCTTAATAGAATAGAAAAGAAATATTTATTTAAATATCACTTTGATGTCTATAATAATATATCTCCCTATTTAAATAATCAGGAAAAAAATTGGTTAGCCAGACTAATCTAGTAAATTTAGCCATTCTTTTTGAGAAAGAACTTTTACTCCTAGTTTTTTAGCTTGATCTATTTTTCTGTTTGTGGGTTTTTCACCAACTATTAAATATTTTAATTTTTTATTAACTGAACTTACAACTGACCCAGAATTTTTTTCAATTAATGATTTGGCCTCAGCTCTACTCATATTTGATAATTTTCCAGTAAACATAAATGTATGGTTCAATAGCTTACCATTTTTATTTAATTTTATATCTGAAATATCTAATATCAAAGATAATTTTTCAATTATATTATAATTAGATTTATTGTTAAAAAAATTATTTAAGGAATTTATTTGCGTATCTCCAATTCCATCAATATTTAAAAATTCTTTTAATTTTTTTTTATTAATAAAACTTAAAAAATTTTTTATTGATTTAGTATATTCAGCTAAAAGTTTTGCATTTTCAATTCCGATATGCCTTATTCCAATAGCATATAAAAATCTATCTAAAGAAACGTTTTTTGATTGCTCAATTGAGAATTTTAAATTTGAAACTGAAAGATCTCCCCAGCCTTCTAAATTAGAAATTTTATTATAGTCTAAGTTATATATATCTTGTGGAAATCTTATTAAGCCAATTTCCCAAAAATTTTCTATAACTTTTTTACCAAGTCCATCGATATTCATTGCTTCTTTTGAAATGAAATGTTTTATTTTTTCAATCGCAATTTTTTCGCATTCGAATCCTTCATTTGTGCACCTTCTTACAGCATCATATTTTTTTGTTGTGCTATTAAATTCTTTAATAGTTTGAGAGCCACAAGAAGGACAGAAATTAGGAAATATAAATTTTTTTGATTTTTTATCTCTTTTTTTTAAATCTACTAGCACAACATGTGGAATCACATCACCTGCTCTTTCTATTTTTACAGTGTCACCAATCCTTATATCTTTTCTTATAATTTCATCTTCGTTATGTAGTGTTGCATTTGAAACTACTACACCCCCAATATTTACAGGTTTAATTCTTGCTACTGGTGTTAATGCACCTGTTCTACCAACCTGAATATCAATATCTTTTATCTGGGAGTACGAACTATCTGCTGAAAATTTATGAGCTATGGCCCATCTTGGGGAGTTTGCAGTAAAACCCAACCTTTTTTGAAGTTCAAAGTTATTAACTTTATAGACCAAACCATCTATATCATATTGTAAATTAAACCTATCTTTTTCAAATTTTTTGTGAAAATTCTCCAATTCGTCAATACTTTTTAAAACTTTGTTGTATTCGCTTGTTTTAAAGCCCCATTTTTTAAGAGCGCTAAGAAAATCTGATTGTTTTTTTATGGTTTCACTTTCAAAATAACCGTAAGTGTAAGCTACGAAGTTTAAAGGGATTTTTTTGGTTTCTTCAGAGTTTTTTTGTCTTAGAGAACCTGAGGCTGCATTTCGTGGATTGGCAAATTTACTTTTGATTTTTATAAAATCATTTTTTTTTATAAAAACTTCACCTCTTATATCAATATCCTTAGGGAAGTCTTCATCCATAATTTTTTTGGGTATATCATTTATAGTTTTTAAATTATCAGTTATTACTTCTCCTGTGATTCCGTCACCTCTAGATGTACCAAGAATAAATAAGCCATTTTTGTAAGTTAATGAAGCAGAAATTCCATCAATTTTAGGCTCAACACTATATTCTATCTCTATTTTTTGATTTAGATAATTAAATATTTTTTTCTCAAAATTTTCTAAATCTTCTCCGTTAAATGCATTGGATAAAGATAGCATTTTAACTCTATGTTGAGATTTGATAAAATTTTTTGATGGTGCATATCCTAGAGTTTTTGATGGTGATGAATTACTTTTTAAATATGCAAAATTTTTTTCTAAATCTAGTATCTCTTTTTTAATTTGATCAAATTGATCATCAGATATGATTGGTGAACTTTTCTCGAAATATAATTTATTGTGTTTTTTAAATTCATTTATTTTTTTTTTATAGTAAATTCTAATCTCTGCTTCTTTCATTTATTCTTATTATCTAAATAATTCTCTAAATTTTTTAAGTAAAGATTTTTCTTTTTTAATATCTTTTTTTATCTCAGTTTTTTTATAATCAGCATTTAAAATTTTGTATGATCTTTCATACCAATTACTTGATTGATAATTATATCCAAGCAAAGCTGCATACTTTTGAGACTCATCTATTAGACCTAATTTATAATTTAATTCAACCAAACGATATAAAGCTTCTTCTACAAAAATGGTAGTATCATATTCATTTACAATTTTTTTATACCTATTCATTGCAGGAATCCATTTTTCTCTATCCAGATAATAATTTGCAAGATATAGCTCTTTGGATGCCAAAACTTCCTCAATTAGTTCAAGTTTGAACTTAGCATCCTCTGAAAAATCTGTGTTAGGATATTCCTCAATCAATAATTTAAAATAAGCTTTAGCCTTTATTATTTCACCAAGATCTTTTTTTTCATCTACAATTTGATTATAATGACATATTGCTAGTAAATAATAAGCATAATCTGTGTTTGGATGGTTTTTATATTTATTAAGAAACCTTTCTAACTCATATATTGCATCTGTAAAATATAACTGAGAATAATATGCATATGCTGCCATTAAATTTGATCTTGGAGCCCAAATTGACTGAGGATACAAAAGTTCTACCTCATTAAATTTTTTTGCAGCAAAAAAAATATCCCCTCTATTAAATTCTTTTAATCCCTCCTTATAAGCATCAATCATTTGCATTTCCAAATTTTTTTCTTTAATTACAGAAACTTTTTCTTCCTTTTGAGAACATGAAGCTAATCCAAAAGTTATCAAGAGAGTAATTAAAAATAAACGAATTTTCATTTAAGAACTTTAGCAGAATTTTTTTAAAATTCTAATTTTTAAGCTATAGATTTTAAATTATGACGATTATTTATTAATGAATGAGGTAAATTTTTTCCTTTAATTTCAATTAAAGAATAATTTCTTTTATCACTAAAAACTTTTCTAAGAAGTTTATTTGTTAAACTGTGACCTCCATGTCTACATTTAAGTGATCCTATTATTCTATATCCAACAAGATAGAGGTCTCCCATACAATCTAAAATTTTATGATTTACAAATTCTTTTTGATTTCTTAAACCTTCTTCATTTAAAATTTTGTCATCTTTAACTACAATTGCATTTTCTAAAGACCCGCCTTTCCCCAAACCTAATTTTTTAAGTTTTTCTATATCTTCATACAAACAAAATGTTCTTGAGTTAAAAATATTATCTAAATTATCTTCAAATACATTTATTTTATTTTTTTGATTTTTAATAAGTTGGTTTTTAAAATTTATTTCAAATTCTATTTCTAAAGCAGTATTGGACTTTTCTATTGAGATAAATTTATTTCCATCCTCTATTTCAACACTATTATTTATTTTAATTAATTTAATAGGAATATCACTTTTTTTTATTCCATTTTTTTTTAAAATATTCACAAAATTTTTTGCCGAACCATCAAGTATGGGTACTTCTTGAGAATCAACTTCTACAATTGCATTATCTATGCCTAAACCCAAAAAAGCTGCCATAAGATGCTCAATTGTAGAAACCTTTACTCCATATTCATTAGATATTGTCGTACACAAAGTTGCCTCGCTAACATTTTCAAAATTCGGAACTATGATGTTATTTCTCTTTAAATCTATTCTTTTAAAAATTATTCCTGAATTTGGAGAAGAGGGTAAAATATTAAGATTTACTAATTGACCGGTATGAACACCGATACCAGAAAACGACACTTTATTAGCTATAGTTGATTGAGTTAATATTGACATGAAATAAATATAATAAATTTAGTGAAATTTAGTATTCAAGTAATGTTACAAGAAAATACCATTATTTTGAGAATAGATTAAAAAAACTCTCGAAAAAACCAATTTTTTTTGACTTTTTTTTAGCATGTGTGAGCAAACTTTCATCACTTTTATGATAGTAAAGTCCAGCCTCGCAAATAGTCGAATCATTTTCCTCAAAAAATATTAATTCTGTAAATTTTTTTTTTAGGTTAAAATTATTATATTTAGATAGTAATTTAGATCCATTTCCAATAAAAATTATATTTGGTTTTTGTAACGATTTAGTTTGTTTTACATAATCAGTTTGAAATATTGCTAATTCAACAATCTCATCTACTCTCGCCTCAATTATTTGTTTTAATAGATTAACTGATATATTATTTTCTAAAACTTCACTAAATAGATTTTTATTAATTGCATTTTTATTAAATGATAATTCATCCTCATTTTTATTAAAATATATTTTTAAAACTTCAGAATAATTTATATTTAATTTCAATATTTTTGAAATATCTTTAGTTAAACTATTTCCACCAATAGGAATCGAATTAAAAAATTCAAAATTCTCATTATTAAAAATTAAGGCACTAGTTCGTTCAAAACCAATATCTAAAAATATATAATTATTTTTTACTTCCAAATTTTTTTTATAGAAGAAAGTTCTTACATAACTTGAACAATATATATTTGACACATTTAAATTATTTTTTTTAAATGCGTTTGATATCTCATTAATTAAAGATTTATTTATGCAGATAAATTTTATTTCTAATGTTAAAGATTTAATTTCAAAATCTTCTAAGATCTTTTCTAATTTGTTGTTATCTGCAATTATATTGTTTACAACAATATGTACAACTTGAGCATTAAAATTATTTTGAGAAATTATAAAGTTTGCCTCTTCAATTAAACTATCATAGTGATTTCTTATGACAGTCGGTTGGTCAAATATTTTTTTTATTGAGAGATCAATAGAATAAAATTTTGATGAGTCATATAAAACTACTACATTTTCTAAATGAAACGACAAACGCCTCTCAGCATCTCTAATTAATTTATTAAGATGATTATTTGCGTCTTTATTATTTAAAGCTTCTCGAATTGAAATCTTTGAATTGTAAATACTTTTTGATTGGCTATCAAAAACACCTATTCTTAAATTATCAGAACCAAAATCAATTATAGCATCAAATTCACTCATTTTTATTTGTCAATATAATCTGATTAGTTACACGTAGATCAATAGTTTTAGTATTTATTAAATTATTGTTAAAAAACATTTTTTTGTAAATTTTAATTGATTTTTCAATATCTTTAGAAGGTAACTTTAACGTCAAGCCATTTGAAAATAATAAATCCCATCTTTTATTTTTAAAATAATAATATTTTTCAATTTTATTTACATCTAAATCATTAATTTTTAAAATTTTCTGTAAATGCAAAAAATCATTTATTTCAAAATCTCCAAATAATTCAGGGATTTTATTTTTTTCTATAAGTTGATTTGAATTAATAAAATTTCCATTTTTGCCTATGAAAAAATTTTCTCCATCTCTAAAAGTTTTTCCAAGGATTGATGTCTTAGATAAATTGATATTAATTGTTGATGGTATGATTTTATTCACATATATATTTTCCAAAAATTTATATTTATTTAGTGTTTCTAAAACATTATCTTCATTTAATTTGAAAATATTAATGTTTTGAAAATTTTTAAGATCAATTTCTATCATTTTTTTTTCATCGCTAGATATCCCATTTATATTTATTGTTTTTAAACTAAACTGTTCATAATAATTTTTTAAGAATTGAAAATTAAATGCTGAACTTAAAAAAATAAAAAACAACAAGTATAGATATAATTTATATTTACTTATTGATTGAAGCATCTTTCATTATTTCCTCTATAAGTTTTTTAAAACTAATTTTTTGGTGTCTTGCAATTTCTGGCACCAAAGAAAGCGAGGTCATGCCGGGCTGGGTATTAAGTTCCAATAAAAAAAATTTGTTTTTATAAAACCTAAAATCAGACCTAGATACGCCTCTACATTTTAATAGTTTATGCGCTTTCATGGCTATAGAATTAACTTTCTTAAAATTTTTATGACTAATATTTACTGGTATAACATGTTCTGTTTTTGCACTAGCACTATACTTTGCTTTGTAGTCGTAAAATTTTCTTTTAGGTTTTAACTCTATAATTCCTAGTTTTTTATTGCCTAAAATTGCAGCCTGAATTTCTCTTCCTGGAATATATTTTTCAATTAAAATTTCTTTAAATTTTTCCAATTTATATAAATTAAATATAAAATTTTTTTTATTTGTTATATATACTCCTACACTTGAGCCTTCATTAATTGGTTTTAAAACTACTGGAAATTTCAATTTTTGATCTATTTTTTTTATTATATTTTTAAAATTGAGATTATTTTTAAAATGAAATTTAATATAGGGAGGTGTTAAAATTTTATTTTTAATAAATATTTTTTTTGATAACTCTTTATCAATTGCAAGTGATGAAGATAGCACGCCTGAATGAGTATATTTAATTCTTTCAGACTCAAGTATGGTCTGAATATATCCATCCTCTCCATATCTACCATGCAAAAGGTTTAAAACTAAATCTGGTCTGAATTTTCTTAACTTTTTTACAAAATTTCCATCAGGCTCAATTAATAAAATATTATATTTCCTATCTTTTTTTAATTCTTTAATAACACTTTTTGCTGTGATTAAGCTAATCTCTCTTTCATTTGAATATCCACCTGCTAAAGTTAATATCTTTTTCACTACTCAACTACCACAATTTCTAGTTCTAATTTTACACCTGTTTTTTTCTCAACTTTTTCTTTTACAAAATTAATTAATGCTTTCATATCTTTAGATTTTGCATTTTTTTTATTCACAAAAAAATTTGCATGTTTTTCAGAAATAAATGCATCACCGTAACTTTTTTCGATAGAGACACTTGATCTGATCAATTCCCATACTTTTTTATCAGTTTGATTGATTGGATTTTTAAAAGTACTTCCACTAGTCTTTATTTTGGTTGGTTGAGCCATTTCCTTTTTGTCAATTAACTCGTTCATATATTTATTTATTTCTGAGTTATTTTTTTCATTCCCTTTGAAAGTAGCACTTAAAAAAATTAAATCTTTCGATAGTTCAATTGATCTATAATTAAAATTGATTTTATTTACTGGGATACTTTTAACAACTCCATTAAAATCTACTAATTGGATTGAAACTAGAATATCTTTAAATTCTTTTTTAAAACAGCCAGAATTCATTCTTATACCACCACCAATAGAACCTGGTATACATGACATAAATTCTAAACCTGAAATATTATTGTCCCTTGCAAATTCTGAAACTTTTTTTTGAGAAACAGCAGTTCCAGCAATAATTGTAGTTTTGTTTAATAAAGAAATCTTGGAAAAATTTTTTCCTAACTTAATTATAGTTCCTTGATAGGTTTCATCATCAAATAATACATTAGAACCATTTCCCAAAATAAATATTTTCCCACGCAAAGCATATAATTTGAGATATTCAATTAAACCTTTTAAAGAATTTGGTCTAAATAAAATTCTTGTTTTTCCACCTATATTAAACCAATTTAATTTCTTAATACTTTGATCAAAAAAGATATCTCCATCTATTGATAATGCAGATTTTTTTAAATCTTCAGTTTCCATTAAAAAATATTTTTCAAATTTTTCATCCAGCTAGATATTGATCCTGCTCCCATGCCTATATAAATTTTCTCACCAAAGGCGTTTTGTTTCACAAATCTTTTTAACTGGGTTTCATCATCAATTTGTATTAATCTAACATTAGAATTTCTTATTATTAACTTCGCAAAAGAATTATAAGTAAAATTTAGTTTTATTTTTTCATTAGCAGTATAAATTGGGCATAGTAAAACAGTATCTGCCATTTTAAAGCACTTAGAAAACTCATATTTTAAATTTTTTACTCTTGAAATTCTGTGAGGTTGAAAAACACATACAATTTCTTTTTTTTTATATACACTTTTTACTCCACTTAACACTGAACTAATTTCAGTTGGATGATGTGCATAATCATCATAAAAACTTACCTTAAAGTAGTCAAATAAGTGAGTAAATCTCCTTTGAACACCTTTGAAACCAATAAGACCCAATTTTATATATTTTTCAGGTAGACCAATTGTAAAAGTTAATGCTGCTGCTGCTGCTGCATTTCTTATATTGTGAATTCCAATCATTGGCAGCTTGATGTTTTTAATAATTTTTTTTTTACTTGGAATATTTATTTTCATATCAAAGCTGGAAAGTTTAAAGTTTTGTCTAATATTTATGATTTGAAAATTTGATGTTTTATCTTCACCATAAGTGTAAAAATTTTTATTTTTTGATCTATTCAGAACATCTTTTAGATTTCTATCGTCATTACAAATAAAACCTTTACCAACAGAAGGTATTTTTTCTATAAATTCTAAAAAACTTTTTTTTAGATTTGATATATTTTTATAATAGTCTAAATGCTCATAATCTAAGTTTGTGACAATAGAATAAATAAAAGGTATTTTTAAAAAACTACCGTCCGATTCATCAGACTCTGTCACGCACCAATTACTTTTTCCTAATTTAGCAGAATTACCAAATGAATTTAAAACACCACCATTTATAATAGTTGGATCTAAATTACTAATCGAAAAAATATTTGATACTAGAGATGTTGTTGTTGTTTTTCCATGCGAGCCAGTAACAACAACATTTCTCATAAAGGAGACTATATGGCCCAACATATCTCCTCTTGTATAAATAGGTAAATTTTTTTTTATCGCTTCCTGAATTTCAGGGTTACTTTTTTTAATTGCAGATGAAATTACAAGAACAGTAGTTTTTTTTATATTTTCTCTTTTATGATTTAAAAATATTTTAATTTTTTTATCATTTAGTCTCTCAATATTTTTATTGTTAGCAATATCACTGCCTTGAACTTTATAACCTAAACCATTCATAATTAATGCTAAACCACTCATACCTATACCCCCTATACCGACAAAGTGAATAAGTTCGTTTTTTCCTAAATCAATTTTCATTTATTAGTTTAGTTAGCTTAACTCTATTTTTTTCCCAAGTATCTTCTTTAGTTAATTGAATTAAATTATTTTTTTTTGAAAAGTATTCATCTTGGTTTTCAAATATGTTAGTCATCAAGTTTATAAAATTATTTTCATTAATATCTTTTTGCATAATTAACCAACAACAATTTTTTTTTTTATAAAATTCTGCATTATAGTATTGATGATTATCTTTAGCATACGGAAATGGAATTGCTACAAATGGAATATTTAAATAACTTAATTCTGAAATTACTGACGCACCAGAACGAGTTATAGCTAAATCATAATGTGCGGCTTTTATTAATAATTTATCATCAAAATCAAATAATTCGTGATCTATTTGATTTTTTATATATAAATTTTTTAGATTTTCTCTCAATTTTGTATCGGTTATCTGCTGTAAAACTTTTATATTTTGGGCTTTAGATAGTTTTATCACCATTTTTGAAATAAAATTATCAAAAAATTTTGAACCTTGACTTCCTCCTATAATCAAAATTTTTTTTTGATCCTCAAGAGTTTTTTTTACATTTTTTTGATATTCATAAATTTCCTTTCTAAGTAACGGCTTAATTAAATATATTTTTTTTAGATACTTTTCAGGGATCTTTTTTAAATTTCTATCATAACAAATAATTTTTTTTGCAAAACTTAAGGTTAAATTATTTGCTCTTCCTAAAATAGAGTTGGGTTCAAAAACAAAAATTTTGATTTTCATTAAATATGAAGCCAAAGACATAGGTATAGACATATATCCACCTGTGCTAATTAAAATATTAAAATTATTTATTTTTAGATATCTGTAAGATTTAAATATTGAAAAAAAAAATTTTATTAAATTGTATGGAATTAAAAATAAATTTGATCGTATATTTGGAACATCAATTAACGAAAAATTATAGCTACTGTTAATATACTTAGATCCTCTTACATCTGTTACAATATGTACTTCAAAATTATCTTTAAGGGAATCATATAGACTTAAAGAAGGAATCACGTGGCCACCTGATCCACCAGTTGTAATAAGTATTTTTTTCATTAAGTTAATTTAATTTTCTTTTTGTTAAATTTAATATTATACCTGAGACAATTGCTGTACTAACAATTGATGATCCACCATAGCTTAAGAACGGAAGTGTCATGCCTGTTGTCGGAAGTATTCTTATGTTAACACCCACATGTATAAAAGTTTGTAATAATATTAAAGAGATACAACCAATCAAAATTAATTTATAAGTATCTTCATTTAATAAATTTATTTTTTGGATTACTTTATAAGAAAAAATTAGATACAAAAATAAAATACCAATGACAATAATTGCTCCAAACTCTTCTGATATAACAGAGACTATATAATCTGTATGAGCTTCAGGAACTCTTGAATTTAGCGTACCTTCGCCAATACCTTTACCAAAAAAACCCCCATTTATTATTGCATCACTCGCTTTTTCTGCTTGATAATTATTGCCAGAACTTGAGTCTAAAAAAGCTAAAAGTCTAATTTTTATATATTCGAACTTGGGAACAAAAATAATTAGATAACTCAAAATAGAACCTGCCAATAGAAAAAACACAAAAAATATAAAAATATTAATGCCAGATATAAAAATTAGAGCAAGCCAGACCATTGTTATTAAAAGTGTTTGCCCAATGTCAGGTTGATAAACTAGCAACAGTAAAATAGGAAGAAGAAATAGAGTACTTAAAAAATATTTAAAATATAGTCTTCTACTTTGAATAGTTAGCATTAAAGATAATGTAACTATAAAAAATGGCTTTATAATTTCGACAGGCTGAAACCTTGGTAAAAAAAACAAATCTAACCATCTTTTTGATCCCTTTACCTCAATGCCAATAAAAGGAACTAATAATAAACTTAAAAACGTAACCAAAAATAGAATGAACGAAAATTTTATTAAAATTTGTTGGTTCAAGAAGGAGAAAAGTATCAAAATTAAAATAGCCAGAGTTATATAAACAGAATGTTTAAAAAAAAAATAATATGATTTTGTATCTAATTTATCTGATGCTATTAGAGAAGTAGAGACTAATGAAAAAAAAAGACCCAATAAAAATAATGCTAAAATTAAAAATAAGAGAAATTTATCTATATTTTTCCACCAATGGTAAAAGCTATCTAAATAATTACTCATGTTATTACTTTTTTAATTACATATTTAATATTTTTATTAAAAAATTTTCCTCTTTCCTCAAAGTTCTTAAATTGATCAAAAGAAGCAGCAGAAGGGCTAAAAAGAATTACTTTTTTGCTATCGTCATTTTCAATATTATTTTTTAAATTTTTTAAAATTTTTTTAAGTGTTAGAGAGCTTTGATAAAAAATTTTACTTGGTAAAGAATTAATCAAAAGATTTCTATCTTTGCCATAAACAAAAGCTCTAATATTTGAAAAATACTTTTTATTTAATTTAAATTTATCTCCTTTTTTTGCAAGTCCTCCTAAAATCCAATAAATATTTCTATAACTTTCCAGCAATGGCACTGTAGAAGAAAAACTTGTAGATTTTGAGTCATTAATGATTAATAATTTTCTTGATTGATAAATTATTTGCTGTCTAAAATTTAATCCTTTAAATTTATTAGCAGTTTTTATTACTGTTTTCAAATTTAGCTTTAAAATCTTAGCAATATTGAAAATGAAACTTAGATTTTTTTGATTACTAGAATTTTTAAAATAAATATTGTCTATTAATCTAAAATATTTTTTATATTTAAAGTAATCTATTTTTATAACTTTAGATTTTATTCGTTGTTTTTTTACCAATTCATCAAGATATTTATTTTTGCTGTCTATAAAAGTATAGTCATTTTTAGTTTGCGATTTTACGATTTTAAATTTTGCATTTACATAATTTTTGAAGGTTCCATGTCTTTCAAGATGATCTGGATTTAAATTAAGTATAACAGAATATTTTGACTTAAAATACTGGCTATAATCAAGTTGATATGAAGATGCCTCAATTACAAATATTGTTTTTTTTTTTATTTTTTTTTCCATTAATATTGGATAACCAATATTGCCAGTTAATCTTACATCTATATTGTTATTTTTTAGAAGATCATATAAAAGTTTTGAAGTGGTCGATTTACCATTTGTTCCAGTGATTGTGATTTTATTAATTTTTGGATAACTGATTTCAAATATATCAAGTTCTGTAATTATTTTTGACCTATTTCTGATCAAATAATCAGAAATTCTACATTTATTGATATCTATTCCTGGACTTAAAACAATGAAATCAAAGGTTATATTAAATAATTTCTTAATATTAATAAATTTTTTTTTAAACTTAGTTGGAATATTTTTTGTGTTATCGTCATATATTGTGCAGTTATTATTACTTTTTAAAAAATTAAAACAAGAAATACCAGATTTTCCAAAACCATAAATTAAAATTTTTTTGTTTTTAAAATTAATCTTTCTTTCATTCATTATCTTAATTTTAAAGTTGCAAGACCTATCATCGCCAGGATAATTGAAATGATCCAAAATCTAATTACTACTGTTGACTCAGGCCAACCTTTTTTTTCAAAATGATGGTGAATTGGTGCCATTTTAAATATTCTTCTACCGGTGAGTTTAAATGATATCACTTGTGCTATTACTGAAACTGCCTCCAAGACAAATAGGCCACCCGTAATTGCAAGAACAATTTCATGTTTAGTAATAATTCCAACGGCTCCAAGTGATCCTCCTAAAGCTAAAGAGCCTGTGTCACCCATAAAAATCTTTGCTGGTGGTGCATTAAACCATAAGAAACCTAAACAAGACCCTATTATTGCTCCACAGAAAATAGATGCCTCTCCTACTCCATCAATATAAACAATTTTTAAATATTCTGAGAAAACTATATTTCCTGAAACATAACTAATAAAAGCAAAACATGCTGCAACTAATATGACAGGAACTGTAGCTAAACCATCCAGTCCATCGGTCAAGTTAACAGCATTAGATGAACCTACAATAACAAATAAATAAAATGGAATAAAAAACCAGCCTAGGTTAATTACTAAATTTTTAAAAAATGGAAAGTATAGGTTTTCGAGTTCGTCTGATCCACCAAAAAGATAAAGAAGATAAATTCCACCTAATGCTAAAACGATCTGAATTACAATTTTTAATTTTGATGAAATGCCATTTGAATTATTTTTTTTTATTTTTTGAAAGTCATCATATGCCCCTAGTAATCCAAAAGATCCTGCTATATATAGTAAGAACCAATTGTAAGGATTTGACAAATCACCCCACAATAGTACTCCTGAAAAAATACCAAGTAATATCATTAAACCCCCCATTGTGGGAGTTCCTATTTTTTTTACTATATGCTCGCTCGGTCCATCTTCTCTAATGGGATCATGAATTTGATGTGAAGAAAAATAATTGATTAATGGTCCCCCAACTAGAAAAACTACTATCATCGAAGTAAACATTGAGAGACCTGTTCGTACAGTCAAATATTTAAAAACATTTAGAAAACTAAAAATTTCAACTAAGCTCGAAAAAAAACTAAAAAGCATTTAGTTTACCTTTTTTCAAGTTTTGACTTATTCTATTTAATCCAGTTGAATTTGAACCTTTGATCATTAGATATTCGCCATTCTTAATGTCTTTTTTCATAAAATTTAATATATCTTCTTTTGAATTAAATATTTTCCCTCTTTTTTGTGTTCTAATTTTGTTAAATGTTTCGATTACATCTTTGCCATAAACATAAACTTTATCAATTTCAGTATGATTAATGAATTCAGCAGCCTTCCTGTGAAATTTTTTAGAATGTTTACCAAGTTCTAACATATCTCCTAATAAAATTAATTTTCTTTTTGAATTAGCATTTAAATTATTTAGTTTATTTAAAGCAAATTTTAAAGATAAGGGATTAGAATTATAACTCTCATCAATAAAATTAATTTTTTTTCCTTTAAAGTTAATTAATTTTATATCTCCTCTTCCCTCTGGAAATTTATAGTCATTAAAAAAAAATTTATTCAATTGATGTAAATCGAAGAAAACTGAAATTACAGCTAGAGTTGATAAAATATTATAAATATAATTTTCTAAATTTTTTTTAATTGAAAATATTAAATTTGAATTATTGTAATTTATGAAAATATTACAATTATTGTTTTCGTTTTTTATTTTAATTAAACGTAAATTCGAGTTATTTTTTATTCCAAAAGAAATTATTCTTAACTTTTTTTTTTCAGCTTTTGATTTAAAAAAGTTAAAATATTGATCGTCGGCATTCAATATGATAGTTCCATTTTCTACTATATTATTTATTATTTCTGATTTAGCATGAGCTATGCCATTTAAATTTTTAAAATTTTTAATGTGAGCGTACGAAATATTTGTAATTACTCCGATATCAGGTAATATTTTTTTTGTTAGAGAGTCGATTTCCCCTTTTTTATTCATCCCTACTTCGAAGATGCCTATTTTATCTCCCTCATTTATATTAAATAAAGAAATTGGGACTCCATATTTATTATTAAAAGATTTTTTTGAATAAGATGTTTGATATAATTTACTTATCATTTGACCCAACATCTCCTTTAAAGAAGTTTTGCCTGAGGATCCTGTGATTGCTACAGAAGAAATACCGGACGATATTCTTACTAGTTTAGCAGTTTCTGAAAATATTTTTAAAGAATTTTTAACATATATTCTATTTTTAATATTATTCTTAAATTTACCTTCTATAATTGAGATTGATGCTCCATTTCGCGAAGCATGATCAACAAATTTATTACCATCAAAATTTTTTCCTTTTATACCAAAGAAAATATTATTTTTTTTTATTTTTCTTGAATCAATTGAAGCTTTATAAATCTTAATATTTTTCCCAATTTTTTTCTTTGTGACTTCAGAAATAATATTAGACTTCCAATTCTTGTTTAAAGTTTTATTTTTCTGTTTAATATATTTCTTAATACAATTCTTGTCTGAAAAGTACTTTTTATAAGCATATTCTTGAAAAATCTCATGCCCTTTTCCTGCAACAATAACTACCTCGTTTGACTTAATATCCAGAATTGCTGATTTTATTGCCCTTTCTCTTGATGGGATCTCCAACAATTTATTTTTTAAAATATTATTTTTTATATCTCTTCTTATTATTTTTGGATCTTCATTTCTTGGATTGTCATCTGTTAAGTATATTTTGTTACAGTATTTATTAGCAATTCTACCCATTATTTTTCTTTTGGGTTTGTCTCTGTCACCTCCACATCCAAATACTAAATTGATTTTTCTTAATTTAAATTGTTCCTTTATATTTTTTATACATGTTTCTAAAGCATCAGGTGTATGTGCATAATCAAGAATAACTATTCCATTATTATTAAGTCTTCCAATTTTTTCTAATCTTCCATTTACTGGTTTAATTTTTTTAGTTATTTTTAAAATTTTTTCTAATGATATTTTGCTATTTATTGCCGCCATGATAGCCATCAGCAAATTTTTAATTTGTACTCTTCCAATTAAATTTGTTGAAAAAGAATATTTCTTATTATTAAATTTAAATATTACTTTCTGTTCATCTTTTAAAAATTCATGATTTAAGATTACAAAACTTGATGCAGAGCTTCCTATTGTTAATTTTTTGATATTATTTGATTTTGTAATTCTATTTAGATTTGAGGCAATTTTTAAATTATCATCGTAAATAGCACATGAATTTTTTTTCATCAATTTTCTAAATAATATTAACTTTGAATTAAAATAATTTTGAAATGTTTTATGGTAATCTAAATGATCTCTTGATAAATTTGTAAATATGCCAACATCGAATTTTAATCCATGCAATCTATTTTGATTTAATCCATGGCTTGATGCTTCCAAAATAACATTATCTATTTTTTTTTGTTTTAATTTTTGTAAAATATTATTTATTTCAATTGGATCAAAAGTAGTATTTGAAAAATTTTTTTTTATTTTTAAACCGTTAATTCCTAATGTTCCAATTGAGGCTGCCTTTACTTTATTTAACTTTGCAATTTGGAAATAAAAATTTGCTATTGAAGACTTTCCATTTGTTCCAGTAACTGCTATCAAGTTATTTGGTTTTTTATTAAAAATTCTTGAACAAAATAGAGCTAGTAGTTTTCTAGGGTCTTTAAAATTTAAAAATAAAATATTATTTTTCCAACCAATTTTATTTAATTTATCAGAAATTATTATTTTTGATCCATTTTTAATTGCATTATTAATAAATAAATTTCCATCTGTATTATTTCCTTTAAATGCAAAAAAAATATATCCCTTTTTAATTTCTTTAGAATTAAAAGCTAATCCTTTAAAACTTACTTTATGATATTTTTTATCTAAATTTGGAAAATAATCTTTCAATAACATGTTTTACGCTCTTAATATTTTGTGGCTAAAATTGGCCCTATTTTATCAATTATCTGACCTGTTACCCAAACAGTAGTCCACCCTGCTGTATTCCTCCAGTTACCTTTGTAGGGATATCTATCATCTCTATAATGATAGACAAATTCTCTGTTAGCTTTTGGCTCATCTAGCATTACGGCTAATACAAATTTTGGATTTGATGTAGGAAAAACGGAGGCAAAAGTATTAATTTTTTTTTTAGAGTAGCCACCCTCAGAAGGTTGATCCGCAGTACCAGTTTTTCCTCCTACTTCATAACCTTTTACATTTGCAAAACCTGCTGTTCCTTCCTTTGTTGATACAATCTTCCTTAGAATAGGGTTAATTGTTTCTGATAAATTGTCATTGAGTATTCTTTGTCTTTTTAATCTTTCTTTCTCTATTAATGTTGGAGTAATATCGTATCCTCCATTGCTAATAATAGAATAAGCTTTAGAAAGTTGTAACAAAGTTGTAGCAATTCCATGACCAAACGAAACTGTGGCAAGTTTACATTTACCCCATCTTCCTATTTGGGTTGATCCCACCTCCTCAATATCAAATTCTAAATTAGATATAATTCCAATATTTTTTAAAAAATCATTAAAATTTTCTATACCAACTTTTTCAGCTATTCTTACAGAGCCAATATTTCCTGACCTTATTAAAATCTCCTCTGCAGTTAAATCTGATGGTATTTTGTCATCATATTCAGATATAGAATTTCCTGCACATGTTATTCTTTTTTTAAGGTCCCTAAACTCTGTATGGGGCTCTATAACATTGTATTGTAAGCCTGCAGCAAATGTAAAAGTTTTAAAAACAGATCCAAATTCATAAACACCTTTTGTTGCTCTATTGATATATTTTTTATCAATAATTTTTTCTCTTTTATTGAGATCAAAGTCAGGAATCGAAATCATTGATAAAATATTTCCATTATTAATATCCATTAAAATCGCAGCACTCCCAATATTTTGGAATATTTCTCTAGATTTTAATAATTCATCCTTAATTAAATATTGCATATCTTTATCAAGTGTTAATTTTAAGGGTTCTTTTGAAGTTGTTAATTCATAATCAAAAGTTTTTTCAATTCCTGATATGCCATTATTGTCATTATCGATTTGTCCAATTACATGACTGAATAAATTTCCATTAGGATAAACTCTTGCAATGCTATCTTCTTGAATAAATGATTTATCTCCCAAAAGTAAAACTTGCTCAAGTTTTTTAGGACTTATTTTTTTTTTAACATAAAAAAATTTTTTTCCATACATTTCTTTTTGAAAATTTTCATTTGGAAATATTAATTTTAGAGAAATTAATAATTTTTCTTTATTTATTACTAAATTAGGATTTATGCCCAAATTAATAATTGGGACACTCTTTGCCAAAATATTTCCATCTTTATCCAAAATACTAGATCTAAAATTCTCCTTTTTTGTTACTTTTTGAATTTCTGGAATTTTATCAATACTTAGTAATATTACTTTTGACGAAAAAATAACTGCTAAAATAAAAAATACAAAAAAAATAAATGTGATTCTCTCAAAGGATATATTTAAATATGACTTATTTTCTTTAAATGAAAAGCTCTCATTGTATTTATTTAAATTTTGAGAGTTTTGGTTTGTTTCACTCATCAATATTAACCATTTTCTCTATCTCTAATTTATCATTTACAATTGTAACTGTACTCAAATTTTCTATTTTTTTTTGTATGAATTTTTCTTCAAAATAAAGTTGTTGATACTCAATTAATTTTTTAGGTGAAGTGAGGATATTGTAATCAAGTAAAGTGAGCTCATAACGATCCTCTAATATTCTTACATTTTCATTAATTTCAAAAATTTGTTTATCAAGTTTTTTTGTTGAGTTTTTTGTTATTGTAGTTGCAAAAATTAGAATTATTATTGGGACAAATAAAAATAATTTTTTCATCAAATTATCTTAACTCCTCAGCATCGGTCAGATATTTGAATTTTTCTTTTAAATCATTAAAATTACATTTTTGATTTAATTTTATTGCATATCTAAGTTTAGCAGATCTTGATGGCGGATTTTGGTTTACCTCTTTAAAGCCAGGTATAATTGGTTTTTTATGAATTAATTTAAAACACTTTTCTGATACTTTTTCGTTTGGCATATATCTAGAAGAGTTTCTTTCTTCTGAGTAATGTTTAAAGAAAAATTTTACAATTTTATCCTCTAGTGAATGAAAAGTAACTACGGCAATTACACCACCAATAGGAATTAAGTGGAACGAATTTATTAAAGCATTTATTAATTCACTAATTTCTTTATTCACCAAAATTCTTAATGCTTGAAAAATTTTAGTTGAATTATGAATTTTTGTTTTTTGGTATTTTTTTACACTATCTATAATTTGAACCAAATCCTCAGTTTTAATTGTTTTATATTTCCTTATTTTTACAATTTCTCTAGCAATTTTTTTGGAATACTTTTCATCACCAAATATTTTAAAAACTTTTGAAAGATTATTTTCATCCATTTCAGATATTAAATCGTTTGCTGATAAATCATTTATTCCCATTCTCATATTTAGTTTGCCTTTATCGTTAAATGATAGTCCTTTTTTAGAATTTTTTATTTGGCTAATAGAGTATCCCAAGTCGAAAATTATACCTTTTAGATCGTTATTTTTAATTTTTATTTTATTTAATTGTGAAAATTTAATATTATAAAATTTGAATCTATTTTTATATTTTTTTTCAAAGCTTGACACGCTAGTCAAAACATCTTTATCTCGATCTATCGCGATTATATTATTTTCTTTATTTTCTAGAATTTTTTTTGAATAACCGCCTTGACCAAAAGTACAGTCGATAAATGTGCCACCATAAAGAGGGGAAATAATGCTAATTAATTCATTTAGCAAAACTGGAAAATGTTTGTTTTCCAGATTTATGGTGGCGTTCATTTATTTTTTTAAAGACCATTAATTTTTTTGTCTTCTCAAAAATGCCGGAATTTCTAAATCATCTTCTTCTTCTTTTGTTTCACTTATTTCAGGTGTTAAAGAAGTTTGATCTTCAGTTTCTCCATTAGAATTAAATAGTTCAGGCGTTTCCTCATCAAAATTAAAGTTCTCAAGTCCATTTGATGGAAAAGTTTCAGTTTCTTGTTTTTCTTTCGGATGCTCATCAACTTTAGATATTTGATCTTCAACCGAGTTAACCTCTTCTTCAACAATTGCTGAACTTATAACTTCCTCAGACGAACTTGTTACGGATGCCTCTTGACTACCAGTTTCAGCTTTTTCCTCTTCCTCAAATTTGAGTGCATTAGCACCATTGGTCATTATTGAATTATTCTGATTTGAGAAAGAAAAAGATTGATTTGTAATATTATTGGAAAAATCAGAGTATCCAGGATTTCTATTCTGTATTCTATGAACCATATTAATTACTGATTTTGGTTCAGGCTGTTGACCATCTAAAGAAGTGGCAACTATGGAAACTCTCATTAAGCCATCAAGTTTTTCATCAGTAATCGCACCGATTATAAGTTCTGCCTCTGGATCTACCTCAGCTCTTACCTTATTGACAGCTTCATCAACCTCAAAAAGTTTCAAATCTTTTCCACCAGTTATATTAACTAAAAGTCCTTTAGCTCCCTTTAAAGTATAGTCATCTATTAATGGATTACTAATTGCCATTTCAGCTGCTTTAACAGCTCTACCTTCACCTTCAGCTTGACCTGTTCCCATCATAGCCTTGCCCATTGAACTCATAACAGTTTCAACATCAGCAAAATCTAAGTTTATTAAACCAGGTCTTACCATTAAATCTGTAATACTCTGAACTCCATGAAGCAAAACATCATTTGAGAGCTCAAAAGACTCTTCAAATGTAGTTTGTTCACTTGCAATTTTAAATAAATTTTGATTAGGAACTACAATAATAGTATCTACATGTTTTCTTAACTCTTCTAGCCCTTGATTTGCTTTTCTCATTCTTGAAGGACCTTCATACAAAAAAGGTAAAGTAACTACCCCAATAGTAAGTATATTCAACTCCTTAGCAGCTCGCGCTATCACATGTGCAGCACCAGTTCCAGTTCCACCGCCCATTCCTGCGGTTATAAATACCATATTTGCACCTTGAAGAACATTTACTATCTCATTCAAAGACTCATCAGCAGCAGCTTCTCCGATGTCTAATTTTGCGCCAGCTCCTAATCCTTTTGTTAAATTCAAACCCATTTGAATTTTTGTTTGAGCATGACTTAGTCTCAAGTCTTGCGCGTCTGTATTCACAGCTATAAACTCAACTCCTTGTAAACCTGCTTCTATCATTCCATTAATAGCATTTCCTCCAGCTCCTCCAATACCTAAAACTAGTATTCTTGGTTTCAGTTCTTTTATGTCTGGTGCTTTAAAATTAATTGTCATTTATCCCCCATTTAGTTATTAAGTTTTTGCTCCCATTTAAGGTTAGCCCTGTTAATGTTTGATTTTTTTCTAGCAGTGACCCTAAATTTTTCAAAAGTTGTTGGTTCCCATATTTGAAAAGTTTTTCCTTGACCAACAAACAACATGCTATTTTTTATTTTTGCATGTTTTAATAGTTTTTCTGTAATAAGAATTCTTCCTTCACTATCAAATTGTAAATTAATACTTTCTGATAATATTGAGGTGGCAAAATAATCCTTCTTATCCTCAAATGGATTTAAAGAGTCTATTGCATTTGAAATTTTTTCAATTCTGTCTTGCGGCCAAGCCTCAATTGATTGATTGTTAAATGATGGAAAACACACCACTCCGTTATATCCCATATTTGAAAGATAGCTTCTGAAACTAGCAGGCACGGACACCCTTCCTTTTTTGTCTAATTTGTTTTCGTAGGTAGATAAAAACATAATCCATAAATTCCATATTTGGGATTTTATGGGATATTATGGGTTTTAAATATAATCGTCAATACATAAAATCATACTTGAGTATTCTTGATTTGTTCTAAATTTCTACAGTTTAGAAAATAGAAATAATGATTAAATTTAGTATGAATTAAGAATTCTAAAGTTAAATTTTTGCCAGATAAAATGTAAGCCGGGTTCTGTCATTTAAACTTATCATTTCTCTAGGCCTTAAATTACTTTAAGGCTCAAGCAACTAACCCTGATGACTAGCCAAAGACTACTTTTAGTTATTTCTAACTTTGTCATCTCTACTAAGTCTTGCTCTCAGTGGGGTTTTCCATGCGCTAGCTGTTACCAACTTAGCCGGTGTGCTCTTACCACACCTTTTCACCCTTGCCTTGATAAGGCGGTTTATTTTCTGTGGCACTATCCCTGGGGTCGCCCCCGCCAGCCGTTAACTGGCACTGTGTCTTTGTAGAGCCCGGACTTTCCTCTTTAATAAATTAAAGCGATAAGTCATTTATCTGGCAAAGAGACCATATTAATTTTTATCGTAAATTCAACATAAATTATTTAAGATTATTTAGGGATTTTGCTATCTCATAACATTCAATATCTAATTTTCCATCAACTAGCTCTGGTCTAAACCTCATTTGAAAAATTTTGATAATTTTTTTTAGTTCGTATGAATTAGAATACTTTGTTCTATAACCTATTTTTTTTAAGTAATAAATAAATTTTTTTAAACCTGGTTCAAAAATTTGACTCTTAGATATTTTAAGTTTTTTAAAATTAACTTTATGCCAAATTCCAATTTTCTTTGTATACAAAAATTTCCAAGGAAATTTTTCGCCTGGGTCTATTTTTCTCAAAGGAGCTATATCTGAATGACCAAGAATATTCTTTTTATTGATATTGTATTTTTTAATTAAGTATTTAGATATTTTGATTAAGCTTTTAATTTGTTTTTTATTAAATTTTTTATAACCATGTTCATGTCCCGGATTAGAAATTTCGATTCCTAAAGAAGTAGAATTTAATGATTTGTCTTTATTCCAGTAAGATTTACCGGCATGCCAAGCAGTATACAACTCTGGTACCATTTGTATTAATTTTCCGGATGAAGTTATATAAAAATGACAACTCACGTTAGAATTAGGATTGGTCAGTTTTTTTATCGCTAATTTGTCTGTTTTCATTCCTGTGTAATGAAAAATTAGATACTTAATTTTTTTTTTATCTCTTTTTTTTGAATTGAAATTTGGTGAGTAATTAATTGTCATTTTTTCAACATTTTTTTGCATTATTTCAAACATTTAAATCTTTAAATAAATAAAGGATATAATATAAATAACTAAATGAAAAAGTTTTTAACAATATTTATAATTTCATTTGTATCTCAAATTATTTCTTTAAATAGTTTCGCAGGTTCTGATGGATCGGTTGAAATGAAAAAAGTTGATAAAACTTTAGAAACTACATCAGAAATTAAGGATTGTTTTGAAACAGTTAATAGAGGTATTTTTGCTTTTAACCAGGGCTTAGACAAAATTTTTTTTAAACCTGTTGCTAAAGGATACAGATATCTTCCAAAACCAATAAGATCGGGAACGAGTAATGCATTGAGTAATTTATCTAATGTGGTCACTATACCAAATAATATTTTACAAGGACAAATTAAGGAAGCTGGAATAAATACACTAAGATTTTCGATAAATTCTACTCTTGGAATTGCAGGAATATTTGATGTTGCTTCATATTATGGTCTTAATAAACTAGATAAAGAAGATTATGGTCAAACACTAGGCACTTGGGGTGTTAAAGAGGGATGTTATTTTGTCCTTCCTGTTCTGGGTCCTACAACGGTAAGAGACTCTTTAGGTTCAATGATCAATTTTTCAGGTGGTGATGCATGGTATAACGTTACGATAGCAAATGACACCACATATTTTGAAAATTCTGATTATTATTATTCTAGATTAACTGCGGGAGTTGATTTTAGAGCAAAAAATTTAGAGGCTTTTGATAGCTTAGAAAAAAATTCATTAGACCTTTACGCCTCAGTTAGAAGTCTTTATTTACAGGATAGAAAAAGAAAAATTTTAAATCTTGACGAGACAACTGAAACCATGAACGATGATGATTGGGAAGAAATAGATACCCAGTAATTATTAATGAACAAAATAAAAATTCTATCATTTTTTTTTTTAGTTTTTTTTTTAAATACAAGTTTAGACTCCAAAGAACCTAGCAAGTTAATTAATGAAATTGTTAATGAAGCATCGATAATACTATCAAGCTCAGATCCTGTAGAAGCAAAAATAATTAAATTAAATAACATCGCAGAAACTAAAGTAGATATTGATGGTATTGGAATGTATACCTTAGGAAAATATCGTAAAAATCTTACTGAAGAAGAAAAAATTAAATATAAAAAGCTATTTAAAAGCTACTTTCTAAAAAGTTTTTCAAGTAGATTAGTAGATTACTCAGATCCAAAAATTAACGTAGTCTCCGAAAAAAAAATAAATGATAATTATACAATAGTAAATACAATTTTAGAGGAAACATCCAAAAACCCAGAAATTAAAATTGATTGGAGAATCTATACTAAAAATCCTGAGAGACCGTTGATTAGAGATTTGATTGTCGAAGGTTTGAGTTTAGCCAGAACTCAAAAAGAGGAATTCAAATCGATACTACAAAATAACAACAATGATATTAATTACCTATTTAAATCTTTAGAAGAATTTATAATAAAATAGCATATCACCTTGATATTTTGATAAGACTAGAAATAATTTTAGTTTTGTATTATTTTTATTTCAGATAAATAAAAATGACCTAAAGATTTTTGTGATTTCTCAATTTTTTTAATTTGTCTCCAATATTTACTTAATTGCTCTGTATTTCTAATAAAACCCCAATCATAAATTACAAAACTTCCATAATTGCCACTTATAAATTTATTATGCGCTTCAAGCAAACCATCTGTTTCAAAAGGTTCATTATTTTCAATTTTATGAGTACAATTTCCACTTTTGCATGAATAAATGTAATAATTATTGACTACACCATGAAAGTCTGAATTTGTAATTACCAATATCCATGAATTTATATCTACAAAATAATATTTTTTGTCCTTATTTTTATTTAAGTAATCTACAGTTCCTTTAAAAAGATTTGCATATGATGGTGCATCGCAGAAAAAATTAATAAAACATTTATGTTGAACAATATTTTTCAGAATAGGAGGTGCTAGGTTTTTTCCATGTACAAGAATCATAATAATTACTGAAAAAAATAATATTATTTTATTAACTTTTATAAATTCAGAGAAATGAATTATAAAATATATAAGTGGTATATATAAGTATAGTAAGTATCTTCCTCCTGAACCATCAGAAAAATAAAAATATTTAAATATTGTTATTAAAATAAATAATGCAATTATAAAATAATCGAATCTTTTAAATAATACACTTAAAAATTTTGAATAGAATATTGTTATGATAAATAAGGGAAGTATTAATGTTAAAATTAAAAAATAAGCAAATTGTATACTGTTAACCGGTCCGGATGAAGGACTACTCTGATTGTATAAAAAATAAGATAAAAAAAAGTCCTCAAAATCATAACCATAATATATTTTTGGGAGATAATTAATAATTAAAAAAACCAAAAAGTATAAAAAAGCATACAGTATAAATTCTGATATTTTTTTTTTATTAAATAAAAAAATGTATATATGAGTTAATATTAAAATTAGTGAGTATAAATATACATCAATCAAAATTATCGAAGATAGTGAAAAAAAAATTACAGATAAAAATAAATAATTAGAATTTTTTTTTACTATTGAATTTATTAAACAGTAAATAAAAGGAATAAAAAAAGAATAATAAAATAGAATAAATACAATATGTGGCTTTCTTAAAAAAAATATTGAAGAAAAAGATAGAATTAGTAACCAGAAAACTTGGTAGTTCAGATTTTTTTTGTTAAGCAGATAGAGTAATATTAAGAAAAATAAGAAAATTGTTAACGAGTAGAGAACATAAGCTTGATAAACCCCATAACCTATTATGGTTGAGACAAGTTTTATAAACAAAAAAAATAGGGGACCTTTATTGTCAAATTCATTACTGTAAGGAACATAATCTTTATTAAAATGATTAGATATTAGATACCATAATCCTGTATCATGATCCCAAATATAAAATATTTTTGAAAACCAAATAAAACTTACAAAGAATAAAAAAATAGTTGGAAGGTAAAATTTATCTTTTAAAATATTCAATTTTAATTCTATTTAATTTAAGTTCATAGTCTATATTAAATTTATAATTAAAGAAATCTTTAAAAATAAATTCTAATTGAAAAAATAAATTTTATCTAGATGATTTAATAAATTTTAATATTATAAATTTTAAAATATAAAAAATCACACTTATACTGATCTTGCTTGAATTTTTTTTACGAGATTTGAAAATTATGTTAATATCATGTGTTTTTAATGAATTATTAGAAACATATAATAAATCTGCTAAAATTTTAAATCCTTTTCCAAATAATTTTTTTTTTGACTTAGTGAAAATTTCTTTCTTAAAAAGAAAAAAACCAGACATAGGATCGCTAGTTTTTTTACCTAATAAAGTATTGAAAAATATAATCAAAAATTTTGACAAAAAATACCTTATGAAACTAAGTCTTACACTTTCTCTATTTTTAAAATCTCTAGATCCAATTATAAAATCGTAGTTTTCTAACATCATTTTTTTGATAAATTTTGGTATATAATTTGGATCATGTTGTAAATCTCCATCCATAACAAGTATTTTATCAAATTTTGATTTTTTAAATCCATATATACAAGATTGTGATAAATCTTTAGTTTTCGCTTTACGTATAAGAAGTTTGAGACCAAAATATTTTTTTTTAATTTTGCTATAAATTAAATCAACGCCGTCATTAGAATTATCATCGATAAATATTACTTCATGATTTTTTTCATAAATTTTAATTTTTTTTAAATTAATATAAATTTTCTCTACTAAAATCTTAAAATTATCTTTTTCTTTAAATATTGGAATTATTATTGATAGACCCTTCATAATTTGCTTAATAAACATTCATTTAAATAAGATTGTAATAATTTAAATTAATTATTTATATAAAAAAATTTATATAATAATTTAACAAGTTATGGTGGGCCCGCCAGGACTCGAACCTGGGACCAATACATTATGAGTGTACTGCTCTAACCAACTGAGCTACAGGCCCTTTGATAAATCAAGGTTTTATACCATTCAAAAAGTTAATCAAGCCTCAATGTTATTACTTCCTTTTTGATTTTCATTCAAGGCAAGAATAAAATTTATTAATATTTAATAAAATTATAAAAACTATTTCAATTTATTTCATTTCAAAGATTTTTAAACAATTTACACAATGTTTAAGTTTAAAACATTTATTAAAACAAAAAATTTATTAATTTAAGTAAAACTGGCATAAAATATCCTAATGAAGTTTTTAAAAAATATTGATATTGAATATAGCCAGTTATTATCTCCAATAAAATTATAGTTATAATTATAATTACTACAATAAATACGTGTGTTTTTTTCATGTTTTTTTAATATATAAAAATTTAGTTTTTAATGAACTTTAGATTAGTTTTATATTGCAGTCTTTATAAAATTAAAATTATAATCAAATATAATAATGAAAAAAATCATAATTACATTAGTGACGATAATTTTATTATCTGAAATTTTCATGGGATATTTAGCTTTTTTATCAGAAAAGCAGATTAATAAGAATTATTTCCTATCATTACCAAACTTACCTAGTTTTATAAATCTTATAAATCGATTTAAAAATATGAAAAAAACTGAAAAATTATCTTTAGACGAATTTGAAATTTATTTAAACAATAAAATTAAAATAAATAAAGAAAATTATTTTTTTGACAATCCCTTTTTAGAGGATGATATAAAAGGAAATGGTTATTTGTACCACCCATTTACTGAATATACCGGCGTCCACTCAAATAAGTATAAATTTGAATTAGACTATTTTGGTTATAGAAATAAAAAAAATTATTACTTTAATAAAAATAACAATTTTAAGATAATTATGACTGGAGGATCAGAATGTGCTGGTTTCAGTCATAAAGTAACAATAGCGGAATTATTAGAAAATAATTTTAGAAAATTTTATAATTCAAATAAAATAGATGTAATCAACTTGTGTATGAATTCATATACAATTTTAAACGAAATTCAAAGCATTACTAACTTTGGAATTTTATTGGAACCTGACATTGTTATTAGTCATTCTGGTTACAATGATTCTTTATATTCTATTTTTGTACCTAAAAATTTTTTTAAAATTGGACTTTTTTATTTTATAGGACAAGAACAATGGAAAAATGCAATGTATGGAAAAAAAATTAAAACAGATAGAGAAATAGTAAATGACGAAACAATTAAAAATTTCAATCCAGAATTATTTTTTTCTGTCGCTAAAAAAAATTATATAAATTTTAAAAATATTGTTGAAAGTGTTAATGCAAATTTAATTATAGGATTGCAAGCTTATAATTCTAAAGGTCCAAGCATGCATGGAAATATACCCCAACAATTTCAAAAGATAGCTATGTTAAATATGGACGAAATAAATAAAAATTTTAAAGAGATAAGCATTGATGGTATTAACTTTTTTAACTTTTATGATGAATTAAAATTTATAGACACAATTCATACAGATAGCAATACAGCTCAGCTTATAGCAGATAAATATTTTAAACACATTAATCATAAATTTGCTGTAGATATAAAAAATAAAATTCATTAGTTATGGATAAAAAGATAATTGATATTAAATACAATTTTTATGATTTCTGGAAATATTTATCAATACTTGTATATTAAATTCTTGGGAACAAACTATGCATCTATTTATAAAATAGTTGGTAAATTATTGAGCAAATTAATCACTTAAAAAATTTAAATCTATAATCAATCATACTAATCATTCTCAAATTTATTTTTGTAGTCTTTAATTAAAGATTTATTTTGCTTTGCTTTTTCTAGATAACAATTTCCTATTACTAACTTATCTAATTCGTTACCCATAAAACAATTAAAGGCATCGACTGGAGTATTAACTATAGGTTCTCCACGAACATTGAATGAAGTATTTACTAGCACTGGGCAGTTAGTTTTTTCCTTAAACTTATTCAAAAGTTTGAAATATCTCTTATTTGTATCTTTATGAACAGTTTGAATTCTAGCAGAATAATCAACATGCGTTACTGCTGGTATTTCTGATCGTTTTACATTTAATTTATCTATGCCAAAAAGTTTTTCCTGATCCTTGTTCATGGAGATTATTTTATTGTCTTTAATTTTTGCAACCATAAGCATATAAGGACTATCAACTTCAATATCAAACCATTCTTTTAAATCCTCCCATAAAATTGAGGGAGCAAATGGCCTAAAACTCTCTCTGAATTTTATTTTTAAATTTAAATTTTTTTGCATTTCTGAGGATCTAGGGTCTCCTAAAATAGATCTAGCACCTAATGCCCTGGGTCCAAACTCCATTCTTCCTTGAAACCACCCAACGGCTTCTCCGAGAGATAGATCATGAGCAGTTTGTTCAATTAAATCATCCTCATTTAAAATTTTAAAATTTGCACCAAGATTACTTAATTCTTCTTCTATTTCTTTTTGATTATATTTTGGACCCAAAAATGAGCCCTGCATATCATCACATGACATTACTTTCCTCGGATTTTTTTGCTCTATGTGCCATAGTGCTAGAGCCGCTCCCAATGAACCACCAGCATCTCCAGCGGCTGGCTGAACCCAAATATTATCAAAAATTTTTTGTTTTAAAATTTTACCATTTGCTACACAATTAAGAGCTACTCCTCCAGCTAAACATAAATTATTAATTTTATATTCATCTTTAATTGATTTAGTGATTTTGATCACAATATCTTCTGTAACTTTTTGAATTGATGCTGCTATATCCATATGAAATTGCGTAAGGTTATCTTTTGTTGCGTCACGAGCTTTTTGACCAAATAAACTATCAAAATTATTATTAGTCATAGTAAGACCTGTGGCATAATTAAAAAATTTTTGATTTAATCTAAACGATCCATCTTCTTTAACGTCTATCAAGTGATTAAGTATTTTATTTTCATAAATAGGTTTACCGTATGGTGCTAATCCCATTAACTTATATTCTCCACTATTAACTTTAAATCCTGTGTAGTATGTAAATGCAGAATATAATAACCCCAGAGAATGGGGAAAATGAATTTCTTTTTTAATTTCAAGATTATTTCCTTTTCCAATCGCAACAGTTGTTGTAGCCCATTCACCAACTCCATCTGCTGTTAAAATGATTGATTCTTCAAAAGGCGAAGGGAAAAAAGCACTTGCTGCATGACTTAGGTGATGATCTGAAAAATAAATTTTATCTTCGTTGTCAAATTTTTCGTCGTGAGATTTTAGTTTATTAAAGATTAATTTCTTTTGAAATAGTTTTTCCTTAAGCCAAATTGGCATTGCTTTACAAAATGATTGAAAACCATGAGGTGCAAAAGCAACATAAGTTTCAAGCAATCTCTCAAATTTTAAAAATGGTTTTTCATAAAATACAATATGATCAATATTCTGAAGTTTTAAATTTGCATATTTCAGGACAAATTCAATTGCATTGAATGGATAATTTGAGTCGTGTTTAATTCTTGTGAACCTCTCTTCTTGCGCTGCTGCAATTATTTTACCATCAATTATAAGTGTCGCTGCACTATCATGATAAAAAGCTGATATACCTAGAATAGATTTCACTTAAAAAATAGTGTAGATAAATGGTGCCACAGCACTACCTTGGCTCAATACAATAATGCCTCCAAATAAAACAAGGACAACTAAAATTGGAATTAACCAATATTTCTTTCTTATTCTTAAAAATTCCCAGAATTCTTTTAAAAAACTCATATTTAAAACTGATTCTTCATTTTACTTTTTACGTCCGTTTTTTTCATCCAATATGACTTGTTGTTATTTAGTTTTAAGTTTAATAAATCTTTTTTAAATAATCTCATCACTATACCTGTGGGTGTAACAACTGCAAAGAATATTATTCCCATAATAATTGGAGAAACTATTTTTCCTAGAAAAATTCCAAATTTAAACCATGTCCTGTTTAGAGGTGATAAAATTTTCGAATTAAAAATTCCTAAAACAAGAAAAATTAATGATATTATTAATGACCAAACTCTTATATTTTCACCATTTAATAACGGATAAAAAGAAATTAATAAAAATAATATAAAAAATACTATTCCAAAGCTTCGGTTTGAATTAATTTTAATATTATTATTAAATTTTGTATTCATATTAGACATCTTAACTAATTTCCAAAGATTTTAAACTAATTACGAAAGTGTTGGTGGGCCGTGTTGGTTACGCTCCAACTACCCCTGCAATGTCAATGCAGTACTCTACTAATGAGCTAACGGCCCTCTTAGCTTTCTAAGAAACTTTTGAGTTGTTTAGACCTGCTTGGATGCTTAAGTTTTCTAAGTGCTTTTGCTTCAATCTGACGAATTCTCTCTCTAGTTACTGAAAACTGTAATCCAACTTCTTCTAACGTATGATCAGTATTCATGCCCACTCCAAATCTCATTCTTAATACTCTCTCTTCTCTAGGAGTCAGTGTTGATAGTATTTTTGTAGTAGCCTCACTTAAATTAGATTTAATAGCTTGCTCTAAAGGAGCTAATGCTTTGGTATCTTCTATAAAGTCGCCCAAACTACTGTCTTCTTCATCTCCAACAGGTTTTTCTAACGATACAGGTTCTTTTGAAATTTTTAAAACTTTTCTGACTTTTTCTAAAGGCATTCTAAGTTTCTTTGCTAGTTCTTCTGGGGTCGCTTCTCTGCCAAACTCACTCAAAATTAATCTCTGAGTTCTCACAATTTTATTTATTGTTTCTATCATATGAACTGGGATTCTAATCGTTCTTGCTTGATCTGCGATTGATCTAGTTATGGCTTGTCTGATCCACCATGTTGCATAAGTAGAAAATTTATATCCACGTCTATACTCAAATTTATCAACAGCTTTCATCAAGCCTATGTTACCTTCTTGAATTAAATCTAGGAATTGTAGTCCTCTGTTTGTGTATTTTTTTGCGATTGAAATTACTAGTCTTAAATTAGCTTCAACCATTTCTTTTTTTGCAATTCGTGACTCTTTTTCGCCTTTTTGAATTCTACTGACCATTAGCTTATAATCGGTCACTGAAATACCAAGTTTATTACTTATTTCAATTAATCTATCTCTAATATTTTTAAATTCCGTTTTATATTTTTGAAAGAATTTTCTCCATACTTCATTGGTATCCAAAAAAGTTTTTAGATTTGGATTGATCTCATTACCAACATAAAATTTAATAAACTCATCTCTAGAAATTTTTTCGTTTAAAGCAAGTCTTAATAAATTTCCTTCTAAGGATATTATTTTTTTATTTTCAACATAGTGTTTTTGAACCAGCTCCTCTAACACCGAGGGTGATAATTGTAATGTTTTTATATTTTGCAAGATATCATCTACGATTTTTTTATAATTTTTTTCTTTTGAAGATGAAAATTCTTTTTGATTTAATAAACATTCTAACTTTTCTTTTTGATATTTTACTAGCTTATTATATTCTTTAGTCAGGTTATAGACAGTTTGCAAAACTTTAGGTTTGATTTCACTCTCCATGGCTGCAAGTGTTGGATTAAATTCATCATCGTCTGCATTATTGGCAGAATCATCACTGTTACTTTGAGAATTGCTAGCTTCATCTGATTTTTTTTGTTTAGCACTTTGACCAGTTTCCTCATCTTCCATATAATTAGTATCGATATCAATTATTTCTCTTACTAATATTTCATCATTTTGAAGTTTTGTATTCCAATCAAAAAATTGTTGGGCAGTTATAGGACTTTGGGATAATGCGTTTAACATTACATCTTTTCCCGCTTCAATTCTTTTTGCAATTGCAATTTCACCTTCTCTAGAGAGTAGTTCAACACCACCCATTTCTCTAAGATACATTCTTATTGGATCATCACTTTTCTCGATTGATTTTCCCTCTTCTTTTGAATTATTATCTTTTTTCCTAAGAACTTTGAAATCTGCTTTTTTTTCTACTAATATTATTTTTTCATCTAATATATGAATAAAAGCTTGTTCTAGATTTTCGTTAGATAAATTTCTTTTTCCAAGAGATTTATTTAATTCTTCGTGGGTTATAAAACCTCTATGGACACCTCTGCCCATTAATCTTGCAAATGATTTTGTAATTATACGTTCCACAATTAAAAAGTTCAGAATGTATATAATGCCAAAATTAAAAAAATCTATTGGATTCTGAAGATAATTTAATTGATTTTTTGTAGTTTTTTAAGCTCTTTTAGCTCATTAAATGTTACTTCACTCAAATCTTTGGAAAATCTTGATTCTAGTTCTTCTATTCTTATTTCCAACTCATAGTTTTTCAAATCTCTTACCAACTCTGATAAAATTTCAATTATTTTTTCATCATCATTAAAATTTTTAGTAATTATGTGTTTGATAGAGGCATATTTATTTACTCTCTCTATTAGGTTGTGGTCGATATTAATATATTCAATATCTGTAATCTTAAAATTTTTAGATTGATTCAAAATTTCACTGAACAGCAATTTATTTTCGTTACTAAATAATTTGACATTTTCGATTATATTAAAATTTTCTTTTATTAATTTAGGTTTTTTTAATAAAATATACAAAAATGAAAATTCTTTAATATCAACAGCTTTAAAAGATTTAGTTTCATTATAATAATTTTGCGTCGATTTAAGCGATTTAGGGGATTTTGAAAAAGCTTTTTTATATTTTAAGTTGATATTTGGGGTGAGTTCTGAAATTTTCTCTAAAAAATATTCAAGTACATATTTTCTGATGAATTCATCCTTTATAGTTGATGATATTGACCTTAACCTTTTTTCAAAAACTGCCCTAGAGGATGGACTGTCATCCATTTTTTTAAAATAATGCTCAAATATAAACTTATGAATAGAAACTGAATTATTTTTAGTAAATTGTAAAAAAAAATCTTTTCCATTCTTGTTTACAAAACTGTCTGGATCATGTTTGTCAGGTAAAAATAAAAAGGAAATTTTTTTTTCAGGCTTTAATTCAATAATAGAATTTTCTGCCGCTCTTAAAGCTGCTTTATAACCACTCTCATCTCCATCGAAGCATATTACTATCTCATGAAAAAATTGGTTTAAAGTTAGAATTTGTCTTGTTGTTAAGGAAGTACCTAAATTGGCGACAACATTATCGATTTTGTTTTTATTTAATCCAATTACGTCCATATAACCTTCAACTAAGAATATATTATTTAAGTTATTAGAGAGTTTACGGGCAAAATCTAGATTAAACAGATTTGATCCTTTTTTAAAGAATGGAGTTTCAGGAGAATTAATATATTTTGCAAAATATTTACTTTCTTTTAATATTCTGCCACCAACTGCAATTGGATCGCCTGAAATATTCTTAATTGGAAATAAGACCCTGTCTCTAAATCTTGATACATATTTTTTTTTGTTATCGTCAAAATAAAATAGACCAGTATCCTTAATTTGATTTTCTTCAAATTCATTAAAAATATTTTCTTGAAAATTTAAATCATTAGTTTCAAACCCAATTTTAAATTTTTTAACTTCTTCTAAAGTTAAACCTCTTTTTTTTAGATACTCTTTCGCCTCAGTAGAAATGGGATTTTTTAATAATTGATCATGGTAATGATCTACATATTTATTAAATATAGACTTATAGTTTTTCCATTTTTCTTCTCTTATCTCATCTTCCTTTGAAAAAGTATAAGGTCTCATTCCCGCAAGATTTGCAAGTGACTTTACAGCTTCTCCAAATTTTAAGTTTTGTGTTTTCATTACAAAATCAAATATGTTGCCATGTTCTGCAGTGCTAAAACAATGATAAAACTCTTTTTCATCGTTTACAGTAAATGAGGGAGTCTTTTCAGTTTTGAACGGAGATAATCCAACATATTCTTTACCTCTTTTTTTTAAATTTACGGTTTTAGACACAACTGTTGAAACTTTTAATCTTGTTTTTATTTCCTCTAGATATTCTTTTGGATACTTCATTTTTGGTTTAGCAATTCTTTTATCATTGCTCCAGCTTTAGAGAAATCAATGCTATCAGCATTATTTTTTTTTAACTCACCCATCACTTTGCCCATATCTTTAATTGATCTTGCTCCAGTGGAATTAATAATCTCAGAACATAACTTCCTAGTATCTTCATCGCCAAGTTGTTTAGGTAAATATTGACTAATTATTTCCACTTCTTTCTCTTCTACTTCTTGAAGATCATTTCTATTGTTTTTTTTGTACATTTCTATTGATTCGGTTCTTTGCTTTATCATTTTTTTTAAAAGCTTTTTAACGTCCTCGTCATCAGTTTCTTTTTTATCAGCTTGAGATCTGTTGCTAATATCCAAATCCTTAATACCTGATAAAATTAACCTATAAGTTGATATTTTATTTTTATCCTTCGCTTTTAAAGCACTTTTATAGTCTGTTCCTATTTTTTCTCTTAAGCTCATAGTATAATTTTATCGCATCAAAAAAATTCTTCAAAAAGAAAAAAAATTTTTTTTACAAAATATACATTAGATGTGTTGCGCAAAAAAAGGTTTTATTGTATAGACCTTTAACTCATGAGTTGTAATTGAACAAAAAACAAAAAAATAAAATTGCAATTAAACATCAATTTCCCACAGGTATTTTAGTTTTAGACAACAAGACAGTTTTTAAGGGTGTTGGTCTTGGATATCAAGGTTCAGCAACTGGAGAAGTTTGTTTTAACACTTCTTTAACTGGATACCAAGAGATTATATCTGACCCTTCGTACGCTGGTCAAATTATTAACTTTACATTTCCTCATATTGGAAATGTTGGAACTAATAATGAAGATTTAGAGTCTGATAAAATTTGGACAAGAGGTGCAATATTTAATTCTGAGATTACTTCTCCCTCAAATTACAGAGCTTTAAAAACCTTAGACGAATGGCTAAAAAAAAACAAAATAGTTGGATTGACTGGATTAGATACAAGAAGCTTAACAAATTTTATACGTGATAAAGGTGCTCCAAAAGGAACGATATCAAATAATAAAAAAGGTATATTTAATATTAAAAAATTAATTAATAATTCAATTAAATGGCCTGGGCTAAATGGCTTAGATCTTGCAAAAGAAGTTTCAACAAAAAAAACATACTCATGGAAAGGTTTTAAAACTTGGAGAAAAGAGACTGGGTATAAAAAAAATTCCAAAAAAATTTTTAAGATAGTTGCAATTGATTATGGAATTAAAAAAAATATTTTAAGATATTTTTCTGATTATAATTGTGATGTAAAAGTAGTTTCTTGTAAGACAACCGCGGAAGAGATTTCAAAATTAAAACCAGATGGAATTTTTTTATCAAATGGTCCAGGTGACCCAGCAGCAACCGGTAAATATGCAATTAAAACCATACAAAAATTAATAAAGCGGAATTATCCAATCTTTGGTATCTGCTTGGGCCATCAAATTTTAGCTTTAGCGTTAAATGCCAAAACAAAAAAAATGAAGTTAGGTCATAGGGGAGCAAATCATCCTGTAAAAAATTTAATTAATAACAAAGTTGAGATTACAAGCCAAAATCACGGTTTCGTTGTAATAGAAAAAAGCTTATCCAAAAAAATTCAAATTACTCATAAGTCACTTTTTGATAATACTATTGAAGGAATAAGATTAAAAAGTAGACCTGTTTTTTCAGTTCAATACCATCCTGAAGCAAATCCAGGACCACAGGATAGTCAATATTTATTTAAAAGTTTTATTCAAGATGTAAAAAAATATGCCCAAAAGAAAAGACATTAAAAAAATATTAGTAATTGGTGCAGGCCCAATAATAATTGGACAAGCATGTGAATTTGATTACTCTGGTACACAAGCATGTAAGGCTCTTAAAGATGAAGGTTTTGAGGTAGTATTAATAAATTCAAATCCTGCAACTATAATGACAGATCCTGGAGTTGCTGATAAAACTTATATAGAACCTATTACAATTGCTGTCCTTGAAGAAGTAATCAAAAAAGAAAAGCCTAATGCAATTCTTCCTACTATGGGCGGGCAGACCGCTTTAAATTTAGCAATTAGTGCAGAAAAAGCAGGTCTTCTTAAAAAATATAAAATTGAACTAATAGGAGCAAAGTCAAAAGCAATTGAAAACGCTGAGGACCGTAAAAAATTTAGAAAAAATATGTCTGACATTGGTTTAGATTTACCAAAGTCTAGGATCATAAATAATTTCAAAGACGCCTCAACATGTTTAAAAGAAATTGGTTTACCTGCAATCATAAGACCTTCATTCACATTGGGTGGATTAGGTGGAGGAATAGCAAAAAGTAAAAAAGAATTCTTTAAACTTGTTAGAAATGGAATGAATGAGTCGCCTCAAAATCAAGTTTTAATTGAAGAATCTTTAGAAGGGTGGAAAGAGTTTGAGATGGAGGTTGTAAGAGACAAAAATGACAACTGTATAATTATTTGTTCAATAGAAAATGTTGATCCAATGGGAATACATACTGGAGACTCAATTACTGTCGCTCCAGCTTTAACGCTCACTGATAAAGAATACCAAGTCATGAGAAATGCCTCTATTGCTTGTTTGAGAAAAATTGGGGTTGAGACGGGAGGGTCAAATGTGCAGTTTGCAATTAACCCTAGAAATGGAAGAATGGTTATAATTGAGATGAACCCTAGGGTATCAAGATCGTCAGCTCTTGCATCTAAAGCCACAGGTTTTCCAATCGCAAAAGTAGCTGCTAAACTTGCAGTTGGATATACTCTTGACGAATTAAAAAATGAAATTACAAAGGTAACGCCAGCTTCATTTGAACCAACAATTGATTATGTAGTTACAAAAATACCTAGATTTACATTTGAGAAATTTTCTGACACCAAAGCTGTACTTGGAACTTCAATGAGATCGGTTGGCGAGGCAATGGCAATTGGTAGAAATTTTAAAGAATCATTCCAAAAAGCTTTAGTTTCATTAGAAACTGGGTTATCTGGATTAGATAGTTTTTTTAATTATTCAAAAAAAGAGATCTTAAAAAATTTAAAAGTTAGTATTCCAAATAGACTACTATTAATTGGTGAAGCTTTTAGGAAAAATATTCCATTAAACACAATATATAAACTTTCAAAAGTTGATCCTTGGTTTCTTAATCAAATCAAAGATCTTGTTGATGAAGAAAAAAATATAATTCAGAAAGGAATTCCAAAAAAATACAATGAGTTTAATAGAATTAAATCCATTGGTTTTTCAGATAAAAAAATATCACAACTTGCAGGAATTAAAGAAAAAATAGTTAGATCTAAAAGAGTTGCTCTTAAAGTTTTGCCTGTATTTAAAAAAGTAGACACTTGTGCAGCAGAATTTAAATCTTTTACTCCGTATATGTATTCAACATATCAGAGAAATTTTTCACTAAATACTGAGTGTGAGGCCGATCCTAGCAATAAACAAAAAATAATTATACTTGGAGGAGGTCCAAATAGAATTGGTCAAGGAATAGAATTTGATTATTGCTGTTGTCAGGCAAGTTTTTCTCTAAAGGAAGCTGGATTTGAAACAATTATGGTAAATTGCAATCCAGAAACTGTTTCGACAGATTATGATACAAGTGATAGATTATACTTTGAGCCTCTTATAGAGGAATATGTTCAAAATATTATTCTAAAAGAAAAATCAAAAGGAAATTTGATTGGAGTTATTGCTCAATTTGGAGGTCAAACTCCAATTAAATTAGCAAAATTTTTGCATGAAAACAAATTACCAATACTTGGTACTCAATATGGTTCAATTGATTTAGCAGAGGATAGAGATCGTTTCAGAGATCTATTAAACAAACTGAATTTAAAACAAGCAAAAAGTGGTATTGCTAACAAGTTTGATCAAGCAATTAAAATAAGTGAAAAAATTGGTCTTCCAGTTGTTGTGAGACCCTCGTATGTTTTGGGTGGAAGAGCAATGGAAATAGTTCATGATAAAAGCCAACTTAAAAAATTTGTAAATGAGGCTTTCAGAGCTTCAGAGCAAAATCCAATTTTAATTGATAAATTTATAGATCATGCAATGGAAGTTGATGTTGATGCTATCTCTGATGGAAAAGATGTTTATGTTGCAGGTATAATGCAACATATTGAAGAAGCAGGAGTTCATTCTGGGGACTCAGCATGTTGTTTACCTCCAGTATCAATCAAAGATAATCTTTTAAAAGAAATTAAAATCCAAACTAGAAAATTAGCATTAGCACTAAAAGTTAAAGGGCTTTTAAATATTCAATTTGCAATAAAAAAGGATGAAATATTTGTAATAGAAGTAAACCCAAGAGCAAGCAGAACGGTTCCATTCGTCTCAAAAGCTAACGGTGTTCCGCTAGCTAAAATTGCATCGAGAATAATGGCTGGAGAAAAACTTTCAAAGTACAAATTAAAATATAAAACTAATAAAAAATTTGCAGTCAAAGAAGCAGTATTTCCATTCAATAAATTTCCTGATAGCGATCTATTGCTTGGACCAGAAATGAAATCTACTGGAGAAGTGATGGGGTTTGATGATGACTTTGGTATGGCAATAGCCAAAAGTCAAATAGCTGCGGCAAATTCATTACCTACAAAAGGTTTAGCATTTTTATCAGTTAAAGACTCTCATAAACAAGAAATTGTTGGCGTTGCACAGAGATTATTAAAACTTGGATTTACTCTATCGGCAACTAAAGGAACTGCAGATATTTTAATTAAGAATGGTATGAAATGCAGAAAAATTAATAAAGTTAGTAGTGGTAAACCTCATATAGTAGATGTACTTAATTCAAAAAAAATCTCATTGGTAATTAATACTGGTGGCGGAAATAGTGAAAATAGAATTAGTGATGCAAGAGCACTAAGAAGGGGAACTTTAGCTAATAAAATTCCCTATTGCACTAATATGTCTACTGCATATTCATTTTTAGAAGCAATCAATGCTCTGAAGACGAAAAAACTTAAAGTTAAAGCTCTTCAAGAAAACTAAGCATCCACAACCATTGTATCTTTAGACCCACCTCCTTGAGAACTATTTACTATGGTACTTCCTTTTCTCAAAGCAACTCTTGTAAGACCCCCAGTCGTAACATAAGAAGTTTTACCAGTTAATATAAAAGGCCTTAAATCTAAATGTCTTGGTTCAATACCATTTTCACAAATAGTTGGTATTGTTGATAATATTTCTAAAGGTTGAGCAACAAAATCTCGAGGATTTTTTTTAATTTTTTTTACCATCTCATCTCGCTCTTTTTTTGGTGCCTTAGGACCAATCATTATTCCATATCCACCTGAGGCATTTGCTGGTTTAACAACAAGCTTAGCTATATTTTCAATTACATGTTGCCTGTGAACTTTGTTTTCACACAAAAATGTTTCTACTTGGTTAAGTTTAGGTTGCTCACCTAAATAATAGACAATCATTTTATTAACATAAGAATAAACAGCCTTATCATCTGCAACTCCAGTTCCAAGAGCGTTAATAATGCCAACATTTCCCTTTTTCCAACATTTAAATAAACCAGGAACTCCGATGAGTGACTCTTTATTAAATACTTTTGGATCAAGAAAAGTATCATCTAATCTTCTATATATACAATCAACTTTTAATTTTCCTTTAACTGTTTTCATATAAACAAAATCATTTTCAACAAATAAATCTTTACCCTCGACCAAAGCTATTCCCATTTGTTGAGCTAAAAATGAATGTTCAAAATAAGCCGAATTGTAAATGCCTGGTGTCAAAACAACCATATGAGGATTGTCAGTTTTTTTTGGTATGCACTCAACCATACTTTGATAAAGTTTATTAGAATACTGGTGGATAGAAGATACTTTATATCGAGTAAATAATTCGGGAAATACATCCCTCATTACCATTCTATTTTCCAACATATAAGATACCCCAGATGGGACACGTAAATTATCTTCAAGAACTAAGTATTCCCCATTAATATTTCTTATTAAATCAATTCCTGATATATTTGCCCAAGCTTTATACTTTGGAGAAAAACCTTCACATTCTTTTAAATAATAAGGTGAATTAAATATTAATTCTTTTGGTACAACTTTATCCTTAAAAATTTTTTTTTTATTATAAACATCATCTATAAATAAATTTAATGCTTTTACCCTTTGAATTAAACCTCTAGATATTTTATTCCATTGAGATTTTGGAATAATTCTTGGTATGATATCTAACGGCCATTTTTTTTCCTCTGCTCTATTGTTTGCAGCATAAACCCTAAAATTAATACCTCTTGCACTTATGGTGCTTTGACAATTTTTTTCAATTTCCTGAAGTTTTTTTGTTCCATGTCTTTCTAATATGCCAGTCATTATTCTAGCATGTTTTCTAATTTTATTTTCTTCTGTCAAATATCCATCATATGCAGATTTTGAGTCATAATTTTTCCACAGAGAAACAGACATTCGACAATTTTTGATAAAAAAAATTGCAAAACAATTGCTAAATACAAATAGCTGCTATGACATAAAATATTTGATAATTATATCATTTTTAAATAAAAATCGCTTATGACATACTGTATTGGAATAAAAACAAATGAAGGGTTGGTCTTCGCATCAGACTCGAGAACTAATGCAGGTTTAGATAATGTAAATATTTATTCAAAAATGTTTACTCATGATATTGGTGATAGAACAATTGTAATGGTAACATCTGGTAATTTAGGAACATCACAAGCTGTTTACAAATCTGTAGAGAAGGATTTAAAAAGCTCATCAGGAATACTTAATTTAAATATATGTAAAGACTTTGAACAAATTGCATCTTATGTGGGAAGTCTAAATATAAAACACTCATCTCCTCAAGGAATAAATACTGACGATGTGCTTTTAGGTTCAACTTTTATAATAGGTGGTCAAATAAAAGGACAAAAGCCAGAGCTATACCTTATATATCCTCAGGGAAACTATATAAGACCAGCAGACAGTAAACCTTATCTCGTGATTGGTGAGGTTAAGTATGGCAAACCAATTCTTGATAGAGTGATTAAACCAGATGTATCAATTGGAGATGCATCAAGGTGCGCACTAATTTCTATGGACTCTACTTTAAAAAGTGACTTAACTGTGGGTCCTCCCATTGATTTTGCAATTTACAAAAAAGATGAAAATAAATTAGCGTCATTAAAATGTTTAAGTTTAAACGATGAAGATTATTCTAAAGTCTGCAACACCTGGTCTGAGGGAATTTTTAAAGTATTTGATACATTTCCTAGATTTGATTGGGAGGATTAATTTTCAACTTTCCAATCGGTTTTGAAAGTCACATAATTTACTTGTAAACACCTTCTCTCTTTAATTATTTCTTTCTTTTCCATTCCATGCCAAGTATTGAGTCCACTAGAAAAAAAATATCCATAATTATCTTTATAAGGTAATGTTTTAATTAGCTTTAAATCACTATCATAAAAATCTGTGCCAAGTTCCTCACTTTCATTATGTTTGTTAACGAATAATAAACATGACATAAGTTTTTCCTTAATATCACAATGTGGTTTCAGCCAAAAACCTTCTCGATCACATATAACCTCAACTCTTACATAAGAATTAGACAAATCTTTATTGATTAATTCAGAAATTTTTAGATGAGTTTCTTTACTTTGAAGTTCTTTAATTAAATTTGTGAGACCTGGAAATTCTCTGGTATTTTCATGAGTTACAAAACATCGAAATTTTAAAGCTTTTCCACCATCTGAAATTCCTTCTCTAAATTTTCCCTCACCTCCATCAATAGCTCTGGTTCCATCATAATTAAGGTTATGTTTTGCTGGGTCAGATATATCTGCACTTAATATCTCATTTATTTGATCATCTGTTAGAGGTTTATTTAATTCCCAATGCTCAAATGGATTATCAAATTTTTTTGAGTCGTTTAGTATTGATTTTAAAAATGACATTAATAATTAATTTTTTCTTTTATAATTTTTGCTACCCTATTAGTTTCATCAAGACTTTGATAGTTCCAATTTTCAACATCTTCACCAAGATTTCTAGTAATATTTAAATCTCTAAACAAATTTCGAAATCTTTGGAACCGAATATCATTTTTTTTAGGCAAAATATTTGCAATATAAATAGGTTTTCCTGTTAAAGCAGCTTCAGAGATCATTGAGCTTGAGTCACAAGTAACTATAATGTTCTCTGAAATGGCTAAAGCAGATAAGTAGGCTTTTTTATCTACATCCATTATAACTGTATGATTTTCACCAAAAAATTCTTTTGCATAATGAATGGTATTTAATGGTGTCCTCATTGATGGAATTACGACAAGTTGAAAATCTTTTTTCTTTAAAAGCTTATAGAAAATTGAAAAAATATGTTTCATATTTTTTGTTGAATAATCATAGTATTTGGTTGGTCCACCCATAATTAGGCACCAAATCTTTCTGTTATCTTTTATTATAAATGAATTTAAGTAATCCTTATTTTCCTGTATTTCATCTTTTGTAAGATAGTGAATTGCACCTTTAGTATTAATTATATTTGAACCACTAATTCCGTCATGTTCGGGTGCTACAATAAAATCAAAATAATCAAATTTTATTTTTGGATCTTGTATATGAATATTAAAAATTTTTTTGTTTGAGATACTTTTTAAATGGATTGATGGAATTATACTTTTTCTTCCACAGGAAATTATTATATCAAAATCTGAATAGTTTATTTTTTTGTAAACATTTTGAGAAATTGGTGTGAATTTTGGTGGAATTAAACTCCATAAGCTTTTAAGTTCAACCTTGTGGTGAGTAAAATCAAGATCAAGAGCTTTAGCCAAACCTTCTACTTGGCTAAGCATGCCGTGCATGCCCTCAGTCAATAATATACCTTTTAATTTGCTCATTATTTACTATATAGACCTGTATGAGTGAAAAACCAACTAAACATACAAAAGTGTTAATAATTGGATCAGGGCCAGCTGGCTATACTGCTGCTGTTTATGCTGCGAGAGCTATGCTTAAACCAATGTTGGTTGCAGGTATGCAGCCAGGTGGTCAATTAACTATAACAACTGATGTTGAGAACTACCCTGGATTTGCAGATGTTATTCAAGGACCATGGTTAATGGAACAAATGAGGGAACAGGCAAAGGCAGTTGGAACCGATTTAGTTGAAGATCATATCCAATCAGTAAATTTAAAATCTAAACCGTTTGAGGCAATTGGTGATGGAGGACAAAAATATACTGCAGACTCAATTATTATTTCTACTGGAGCACAAGCAAGATGGTTAAACATTGAATCTGAACAAAAATTCAAGGGATTTGGAGTATCAGCTTGTGCAACATGTGATGGCTTTTTTTTCAAAGATAAAACAGTTGCAGTTGTTGGTGGAGGAAATGCTGCAGTAGAAGAGGCTATGTTTCTTACAAAATTCGCATCAAAAGTACAATTAATTCATAGACGAGATGAACTTAGAGCTGAAAAACTTTTGCAAAAAAAATTAATGGAAAATAAAAAAATTGAGATTATTTGGGACTCTATTGTTGAAGAAGTAATAGGTGATGAAGATCCAAAAAATGTAAAAGGATTAAAAATTAAAAATGTTAAAAATAATGAAACATCAGAATTAAAAATAGATGGGTTATTTATAGCTATTGGACACGATCCTGCTACATCTTTATTTAAAGATCAGTTAGAAATGGATAGCACAGGTTATTTGATTACTAAAAGTGATTCTACTGAGACTAATATTCCAGGAGTTTACGCAGCTGGAGATGTGAAAGATAAAATTTATAGGCAGGCAGTAACTGCAGCAGGAATGGGCTGTATGGCTGCATTAGAGGCAGAGAAATATTTAGCTGCAAATTAATAAAATATCATTTATAAAATAATTTTATGGAGAATATCGTAAAACAAATTCAATTATTAGCTTTAGTAATAATACTTGGGGCTACTGTTATTGCGTTTGGTATAGAAATATATCAAATGATTGAAGTTCAAAAAGTCACTTTAGCTGATTTGCTATTACTATTTCTTTATTTAGAGGTTTTAGCTATGGTCAGAGTATTTTGGGAGAGTCAATCAATTCAAATAACATTGCCATTGTTTATTGCTATAACAGCTCTTGCTAGATTTATTATACTACAAGGAAAATCAATAAATCCAGAAGTATTGCTTTATGAAGCTGGAGCAATTGTACTAATAGCAATAGCTATACTAGTTCTGAGATTTAGAAATTCTCCTGTTTTTGGCTTAGAGAAAAAAAGAAAATCAAAATAGTTTTAAAATTATATGAGTGAAAAGGTCTTACTGACTGGTATCAGCGGATTTATTGCAAAACATGTTGCTATAGAATTATTAAATTCTGGTTATGAGGTATTAGGAACAGTTAGAGATATTAATTCAGTTAAAGTAACAAAAAAAACACTTGAGGAAAATAATGCTTCAACAGAAAACCTATCCTTTGTAGAATTAGATTTATTAAAAGATTATGGGTGGGATAAAGCCGCTGAAGGTTGCAAATACATAATTCATGTTGCTTCTCCTTTCCCATTAAAAGTTTCAAATGACAGAGAATCTCTTACTCCAGCTGCAAAAGATGGAACTTTAAGAGTTTTAAATGCAGGAATAAATGCAAATGTAGAACATATTGTAAAAACATCATCTATTGTTTGTATGTATAGAAAACCAAACCGAACAAACCCTTATACATTTGGTGAAAATGATTGGACTGACTTAGAATGGGACAAAACAACAGATTATTTTGTATCTAAAACTAGAGCTGAAAGAGCTGCTTGGGAACTTATGGAAAGCAAAGGTATTAAAAATAAACTAACATGTATAAATCCTGGTTTTGTTTTAGGAGACTTTTTGAACGAAAAAAGTTGCACATCAATGGAATATGTTAAACAATTACTTCAAGGCAAATATCCGGCTGCTCCAAAATTTTCAGTGATGATATCCCATGTTAAAGATATAGCCAAAGCACATGTTTTATCATTAAATAATAAAAAGGCTGAAGGTAGAAGATTAATTATTGGATCTGAAACTAGATCAATTCTTGAATTATCAAAAATAATGGCTGAAAACATTCCAAGTCATTCCAAGAAACTTCCCAAGAAAGAATTACCTAATTTTATGGTAAAGCTTATTAGCTATTTAGATTCAAGTGCAAAAAATTTAGTTCCTGATTTAGGTCTTAAAATGCAGACAGATACAAAATATGCTGAAGAGATTCTACAAATGAAATTTATAGAACCAGAAGTTTCGGTAATTGATGCAGCAAAATCAGTAATTAGGCTAAATTTAGCCTAAACTTTCACAAAAAATCTTAATCCTTTTCATAGCAATTTTTAATTTTTTCATTGAAGTTGCGTATGAAATTCTAAAATAACCATCAAGACCAAATGCAGAACCTTGGACTACAGCTACATTCTGTTTTTCAAGAAGTTTTTGTACAAAATCTGTGTCATTTTTTATTTTTGTTTTTTTTCCAATTAAGCCTTTACAACTTGGAAAAACATAAAATGCGCCTTTTGGCATTAAGCAAGTAATCCCTGGAATACTATTTAAATAATTCACAACAAAATTTCTTCTGTCACAAAAAGATTTAGCTCTTTTTTTAATAAAACTCTGAGTTCCATTTAAAGCCTCAACTGCAGCTGCCTGACTTATAGAAGATGGATTAGAAGTTGATTGCGACTGGATTTTTCTTATTGCGGCTATGATATTTTTGGGACCAGCTGCATAACCAATTCTCCAACCAGTCATGGCATATGCCTTGCTTACCCCATTCATGGTAAGTGTTCTATCTTTAAGCTTTTTTATCTGTGCTATTGTAAAAAATTTAAAATTATCAAATTTTACATGCTCATAAATATCGTCACTTAAGATAAACATATTCTTATTTTTTAATAATATCTTTCCTAAATTGATAATTTCTTTTTTTGTGTAAGCTGCGCCAGTTGGATTTGAAGGAGAATTTAAAATTATCCATTTTGTTTTTTTAGTAATTGCTTTCTTAAGTTTTGATGGAGTTAATTTAAAACCATCTTCTTCCCCACATTTAATAAATTTTGGTTTACCTCCAGCAAGTAAAACCATATCTGGATACGATACCCAAAACGGAGCTGGAATAATAACTTCATCACCTTTATTTAATGTTGCTACAAAAGCATTATACAAAACTTGTTTTCCACCAGTACCTACTGTTATCTGGTCTGAGGTATAAGTTAAGTTATTTTCCCTTTTAAACTTTTTAATTACTGCGTTTTTAATTGCGGGTGTTCCATCAACTGGCGTATATTTAGTATCCCCTATTCTAATCGCTTTAACTGCTGCCTTTTTTATATTATTAGGTGTATCAAAATCAGGTTCACCTGCGCCTAAAGCAATTACATCTTTGCCTGCAGTTTTCAATTCTCTTGCTTTCTGAGTGACTGCTATCGTTGGTGAAGGTTTAATTCTTTTTAAACTGTTTGATATTATGCTCATTGAAAATTGTTTATATTCTATTACTTTATTTAATATATGGAAAATACTTATCAAGATTTAATTACAGATATTCAAAGTAAAAATCCAAAAATTGGTGGAAAACTTGAAGGTGGAAAGAAATTTAAAATTAAATCTGATTTTAAACCAGCTGGTGACCAACCTGAAGCTATTAAAAGTCTAGTAAAAGGCGCTAAGAAGAATGAGTTTAATCAAGTTTTATTAGGTGTTACTGGATCAGGTAAAACCTTCACTATGGCTAAAGTAATTGAAGAAACAAATAGGCCCGCTCTTATACTTGCTCCAAATAAAACCCTTGCTGCCCAACTTTATGGGGAGATGAAAGGGTTTTTCCCAGATAATGCCGTTGAATATTTTGTGTCCTATTATGATTATTATACCCCAGAAGCATATGTACCAAGATCAGACACATACATAGAAAAGGAAGCATCTATAAATGAACAAATAGATAGGATGAGACACTCAGCTACTAGATCACTCTTAGAAAGAGATGATGTCTTAATTGTTGCAAGTGTGTCCTGTATTTATGGTTTAGGATCAGTTGAAGCTTACAGTAAAATGACTTTAACTCTTCAAAAAAATTATGATTATAATAGAGAACAAATAATCAAATCTTTAATTGCTCTTCAATATAAAAGAAATGATCAAAATTTCTATAGAGGTACATTTCGGGCTAGAGGCGAATATTTAGAAATTTTTCCCTCTCACTTAGAGGACAGGGCTTGGAGGCTTAGTTTATTTGGAGATAAGCTGGAAAAAATTGAGGAATTTGATCCATTAACAGGTGATCTTGTTAGAGAATTAAATTTAGTTAAGGTTTATGCAAACAGTCACTACATAACTCCCAGGCCAACAATTGAACAAGCAGTAATTAATATAAGAAAAGAGTTGGAGATAACGCTTAAAAAACATAAAGAGCAAAATAAATTGCTTGAGGCACAAAGGTTAGAGGAGAGAACAAAATTTGATCTTGAAATGATAGAGGCAACTGGTTCATGTGCTGGTATTGAAAACTATTCAAGATTTTTATCAGGCAGGAAACCCGGAGAACCTCCTCCTACATTATTTGAATATTTTCCTGACAATACATTGATATTTGTTGATGAGTGTCACGTCACGGTACCTCAATTAAACGGAATGTTTAAAGGAGACAGATCAAGGAAAAGTACTTTGGCAGAATATGGATTTAGACTTCCATCATGTATGGATAATAGACCTCTTAAATTTGAGGAATGGGATATGATGAGAACTCAAACAGTCTTTGTTTCTGCTACACCTGGTCCATGGGAGTTAGAACAAACAAAAGGAAAATTTATAGATCAAGTTATAAGACCTACTGGACTAATAGACCCACCGGTTGAAATCAAACCTGCTAAAAATCAAGTCGATGATTTAATGCATGAATGCAAAAAGACTATCGAGAAAAATTATAGAGTATTAGTAACGACATTAACTAAAAAAATGGCTGAAGATCTGACAGAATACCTACATGAAAATGGTATCAAAGTGAGATATTTGCACTCAGACATAGATACCCTTGAGAGAATAGAAATTATGAGAGACTTGAGGTTAGGAGTGTTTGATGTTTTAGTTGGTATAAATCTATTAAGGGAAGGACTCGATATTCCTGAATGTGCATTAGTTGGAATATTAGATGCCGACAAAGAAGGATTTTTGCGGTCTGAAACATCCTTAATTCAAACAATAGGAAGAGCTGCAAGAAATTTAGATGGAAAAGTTATTTTGTATGCCGACAAAGAAACAAAAAGTATAAAAAAGGCAATAAAAGAAACTGAAAGAAGAAGAAATATTCAACTTGAATACAATAAAAAGAATAAAATTAGCGCTTCTACTGTTAAAAAAGAAATTAGTGATGTACTAGAAAGCGTCTATGAAAAAGATTATGTTACAATTGGGACAGGCGCAAATGTCGGTGGTAATTTAAAGAAACATATTAAAGCACTTAATAAGAAAATGAAAGAGTCTGCCACAAATCTAGAATTTGAGGAAGCTGCTAAAATAAGAGATGAGATTAGAAAACTTGAAAGTACTGAGTTAGAAGTTACACTAAATCCTAAAGTGAAACAATATAACTTAAAGAACAAAATATACCCTAAAGGAAGATCTACAATGGGTATGCCAGGTACTAGAGCTCAAAAAGGTAAAAAGAAATGGAAGCAAATAAAATAATTATTACAGGTGGAGCCACTAGAATTGGGGCTGCTATTGCTAAAAAACTATCTGGCAAAGGGGTTGAAATAATTATTCATTTCAATAGATCAAAAACAAAAGCAGAAATCCTTAAAAAAGAATTATCACAAAATGGAACAAAGGTTTATTTAGTAAAAGGAGATTTAAGTGTAGAAAAAGATGTAAACAAAATTATTAAGTTTGCAAAAAGTAAACTTAAATATTTTGACTGTCTGATAAACAACGCATCACTTTTTGAAAACGATAAACTAGAAAATTTTACTACTGATAGTTGGGGGCATCACTTAAGAACTAATTTAAGAACACCTGCTCTTCTATCAAAAGAATTTGCTAAAAATATTAAAGGAAAAAATAACAATATTATTAATATAATTGATCAAAGAGTGTTTAAATTAACACCATACTTTTTTTCTTATACTATTAGTAAAACAGGTCTTTATACTTTGACCAAAACTAGCGCAATGAGCTTAGCTCCAAAAATAAGAGTAAATGGGATTGCACCAGGTCCTACAATAAAAAATAAGAGACAAAGTGCGAAACATTTTAAAAAACAATACATGGCAACTCCATTAAAAAGACAGGTAGATGTTGACCAGATATGTAATGCTGTTGACTTTTTTATAAAAAATATATCTATTACTGGACAAGTATTGGCAATTGATAGTGGTCAAAACCTAAACTGGCAAACACCAGACATAATGGGTGGAAAAGAATGAAAAGAAATAATCTAAAAATTGTTAAAATTGATAAAAATAAAACTCTATTTAATTATGAAAAAAAGGTGCTTATTAAAGAGCTTATTCTTGACTTAAAACTTGGATATTTTGACTTTGAAAAAAAAGCTCCCCAGAAAGTAAAATTTAATTTAGAGGTAAATTATGAAGACAAAAAACCCTCTAACGACAAAGATATTAAATCAATCGTAAATTATGCAAAAATTGTAAAATTGATAAAAAAACTAATTAAAAATAAACATTATAATTTTCTAGAAACATTAGCGGAAGATGTATTCGACGAATTATTTAAAGATAAAAGAATCGATAAAATAACTCTTCAAATTGAGAAATTAGAAATCATGAAAGATTGTTCATCCGTTGGTATCCAAATTTCAAAAAAAAGAAGCCATGATAAGCTCTGATATCGGTAAAGAAGCAATAAAAAAGGAGTTACCACTTATACCAAAACTTCCTGGGGTTTACAGGATGTTAAATTCTAAAAACGAAATCCTTTACGTTGGCAAGGCAAAAAACTTACCTAATAGATTAAAAAGTTATGTATCAGAGAAAAATCATATTATCAGAACTGAGAGAATGTTGTCTCAAACAACCAAAATCGAAATTACCAGTACCTCAAATGAGAGTGAAGCTCTACTTTTAGAAGCAAACTTAATTAAAAAGTATAAACCTAGATTTAATATTCTCTTGAGAGACGATAAATCATTTCCATTTATTTTTATTGGTAATCAAGATAAATGGCCTCAAATAAGAAGACACAGAGGAAAAAAAACTAAAGAGGGCTTTTATTTTGGACCATTTGCTTCAGCAGGATCTGCAAACTGGACCATCAAAATGATCCAGAAAATTTTTCAGCTTCGAGTTTGTGATGATACAGTCTTCAAAAAAAGAGAGAGGCCGTGCATCCTTTATCAAATTAAGAGATGTTCTGGGCCATGTGTTGGATATATAGAAAAGGATGAATATAAATTATCGGTAGACAACGCTATAGAATTTGTATCAGGGAAATCAAGAAAAATTCAAAAAAATTTATCAAACCAAATGGAAAAGGCTAGTGAAGATTTGGATTTTGAAAAAGCTGCAATACTAAGAGATAGAATAAAATCTTTAAATATTATTCAATCATCACAAAGAATTAATGAAGCGAATTTAGTAGAGGCTGATGTTATAGCTGCCTACAAAGAGTCTGGTAAAACATGTATTCAGGTTTTTTTTTACCGATCAAAACAAAACTGGGGAAACCAAGCTTTTTTTCCAAAACATGATCCAGATGATAGCACAAAAGAAATCTTAAACTCTTTTGTATCTCAATTCTATGAAAACAAAAGTGTTCCTAGCTCAATAATTTTAAGTGAAGATATTAAAGAAAAAGTTTTAGTTGAAAAAACACTTTCACAAAAAGAGAATAAAGAAATAAATATTTCAGTAGCAAAAAAAGGATCTAAACTAAAAGTTGTAAATCAGGCACTCAAAAATGCAAAGGATAGTTTAAATAGAAAAATTTATGAGAGCCAAAATAATAAAGAACTTTTTGATAATGTTTCTAAAAAATTTGATTTGGAAAATAATATTAATTTAGTCGAAGTTTATGATAATAGCCATATTCAGGGAACTAATAGCGTAGGCGCACTAATTACATTTGGTGAGGAAGGTTTTATTAAAAAAAGATATAGAAAATTTAATATTAAGATTAAAAAAAATGAACAGGATGATTATGGAATGATGCGCGAGGTTTTAAATAGAAGATTTAAAAGGGCTATTCAAGAAAAGGATAATTATTTAACTATACCGGACTTAGTAATAATCGATGGAGGAAAAGGACAATATTCTGTAGCAAGAGAAACACTTAATGAATTAGGACTGCATGATATTCCAATGATTGCAATTGCTAAAGGGAAATTTAGAAATAGCGGAAATGAAACCTTTTTCCATAATGGTAAAGAATTTAAATTTGAAAAGAACGACCCTACTCTCTTTTTCTTACAAAGATTAAGAGATGAATCACACAGATTTGCGATTAGCGCTCATAGAGCTAAGAGGAAAAAAGGCATTAGTAAGTCTTTACTTGATCAAATTGATGGGATTGGATCTATAAGAAAAAGAGCTCTTTTAAATCACTTTGGATCAGCAAGAGCTGTGGAATCGGCTAGCCTAGATGAGATTAAAACAGTCGAAGGAGTCGAAGAAAAAGTTGCTAAAAAGATATATAATTTCTTTCACGAATGAAAATAAAAATTCCAAATTATCTCACAATAGGTAGAATTATAATTGTTCCTATATTTGTTTTCACATTTTATTTACCAGGATTTTATGGAGATGTAATTCCATTTGCTTTATTTGTAATTGCATCATTCACTGATTTTTTAGACGGATTATTAGCAAGAATGTTTAAAGAAGAGTCTAAGCTTGGTGAATTATTAGATCCAATTGCGGATAAAATTATAGTAGCAACAGCACTCATATTATTAGTTATGGATGGGACTATAAAAAACTATGAAGTAATAGCTGCAATAATTATTTTAACAAGAGAAATATTAATCTCTGGTTTGAGAGAATTTTTGGCTAAAGGAAGTATTAAACTTCCTGTCTCAAGTTTAGCAAAAGTAAAAACTTTTCTGCAGATGTTTTCAATTTCTGTTTTACTTACAGGTGATACTGGAAATAAAATTATAAATTTTCAAGATTACAATGCCCAAACAATTGGAATTATTTTATTATGGCTTTCGGCTTTTCTTACTTTATATACAGCTTATGAATATTTAAGAAAAGGGATTGACCATGCTATATCTGAAGACAATAAAGATTAAGCAGCTTTCTTTTTTCTAACTAGTTTTCCATAACTGTCCAGCAAGTCTAAAATTACATCACAAACTTTATAATTATTTTCAGCAATTTTTGATATAGGTGTTATTTCGGCAGCTGTACCAGTTAGAAAACATCCTTCAAAGCTTGATAATTCATCTGGTTTAATTTTTCTCTCATGTACCTTAATATTTTTTGATTTTGCTAATTCAATTACGGTTTGTCTTGTAATTCCATTTAGGAAAGAGTCTGGAATAGGAGTATGAAGTTCACCATTTTTGTCTTTAAAAAAAATATTTGCACTTGTAGACTCAGCTACATTATCCTCGTGATCCAACATTAATGACTCACTATATCCTTGTCTTTCTGCTTCGTGCTTTGAAAGTGTACAAATCATATATAGGCCTGCTGCTTTGCTATCCCACGGTATTGTATTTGGGGCTGGTCTTCGCCAATTTGAAATATTCAATTTAATTCCCTCTGTTTTCAGCTTAGGATCGAAGTAATCCCCCCACTCCCAAGTAGCTACTGCTACATTTATTTTTGTTTTTTGGGCAGAGACACCCATCATTTCACTACCTCTCCAGGCAAATGGTCTTACATAACCATTTTGAACATTTTGAATTTTAATTATTTGATTACAAGCTTTGTTTATTTCTTCTCTAGTGAAAGGAATTGAGATATCCATTCTTTTAGCTGAGTGAAATAATCTGTCTGTGTGTTCTTGTAATTTAAAAATTTCACCTTCATAAACTCTAAGTCCTTCAAAGACTAAACTAGCATAATGCAATCCGTGACTTATTACATGTAATTTAGCATCTTGCCATTGAACAAGATCACCATTGTACCAGATTTTTCCCTCTCTTTTATCGAACGGTATCATTTGATTTTTTTTTTAAAAAATATCTTTGTATATATAATATGTCAATATAACTTACCATTATGAAAAAACTTTTATATTTAAAAGATCATCAATTAAAAGAATATATAGAAAAAATATTCAATGGATATAGGGAAACTGTCGCTGATGCCAGGAAAGTTTTAGATAAATATTCTATAGGAACTGCTCACAACAAAGTAATACATCTAATATCATTGTATGAAGGTATAACTATCTCAAGTTTATTGAGAAAACTAAAAGTAACAAAACAAAGCTTAAATAGAGTTTTAAATGATTTAGTAGAGATTAATGCAATAGAATTTAAAAGAGATGATGTGGACACAAGGGTAAAGCATGTTTACCTTACAGATATTGGCAAGAAAATTTTTGATGAAATTTTCTCTGTTCAAAAAAAAAGAATTTATGATGCATTTTTAAGTTCAGAGTCTAACGACGTTATAAGTTTTGATAAAGTACTTAAAAAAATAATTAATGAAAAATTTTAAAGCACATATATTAATTGTCGATGATGATGATAGAATTAGAGATCTGGTAAAAGAATACCTTGAACAAAATAATTATCTGGTATCAACTGCTAAAGACTCAAACGATGCATTAGAAAAAACTAAAATTGTAAAATTTGACCTAATAGTTCTGGATATCATGATGCCAGGCAAAACTGGATTGGAATTTACTCAAGATTATAAAAATAAAATTAATACACCAATTTTACTGCTTACAGCCAAAGGTGAACCATATGAAAGAATAGAAGGGCTAGAAGTAGGTGCTGATGACTATTTAACAAAACCATTTGAACCTAAAGAATTAATTTTGAGAATTAATAATATTCTTGTAAAAACTCAGTCAATACAGACCAAAAGAGTAATTGAATTTGGTAATATAAAAATAGATTTAAGTAAACTGTTTATTTACAAAAATAATCAAAGTTTAAAAATAAATAATACAGAAAAACTTATTTTAGAAAAAATGATAAATTTTCCAGGAAAAATTTTTAAAAGAGAAGAAATTGCAAATTTGATTGATTTAGATAAAGAAAGATCGATAGATGTAATTGTAACTAGGCTTAGAAAAAAAATTGAAGAGACCCCTAAAAGCCCTAAATATCTTCAAACAATAAGGGGAGAAGGCTATGTACTTTGGATTGAGTAAATTTTTAAAAAATATTTTACCTAAAAGGTTATTTTACAGGGGGCTCTTAATTGTAGCTGTTCCAATAATAATTTTACAAGTAACAATATCTCTAGTTTTTTTTGATAGTTTATGGATAAAAACAAATAAAGGTTTAACTAGAGCTTTGGTGAGCGAAATAGTTACTATCATTGATATCTATGACAATGAGAGTGAATATAATAAAAAAATAGTTACAGATCTGTACAATAAAAATTTTAGTTTTTCAGTTAGATTTTTGGAAAATGAAAAACTACCAGACATTAAAGTGGAAAGATGGTTTAGTCCAATGGATAGGACATTAAGAAGAGAATTAAAACCAAAAATTGGAGAACATTGGTTTAACACCATTTCTTATAAGGAAGTTGTAGATTTAAGAATTAAATTTAGAGATGGTGTTTTGCAAATATTCTTTCCTAAAGAGAGAATTCAGGCATCTTCTTTTAGAATTTTTGCTTTTTGGATTACTGTACCTGCAATTTTGATGATTGCAGTAGCTATGATTTTTTTAAAAAACCAAACTAGACCAATCACTAAACTTGCTCAAGCTTCCGAACGTTTTGGTCGTGGTGAAAGTATTGAGGAGTTTAGACCATCGGGAGCATTAGAAATAAGAAAAGCAGGTCTGGAATTTGAAAAAATGAGAAAGAGAATTTTAAGACATTTAAATCAGAGATCTGAAATGCTTTCTGGAATCAGTCATGATTTGAGAACACCACTTACAAGGATAAAACTCCAACTTGCAGTTATTAAAGATAAAAATTTATCGGAAAAAATATCAAAGGATGTTGATGAGATGGAAAAAATGCTAAATGAGTATTTGCAGTTTACAAGGACAGGTGCCAAAGATAAAACTGAAACTTTTGATATATCAGCTCTTGTAAGCAAAATTATAATTAAGTATGAAAATAATAACATTGAAATGAAAATAAAAAAAAAAATATATTTTAACGGAAGAAAAAATTTAATCACAAGATGTATAAATAATTTATTAGATAATTCTGTAAAATATGCGAAAAAAATATCGGTTAATTTAGAAAAAAAAAACTCAACCATTCTATTATCTATTGACGATAATGGCCCTGGTGTAGATAAATCAGAATTTCAAAATATAACTAAACCATTTTATAAAATAGACAAAAGTAGGTCTGATTCCAAATCAAGTGTTGGCTTAGGATTGTCAATTTCGTCAGATATCATAAAATCTCACGGTGGAGATATTAAATTTGATAAATCCAAAATGGGTGGTCTTAAAGTAATTATTTCTTTACCTTATTAGCCTTTTTTCTTTTTTTTTTATCTTGAAATTTTTTTTCGAGATTACTTATTCTTTTATTTAAAACATCAACTTCTTCTTTGCTCGCTAGTTTCATTTTAAATATTATTTCATCTCTTTTAGATTTTAGTATTGAAATCAATTCATCCGAAATATCTTTGTAATTAACTAAACCTTTTTCAATTAGTTTTGCAAATTTATCAAATACGAATCTTGATTTTGACATAATAATTATTTAACGATTTAAACGAATAGATTATAATAAATTTTACCAATGTTTACTAATAATTTTGACCCAATTGCTTTTGAGTTATTCTCGTTAAGTATAAGGTGGTATTCATTAGCCTATATTTTTGGCATTATTATTGGTTGGATATATTGTAAAAATATACTCATAAAAAAAGATAATACTCAAAAATTGTTCGAAGATTATATCTCATATTTAATTGTTGGGATTATAGCTGGAGGTAGGTTGGGATATGTAGTTTTCTACAATTTCTCATATTTTTTAAGTAATCCAATTGAAATTTTAATGATATGGAATGGTGGTATGTCATTTCATGGTGGACTGATTGGTATAATTCTTTCTACATATTTATTTTCAAAAAAAAATAACAATGACATTTATATTTTTTTAGATTTAGTTGCAATAACTGCACCTATAGGAATTTTTCTTGGGAGAATTTCTAATTTTATAAATGGAGAATTGGTAGGAAAAGTCACGAATTCTAATTGGGGGGTAATTTTTCCAAGTTATGATGATAAATTAAGACATCCCTCTCAGCTATACGAAGCATTTTTAGAGGGAATCGTTTTATTTATTATAATGAATTTAATTTTTTTTAACAAAAATTATAAAGTTGGAAAATGCTCTATTATGTTTTTGATAGTTTATGGATGTTTTAGAATTACTTCAGAATTTTTTAGAGAGCCAGATAAGCATATTGGATACTTATTTGGAAATATAAGTATGGGAATATTTTTAAGCGCAATAATGGTTTTGATTGGATTTTTAATTTATTTTAATAGAAATGATGAAAATAAATCACAAAATATTTAATATTAAACCAAAAAGCCCAATACCTATAGACGAATTTATTGAAAAAATTTTGTATGAACCAAAAGTAGGATATTACGCAAGTAAAGATCCATTTGGAAAAAAAGGAGATTTCATAACATCTCCTACCATATCAAACCTCTTCTCAGAAATTATATCATTATGGTTAATTTCGACTTGGGAAAAAATGGGTGAACCAAAAAAATTTAACTTTGTAGAACTTGGACCTGGAGATGGCAGCTTAACTAAGGTTTTTATTGATACTTTAAAAAAATTTCCTAAAATTGAAAAAGCAACAAATATTTATTTGTACGAAAAAAGCAATTTTTTAAAAAAATTACAAAAAAAGAAAATTGATAATAGAAAAGTAAAATGGATAAAAAATTTTAATTCTATCAAAAGTGGGCCTGTTATTTTTTTTGGAAATGAATTTTTTGATGCAATTCCAATTAAACAATTTACAAACCAAAGTAATAAGTTTTTTGAAAGATGTTATTCTTTAAAGAGTGAAGATAATATTTCCGAAATTTTTATTAAAGGCAATAATCAGGATATAGATCAAATTAGATCTTTCGAAACTTTGAAAAAACTAAAATTTATTGAATATCCTAAAAAAGGACTTTTAGAATTAAGTAAAATAATAACTAAGATTTCTAAGCTTTCTGGAGGCATTCTATTAATAGATTATGGTTATTTAGTGAGTAATAACTCAAATACAATTCAAGCAGTTATGGGTAATGAAAAAATTTCTATGAGGACTTTGTTTAACAATTTAGGCAAAGCAGATATAACCTCACTAGTAAATTTTAGTTTATTAAAAGAGTTTTTTGTTCAAAATAATCTTAGAGTTAAAAGAATAGTTAGCCAAAAATTTTTTTTAGAAAGAATGGGTATATTTGAAAGAGCGAAAATTTTAGAAAAAAAAATGACAACAAAACAAAAAAAATATATGACGGAAACTTTATCTCGTCTTCTTGAGAAAAATCAAATGGGAGAGCTTTTTAAGGTTGTATTTGCATATAATTATAAAAATAACAATTTTTTTGGTTTCGAATAATGATTAAGTCAAAAAAACTTGTCAAATTTAAAAATATAAGTCATGGGTTTTTTAATAGAAAGGGCGGTGTATCTAAAGGCATCTACAAGAGTTTAAATTGTGGTTTAGGATCTGATGACAAAGTTAAAAATATCAGAAAAAATTTAGAAAAGGTATGTAAGAAAATTGGCTGTAATAGGAGCAACTTAGTATTAATGAATCAAATCCATAGTAATATTGTTCATAAATTAAGCAAAATTCCTAAAAAAAAATTAAATGGTGACTCACTTATAACTAACAGAAAAGGTATTGCTTTAGGAGTTTTGACTGCGGATTGTGCACCAATTTTTATCTATGATCCTGTTAATAATTTGATAAGTGCAATTCATGCTGGATGGAAGGGTGCATACAAAAAAATAATATCTACTACATTGAAAGAGTTCAAATTAAGAGGTAGTAACTTTAAAAATTTGATAGCAGTAATTGGTCCTTGTATTGGCAATAAGAACTATGAGGTAAAGAGAGATTTCTTTAATAAGTTTATCAACAAAGAAAAAACAAATAAAAAGTTTTTTAATTATAAAAATAACAAAATTTATTTTAGCTTGAATGATTATATTAAACAAAGTTTTTATATTTTGGGGGTAAAAAACGTTGAAATCATCAAAAAAGATACCTATAAAACAAGCAACAATTTTTTTAGCTCAAGAAAATCTTTAAAAAATAAGTTAAATGATTATGGTAGAAATATTTCTGTAATTATGATTAAATAGATTATTCTCAAATAATGAAGATTCTCACTGGAAATAGCAACAAACAGCTTAGTAGCAAAATCTCTAAGAATCTTAAAAATAAGTTAGTTAACACTAGTATTAGAAAATTTTCTGATGGAGAGATATACATTGAAATTAACGAAAATATAAGAGGGAATAGTATTTTTATAATTCAATCAGTTTCTTCACCTGCAAATGATAATTTGATGGAATTACTTTTATGTATTGATGCACTAAAAAGATCATCTGCAAAAAATATAACTGCTGTAATACCCTATTTCGGTTATGCAAGACAAGATCGAAAAGTTGTGCCAAGAACATCTATCTCTGCAAAATTAGTCTCCAATTTAATAACCAATGCGGGTGCGGATAGAGTAGTGACTGTAGATTTGCATGCAGGTCAAATTCAAGGTTTTTTTGATATCCCAGTAGATAACCTATTTGCTACTCCAATTTTTGCGAAGCACATAAAAAGAAAAATTAAAACCAAAAATTTAATTTGTGTTGCTCCTGACGTAGGTGGTGTTGAGAGAGCAAGAGCCTTGGGAAAAAAATTAGACGTAGGTTTAGCAATAGTTGATAAAAGAAGACCTAGCCCAGGTAAATCACAGGTTATGAATGTTATTGGAAATGTAAATAACAAAGTTTGTATTCTTATTGATGATATTATTGACTCGGGTGGTACAATTATAAATGCAGCTCATGTATTATTAAGAAGAGGTGCAAAAGAAGTTCATGTATATGCTACACATGGTGTTTTTAGTGGAGATGCAGTTAAAAATATTAGAAATTCAAAAATAAAAAATTTAGTAATTACAGACAGTATAGATAGTTCA
>CACBBR010000005.1 GCA_902537555.1 uncultured Pelagibacteraceae bacterium
ATATGTGGTGCAAGTCTATCAAGATCTTCTTGAAATAATTCGTATTCAGATTCTTTAGAAGGGCCATTAACATAACACGCTGGAGCTCCATCCTCGTAAGGACCTAATATTAAACCACCAGCCTCTTCTCGCATGTACCATCTGCTGTCACTATCTCTTAATACTCCCATCTCAGGTAATCCATCTTTTTTTCTTTTTTGAATCTCTGGGTGTGGTTCTGTTACAATGTATTGATGTTCAACAGGTATTACTGGGATATCTAAACCTACCATTTTACCAGTTTGTCTAGCGAAGTTTCCTGAGCAAGAGATTACATGTTCACATTCTATAGAACCTTTGTCGGTTTCTACAATCCACCCATCTTTACTCTGTTTCATTGCAAGCACTGTAGTATTTCTGTATATCTCTGCCCCTCTATTTCTCGCACCTGTCGCTAGCGCTTGAGTTAGATCGGCAGGTTGAATGTAGCCGTCTTCAGGATGTTGTATTGCTCCAACTAGATCATCAGTATGACATAATGGCCAAATTTCTTTAACTTGATCTGGAGTTAGAAATTTTACATCTACTCCAATTGTTTTAGCAACACCTGCATATTGATGGTATTCATCCATCCTGTCTTTATTACTTGCTAATCTAATATTTGATACAACGCTAAATCCAACATTTTTTCCGGTTTCCTCTTCTAAACTTTTATATAAATTGACTGCATATTTATGTAGTTGTCCTACTGAATAACTCATATTAAATAATGGAAGAAGTCCAGCTGCATGCCATGTAGAACCTGAAGTTAATTCTTTTCTTTCAACCAATACAACATCAGACCAACCTTTTTTTGCTAAATGATAAAGGGCGCTAACACCTACAACACCTCCACCAACTACTACAACTTTTGCTTTTGATTTCATCATGCGATTTCTACCTAATTTTTCTTATAAACAAAACATAATTCTAATAGTCATAATCATCATCATCATCTCTCCATCCCATTTGATACATCAGATAAGCTGCAGTTATTACACTCACAACACCTGCAACCATACCAAAATTTACTCCCATCTCTTGTCCAAAATAGTACCATCCAATTTGGGTCGCACCAATTGGTGGGACGCAAAGAATAGCCATTAATATTGCAATTCTAACAGGAAAACTTGGTTTTTTCATTAGATAGATGAGCCCATCGGCATAGGCTGAGAGACCGCAGTAGTCAACCAGCAATTTTTTAAAAATCCATCTAGCTCATATTTTTCAACTTGCCATTTAAATTTGTAATACTTTTTGTCTTTATCCATAATGGTCACTTCAAAAGTCGCTACACCTTTTGATTTATAAACTTCCTCAATTTCATAATTTTGATGGTTTAGAAGCATAGAATAAGAATCTGTTTTAATCATATTTTTAAATCTCTCAATAGGTCCGGTTACTCTCTGATTATTTGGATGAGCAAAAAACCATGTTTGAATAATTCCATGATCTTTACTCGGGATATCATTTTTCATTAAAGCATTGAGTTGAATTTCAATTACTTCTCGAGGCTTAATATCTTGATTTGGTTTTTTTATTTCAGCGTTTAATTCATTTGTAGAAAAGATTAAAAATATAAATATAAAAAAAATTCTATAAGTGTCTTGCTGTATTTTTAACATCTTCCAGGAATTTAATTCTTTTTTCATTTGTTACAAATGGTACAGCAAAATATCGTTTATAGGTAATGTCATAAATACCACACTTATTAAAAATACCTTTTTTTATTCTTCTAAGAGGCAAATTTAAAAAAAAGTCGGAAATTGAAAATCTAGGTGAACCATATGTGCAGAAAATTAAAGCTTTTTTGCTTTTTAATTTACCAACAGCATATCCATAATTACCAAAAAGTTTCTTAAATGAAAAAGCCCATGGTGGAGCTAACACTTTGTCTATCCAACCTTCTACGATAGCGGGCATTCTATAATTCCATATAGGAGCAACTAGTACAATTAAATCAGAGTCGTCAATTTTTTTTCTGTGTTCCAAAACAATATCATCAGCATTTTCACCAGCATATACTGGATTAAATTTTTCTTTATATAAATCTACACATTCTACTAAATGACCTTTTTCTCTTGCAGACTTTATGAAATTATCTTTTATTGCAGAATTAAAGGACTTTTCATTATAATGTCCATACACCAAAAATACTTTTTTCATTAATCTTTAAGTACTGGAAAAACTGGATTAGATTTTTGAAAAAGTTTTTGATATTCCTGTTTTATACATCTATTAGAAACAAATTGAATATTTGCTTTCTCTGCTAAAGCTTGTGCCTCATCACTATGAATTCCGTATTGTAACCATAAAACTTTTGTTCCTTTTTTAATTGCTTCTTTTGCAATCCCTTCGGCCTCTTTAGAAGGTCTAAACACATCAACAATATCTATTTCTTCTTTTAACTTATCTAAGCTTTCAATCATGGGTTCCCCATTTACAATCTCGCCAACTGCAAAAGGGTTAATAGGAATAACTTTGTAACCAAAATTTTGCATGTATTTCATCACAACATTTGCAGGCTTTCTTTTAAGATTTTTTCTATCTTCTCCTTTTTTTTCAGAGCTTACTCCAATCATAGCTATAGTTTTTGATTTTCTTAAAATAGATTTAATTTCATTATCGTTCATTATTTTATTCCTGAATAAATATTATTTATTTTTCCAATTAGGTTTTCTTTTTTGCAAGAAAGCAGATATTCCTTCTTTTGCATCTTGTGAAGCCATATTTAAAGTCATCATTTTGCTTGTAAACCTATAAGCATCACCTAATGGCATCTCTAATTGTTTATAAAATGCTTGTTTGCCAATTTTAATTGTTAAATTTGATTTTGAGGAAATTTTTTTTGCTATTTTTAAAACTTCCTCATTTAGTTTTTTGCTAGAAAAACAATCATTAATCAAACCTATTTTCTTTGCAAATTTTGCGTTTATTGGATCTCCAGTTAAAAGCATCTTCATCATAATTTTCCGAGTTACTTTTCTACTAACAGCAACCATTGGTGTGCTACAGAAAAGTCCAATATTTACTCCTGGAGTTGCAAATGTTGCTGTAGTCGTACTGTATGCTAGATCACAACTTGCAGCTAACTGGCATCCAGCTGCATAAGCCGCCCCATGTATTTTTGCAATAACTGGCTTTTTTCCTTCAACAATTTTCATCATTAGTTTTGAACAAAGGTTAAATAATTTTAAGTGATTTGACCTATTTTTAATTCCACCAACCTCTTTTAAATTGTGACCAGCGCTAAAACCTTTACCCGAACCCTCTAATATTATCACCCTAGTATCATTATCTTTATCTAAATGAATAAAAGTATTTAATAGATCTCTTAAAGTTTTAAACGAAAGTGAATTATAAGTTTTAGGATCGTTGATTATTACATTTGTAATTCCGTTACCTAACTTTTTTGTTTTTATATTCATGTCGATGTTATTTTAGTTTTCCATCTTCACGCATTTTAGCTCTAATTTTTGTAGCTGAAATTTTTTGTATTTCTTCAGATAATACTATCTCCTCAATTTTGTAGCCTACTCCTCTTCCGTAACAAATATTTGTGATGTTTGGGACCATCATTATTTTAAATCGTCCTTCAAATTCAGGGTTTAATTTATCTTCAATATTTTTTTTTACAGTTTCAAAGTCGAATGGATTATCATCAACTCCTTGTACATCTCTTATTTGAATACAAACTTGACCAGTTTTTTTTATAATCTCTTTAAACAAAGTATAATGACCTTCATGAAACGGTTGCCATCTTCCAAGCATTTGAGCTGTTGGTTTTTTATTATCCCATTCGTAACTCATTGTATTATCTCCTTAAGTATTTTTTCAGCCCAAACTTTAGCATCTTGAGAAGTTACATGAAAATCATATTTTTCAGGTTTAACAAACATTTTGTTAGTATCATCAAATCTTCCCTCTTTTATTGTATCCACCCAAATTACAAAATCAGCTGGAAATAGATTTCTTGCCTCAGGAGTTGGGCAAACAAAATCTGCCACAACATAATTTCCTTGGTTTTTTAATTCTTCAGCAAAGTTTGCCATTCTTTTTGCTTGTCGTTTTCTTCCTTCTTCTGAAAAATCCCAGTCATTTGCTGCCTTTCTAACTTCGTCAGCATTTAATCTTTTTGCTCCAAGTTTTGGAGCAAGCTCATCTGCCAATGTTGTTTTGCCAGCACCTGGCAAACCCATAATAAGTATTATTTTCATTAAACTTTTTCTAATGGATGATGAGACATTAGCTCCAAACCGTTTTCACCAACTAAATATTGCTGTTCTAATTTCACTCCCTCATAACCTCCAACTTCTCCAATATAACTTTCTAGAGTAATTGTCATATTTTTTTGAAATATACCACCTCTTTCTCCACCATCGGTAGGATATCTAATTGCAGGCCACTCATCACATAAACCTATTCCATGAAGCATAACTGAATATCTATTTCCATAATATTTTTCAGGAAGTATCCATGCCTTTTCAGTAAATTCTTTAAATGATACTCCATCTTTAATTAATCTTGAATTATAGTCAATTTGTTCAACAGCTGTTAAATATAAATGTTTTTGGTGTTCATTAAATTTATTTCCACAAACAAAAGCTCTGGAAATATCTGCACAATATCCATAAGGGCCAACCATATCCGTATCAAATGATACGATCTCACCATCTTGAATAATTTTATTACTACTTTCTTGCATCCAAGGATTAGTTCTAGAGCCTGAAGATAAAATTCTACATTCTATCCACTCTCCACCGTTTTCAATGTTTGTTTTATGTAAAATCGACCATAACTCATCCTCGGTAATCCCTGATTTCAGGTAATCTCTCATTTTAATTATTCCAATGTCAGCAACATCTAAAGCTGCTCGCATGCATTTAATTTCTTCTGATGATTTAATAACTCTAGCCTGTTCAAGTATTTTTTTTGCTTCTAAAACTTGAATGCCTTTTTTATTAAGTTCATTTACAGCTGGCCCATTGATTACATCAATTGCAATTTTTTTGCTTTTAAAATAAGAATGAGATAAATCATTTACTTCATTGACCCATTTTTTAAGTTGCAATTCTGATTGGTCACCATTGCTAAAATAATCCCAAGTAATTGCTGGTCTTATTTCATCTATTAAATCAAGACCTTTAGATAATATTTCACAATTAAAATATTCATATAATATTGTTGGACCATCAACAGGAATAAAACAATATCTTGTAAGATTATGCATATTATAAACACTCATATTTACACTGTCTAATGCATACCTTACATTTACTGGATCAAATAAAATACATGCCTCTATATTATTTTTCTTTAATTCATTTCTTAATCTGTCAAGTCTATAAGATCTAAGTTCGTCAAAATCTATTTCATCTTCTCTTAATCTTTTTTTTGAAATATATTTCTTAATTGGTTGGTTTTCTGAAAGAATTTTTCTGTTAAACTTCATCCCTATAACATCTGTACACCAACTCCTGTTTTTGGATAGGTGTATAAATTATAATTTGCACAAAGCTCATCTCCTGGTTTCAAATCTTTTATTGAAACCATAAAAAAATATTTTGCGTCTGGTTTCTCTCTTAAATTATAATACATGTTTTCTAAATTATCATCATTTTCGTTAAATTTTTTTGCTTTTGCGGTAGGATCAATTGGATCACCAAATTTTAATGTTGGTAAAATGTTTGATACCATTCTTTGAACTGTAGGGTTATCCGAATGATTATAAAAACCACCTAATGGAGTTCTTATATATTTATTTTCAAACTGCTCATCTCTTATATGAGTGATGCCAATAAAAGTATTAGCTTTAATTACTTTGGTTGCGAATAATCCTAAACCTTCAATTGGTGAACTTTTTATTGTTAACTCATCTGGTAAAGGTCTGTACATATTTTCCGCACTTTCTACACAATGTGAGTTGCCACCCACTTATGAAATTGATGAGTTGGATTATCCATATCAGGAGAAAAATTTCCACCATTATATGCATGGGAGTTGCGGCCTAATTGCATTCTTTGAATTATACCTACATCTTCTTTTTGAATATCTTCCCACAATTTATGATTTTGTTTTCTTAATGATTTATATTTTAATGATTTTGAGGCTTTTTCACCTACATAATATATTTCCATGTGCTCTAAAGTTTTTTGATGACTAATGGGTTCTAACCAATATGCGTAGAAATGATCTTTATGTATACCTAACATGACATTAGGAAATAAAGCCACATACTCTGCAATATTTTCTTTTTCTTTGGGCCAGTTGGGAAAGCAAGGAAATTTTTTCTTACCTTTAAATTTTGGATTATAGACAACTGTGCCTTGGCCTGCAAAACGGTTTGGCAATCCCTGAATATGATAGTGATCTTCTATTTTTGAATAAGAATTTAAACCTGGATGAACCCATGGCAAATGATAACTTTCACAGTAATTTTCAATTGCAAATTTCCAATTACATTTTGCATTTAATCTAAAATAACCAAAATCATTTGCATGATTAATTAATTTTCTATCTTTTATTTTCCAAAATTTAGCCCATCTATCACTTAAGGGTTTAATATATTTTTCAAATGGAATTTCATTTTTACTAATATTAATAAAAATTAAATCTAACCAAACATATGATCTTATTTCTTTTAAATTGTTTTTATCTTTTTTAAATTTCGGGCTACTATGTTGGTTCATCCCTCCTATATGAGGTGTTGCTATTAGTTTTCCATCTGATGTGTATGACCATGAATGATAAGGGCATCTAATAACATTTCTAATATTGCCTTTTTTATTTACCAACTTTACTCCTCTATGACTACAGACGTTATGAAAGACTTTTATCTGATTTTTTTTATTCCTTACTAAAAATAATGGCAGTCCTAGCAAATTAAATGGTTTTACATCACCGATATTTGGTAAAGAACTTGCTACTCCTATTACTGTCCATTTATTTTCAAATATTTTCTTTCTTTCTATTAAAGTATAATCTTTACTCGTATAACATTCGTTGGGAAGACCATGTGCTTTAGAAATTGGTCTCTTAACTATATCTAATTTTTTTTTATCTATAATTTTATAAATTGATGACATTTTATTTTGTCACTTCATATAGACCAAGCCATGCATTTACATCTTTACTAGCAATATAATCAGATTTAAAAAACTCTATTTCTTTCCACTTATTTTCATTTTTTAAGTGTTTAATTTTTTTATCAAATCCATATTCCTCATATATTCCTTCATTTATTGTGAAACAAATTAGACCTTTATTTTTAGTAATTCTTATAAACTCATCTAACGCAGGTGGTTTTACATGTCCAAAAGTAAAAGTACCAACGCACATTAAAGCATCATATTGATCATCTTTTTCATTTATTGGTTTATTTAAATCTAATTTATCTAATTTTTTATAAAGGTTATTTGGAACCAAATCTAAAAGTTTTTGGGATAGATCGGCGCCAAAAAAATTAGTAAAACCATACTTTTTCAATTCTACACCAACCAATCCGGTTCCGCATCCAGCATCATAAATATTAATATCTTTTTCTTTTTGATGTTTATTGAAAACTTCTGCTGTTTCCTTTGGGCCAGTATAATTCCATTCAACCATATCTTTATCATATTTATTATCCAGACCCCATTCGTCATAAAAATCCATCACCTCTTTTGTTTCTTTTAGTTTATAAATTGGAACTTTGTTACCTACATCTTTTTGGGCCATTACCCTCTCATTTTTTCTCCACTTGGATCATAAAGTGGTTCTTTGATAATTGAACAATTGAATAAATCACCATTAATTTCTACTTGTATTCCATCTTGAGATGATAAATTTTTTTGATCTAGATATGAAAAAGCAACACTTTTATTTACAAAATGAGCAAATCCACCTGAAGTTATATACCCAATGCTATTATCTCCCTTCATTACTGCTTCATTGTTTGTGACATCTATGTCGTTTGTTTGAATTATTAAAGGTACTAATCTATTCGAGCTATTGTCTTGTTTAGCTTTTTCTTTACCAATAAATTCTTTGTTCCAATTAATGAAACTTTCTAATCCAGTTTCTTTAGCAGTAAAATCAGGTCGATAGTCTAAAGTCCACGCACCCCAATTTTTCTCTAGTCTCATAGACATTAAAGCTCTTCCACCAAAAGGTTTAATACCAAATTCTTTTCCAGCCTCCATTAACTCCTCATAAAGTTTAATTTGGAAATGTGGCGCAACATATATTTCATAACCAAGTTCACCCGTGAATGAAATTCGGTTTATAATTGCCGGAACACCTCCAACAAACATTCTTCTTGAATCTCTAAATCTAAATTTTTCATTAGATACATCATCTCTAACTATTTTTTCTAAAACTTTTCTCGAATTAGGTCCTGCTATAGATATTCCATGAAATTCATCTGATCTATTTTTATATTCAACATTAAATTTATCTAAATGGCTTTCAAACCAACGTCTATGCATTTCTTGAGCTGCGCCTGAACCAAAAACCATAAATTCGTTTTCATCAAGGCATGAAACTGTAAGATCGCCACATAATTTTCCTCTATAAGATAACATTGGAGATAACGATATTCTTCCAGGATTTGGAAGCTTACCTGCCATAATATGATCTAAAAATTTTCTTGCATCTTTTCCTTTAAATTGATGTTTTGAAAAATTAGCAACTTCAATAAAACCAACATTTTCTCTTACATTAATAACTTCTTTGGAGACATAATTATGCGATCTAGATCTTTTTATAGTTGGCTCTTCGTATGCATCTTTTTTATCATTCGCAAACCACAAAACATTTTCCAAACCAAAGCTATCTCCCATAACTGCACCTTGATCTACAAACCGGTCATAAAGAGCTGTTGTTTTTTGTTTTCTTCCTTTTGGTAAAGTTTCATTTGGAAATGTCATAATAAATCTTCGTTCATAATTTTCAGAAGATTTAATTGTTCCGTATTGAGGTGATGCATAATCTCCAAATCTTGCAACATCCATTGCCCAAACATCTATTGATGGTTCTCCGTCAATTATCCATTCAGCAATACATTTTCCAACTCCTCCTCCTTGACAAAAACCAGCCATTACACCCACTGCTACCCAATAATTTTTCATTCCGGGAACGGGACCAATTAATGGTGATCCATCAGGTCCAAAAGTAAAAGGCCCATTTACAATATTTTTAATTCCTGCTTTTTCTAATGCTGGCATTCTTTCAAAACCTATTGCTAATCTGTCTTGTATATTATCTAATTTTGGTTCTAGTAACTCATGACCAAAATTCATCGGTGTTCCTTCAACCTTCCATGGTGTTGATTTTGGTTCATAAGTTCCAAGAAGCATTCCTTTTCCTTCTTGTCTAAAATAAATGTTACCTTCAAAATCAGTTCCAATAGGAATTCTTTGATCGCCCATTGCTTCAATTTCTGGAATAGCTTCAGTAATTAAGTAGTGATGCTCCATTGGTTGAACTGGAAGATTAATTCCTGCAAGCTGTCCAACTTCTCTTGCCCATAAACCTCCAGCGTTAATAACTATTTCAGCTTTTATATTGCCCTTGTCAGTTATCACATCCCAACTTCCATCCTCTTTTTGTTTTGTGTCTTTTACAACTGTATGTGTATAATATTTTCCACCATGAACTTTTGCTGCTTTAGCAAAAGCATAAGTCACACCTGATGGGTCTACTTCCCCATCAATTGGATCCCACAATGCTAGAAGGTATCTTGATGGATCAATTAAAGGATTTTTCTTTTTTACTTCCTCTAAAGAAACAAACTCTTGGTCAAGACCCATATATCTTGCTTTAGACCTCTCTCTTTTTAAATAATCCGCCCAAACATCATTTGAAGCCAAATAAAATCCCCCACTTGATTTGAATCCAACTGAATGGCCAGACTCTTTTTCAATTTCTTTGTACAATCCGATTGTATAAGCCATCATTCTAGAAATATTTGGGTCAGATGAAATCACATGTACATTTCCAGCTGCATGCCAAGAGGATCCAGATGTGAGTTCATTTCTTTCAAGAAGAATACAATCTTTTAAACCAAACTTTGATAAATGATAAAGAATGGAACAGCCTACTACGCCGCCACCTATGATGACTACTTTTGCATGATTTTGCATGTTAGTATTTTATTTCTTTATTGACGTCTTTCAATGTCTTGTCTGTCCCATGGTGAAAATGTTTAGTCATATCTGGCATGTACTTCATGGCAATTGGTTTTTTACCAACCGCAACAGCCATTTCTCTAACATGATGAGCTTCAGCACCACAACAAATACCGATTAAATTAATTTTTTCTTTAAGACATTCTTTTGCAAATTCAGCCATTTCAAATCTGTTACAATATAAATTATCTAAAGCAACAGGGAATGCATTTCCTCCAGGAATGCAGTCACATCCGTGATCTGTCTGATTCAAAAATCCTGGTTCTTCCTCTGTTGTTCTATATGGAACAGGAAGACCTGCAACATGACAGGAAACTTTTTTTCTTATTTTTTTTAAAAGTTTCATGGTCATTTCTGGACCTCTATAACAATTCAAACCAACAACATCAGCACCAAGATCTTCAATTATTTTACATGCGTCTTCAGCAGTGTGGCCATCTCTTGTCAAATCACCACGAGGTATTGCATAATTGGCAACTGCAATCAAACCTTCATCCTTAATTGCTTTTAAAGCTATCTTCATTTCATCTACCCAATTAATTGTTTCTGCAACTACAAAGTCAACTCCTGCCTCTTTGGCCCAAAGCACTTGCTCTTCGTACATCTTTTGACATTCTTTGAATGAGTTTTTGTCTTTTGGATCAAAAATATTTGTATTAGCAACATCTCCACAAACCATTAAGTCTAAATCTTTAAATTCTTTCGCAGCATCCTTTGCAATTTTAAGTGCATTTTTTTGCATCGGCTCTAGCAAATGTTCTTTTCCAATAATTCTTAATTTCTCTCTATGTCCATAATAGGTGAAAGCTTGAACAATATCTGAACCAGCTCTAATAAATTCTCTATGTAATTGTGTAACTACTTCTGGATGCTCTAAAACTACTTCTGGCACAAATGGACCTGCAGAAAGATATCCTCTCCTTTCCATCGCAAATAAATATCCCTCTGCGAATATAACGGGACCCTCATCTAATCTTGATAATAAATTTTTATTCATATTTATTTAATAATTTATTTCTAAATAAAGAGAGTATAAAGACAATTTTAACACAACTCAAAGTTGAAACTAGTTTGCAATTTTTCCATCTATATGTTCTGATGATTTATAATTAATTAATTAGGAGAAATAATGAAAATCAAAAAATTACTTCTATCTGCTGCTGTAATATTTGGACTAACTTCTTTTGGAAGTGTTGCCAACGCAGCTTGTGGGAACATAACTATCGCTAATATGAACTGGGCTTCAGCAAACTTCATGGCTGAAGTTGACAAAATCATATTAGAAGAAGGTTACGGATGTTCTGTTGAATTGGTGCCAGGTGCAACAATGCCTACATTTACATCTATGCAAGAAAAAGGTGAGCCAGATGTTGCTCCAGAATTTTGGGCTAACGCTGCAATCATTGCTTTAAATAAAGCAGTTGATGAAGGAAAAATGCACTCACTTAATAAAGCACCTATTACTGGTTTAGGTGAAGGATGGTGGGTGTTACCTGCTACTTTAGAAAAACATCCTGAACTTACAACTGCTGAAGCAATTTTGGCAAGACCGGATCTATTTCCTCATCCAGAGGATCCATCAAAAGGTGGGTTTCATATTTGTCCTCCAGGATGGAACTGTGAACTAAGTAATAGAAATCTTTACAAAGCTTTTGACATGGAAGCAAAAGGTTGGGCTATTGTTGAAACAGGTTCTGCTGCAGGATTAGATGGATCAATTGCTAAAGCTGCTGAAAGAGGTGAAAACTGGTTTGGTTACTATTGGTCACCAACAGCTATCATTGGTAAATATGATATGAGAGCTGTGGACATGGGAGCTTGGGGTGGAAAAGATAACTGGGATAAATGTATAGTTTTACCAGAACAAGAATGTGGAGACCCTAAAGCAACTTCATGGACAAAATCTGAAGTTTACACAATCGTAACTGACAATTTCAAAAATACAGCTGGAAGTGCTGGTATGGATTATTTCAAAAAAAGAACTTATCCAGGTCCAGTAATGAACGGTATGTTAGTTTGGATGGGTGAAAACCAAGCAGAGGGTGCTGATGCTGCAATTGAATTCCTAACAAACCAAGAAGATGTTTGGTCTAAGTGGGTTTCAAGTGAAGCTGCTGCAAAAATAAAAAAAGCACTTTAATAAAATAAAATATTGCCAAACCCACTCTTTAGTGGGTTTGGTTGAGTAAAATTATGGATTTCTTTAATAAAATTCCTGTAATGGATCGAACAGCTTTAAGAGAGCTTAAAAAAGGAATAGACTCTAGTTTTAAAGAATTTTCAAGAGCCTATGGAGATGGAATTGAAGGTTTTTTTGATCCACTTTTGCATTTTTTAATTTGGTTGGAAAAATTATTAGTAAACAGTCCATGGCCCCTTGTCATTGGGGTATTTGCTTTATTAGCCTGGATAGGTTCAAGAAGTATTAAGTTAGTTATAGGAACAATAGTTTGTTTTATGATTATAGGTTACTTTGGGATGTGGAAAAACTGTATGGCAACAGTTGCCATCATTTCTGTTTCAACATTGGTTTGTATTGTAGTTGGTATTCCAATTGGAGTATTAATGTCTAAATCAAGTAGAGCTGAAAAGGCCATATTACCCGTTTTAGATATGATGCAAACTATTCCAAGTTTTGTTTATCTAATTCCTATAATTATGCTTTTAGGTATAGGAAAAGTGCCTGGTTTGTTGGCAGTTTGTATTTATGCATTGCCTCCAGTGGTAAGGCTTACAAATCTTGGAATTAGAGAAGTTGATAAAGAAACGCTTGAGGCAAGTGAAGCTTTTGGAGCAACACCAATGCAAAAATTAAAATCTGTACAAATACCATTGTCGTTACCAACAATTTTTGCTGGAATTAACCAAACAATTATGATGGCTTTAGCTATGGTGGTAATTGCATCAATGATAGGCGTTAAAGGTCTGGGAGTGCCTATTTTGCAGGCTATTTCTAATCAATATTTAGCACTTGGAATGATGAATGGTTTAGCAATAGTGGCTCTAGCAATCATCTTTGACAGAGTTACACAGCAGTATGGTCAGAGAATTCAAAAACACAGAGGTCAAAAAAAATAACCCTGACACTTTGATCTAAAATTTTTCTAGACAGTTATTTTAAAATAAATAATTATTCATTAATGAATTTTTCATTAGAAATTGGACCTCACACAGATCTTGACACTTTGCCAAGTGTTAATGATGTATATGTTACAATGCTACCTGGAGGTGATTATAAGGAGACTGCTGATAAATCTGGAGATTTGGTAAAAAATGGATTTAATCCAGTCCCTCATTTTCCCGCTAGATCAATAAATAGTGAAAGTGAATTAAAAGATTATGTTTCAAGATGCAAAGATTTAGGCGTCAAGCAAGTTCTAGTTATTGGGGGTAGTCGAGAGCCAATTGGAAAATTTGATAGCTCTTATCAGATATTAGAGACAGGATATTTTGATGGGATAAAGATCGGAATTGCTGGACATCCAGAGGGGAGTCCTGATATATCCGATTCAGATTTAGAAAAAGCTATGATAGATAAAAAGCCTTATGCTGATTATATAGTTACTCAATGGTTACTTGATGCTCAGCCTATCGTTGATTTTATTTCTAAACAAACGATACCAGTTCATGTTGGAATAACTGGGCCAATGAAAATTTCAAGCTTAATAAAGTTTGCAAATATTGTAGGGGCAAAAAATTCCATTAACTTTCTTAAATCTAATTTTACTAAGGCATTAGATTTATTGAAACCTAAAGACCCTAATGATCTAATTGGGAAAGTTAAATCGCATACTGATTATTTTCACATTTATACATTCGGCGGCTTGAAGGAAACTAACAAGTGGTTGAAGGAGAATAACTATGTCTAAAGAATTTGACTATAGTAAGCTAAGACACATAACATCAGTAGATCAATCTGATAGAAAAGTGCCTTACAATTTAAGACAAAGCGGACCAACAAAAGTTGAAATGTTAATATCAACACGAGTAAGAAAATCACCATACTGGCATTTATCAATGCAAGCAGGTTGTTGGAGAGCAACTGTATACAATCGTATTTATCATCCAAGAGGTTATGTAAAACCTGAAGATGGTGGTGCAATGGTAGAGTACGATGCAATTGTTAATCACGTAACTATGTGGAATGTTGCTGTTGAAAGACAAATTAGAGTAAAGGGTCCAGATGCAGAAAAATTTGTAGACTATGTGATTACAAGAGATGCTACAAAAATTTCTCCAATGAGAGCAAGATATGTAATTCTTTGCAATGCATATGGTGGAGTATTAAATGATCCTATACTTTTAAGAATATCAAAAGACGAATTTTGGTTCAGTTTATCTGATAGTGATATAGGACTTTATCTACAAGGTGTTAACTCTGACGAGAGATTTAATGTAGAAATTGATGAAATAGATGTAAGTCCAGTTCAAATACAAGGACCAAAATCAAAGGCACTAATGAAAGATTTATGTGGTGATCAAGTTGACTTTGATAATATGCCTTTCTATGGTTTAGCTGAAGCTAAAGTAGGTGGTAGAAGCTGTGTAATATCTCAATCAGGTTTTTCAGGTGAAGCAGGTTATGAAATTTATTTAAGAGAATGTACACTTTACGCTGAGGATATGTGGAATGCAGTTCTTGAGGCTGGAAAAAAACATAATTTAATGGTTATTGCTCCCGCACATCATAGAAGGATTCAAGCTGGAATTCTTTCTTGGGGCCAGGACATGGATAATCAACATAATCCTTTTCAATGTAATTTAGGATATCAAGTTTCATTATCTGGTAAAGGTGAATGGAATAAGAAAGCCGACTATGTTGGAAAAAAAGCTCTTGAGAAAATGAAAGCTGATTTAAAAGCAGGACATAAACCTTATAAACTTCAATTAGTTGGACTAGAATTAGGTGGAAAGCCAATTGAAGAATATGCACCTGATTTTTGGTTAATTTCAGATGAAGGAGGTGGGGAACCAATAGGATTTATTACTTCGCCTTGGTATCACCCAGAAAAAAAACAAAACATTGCTATGGGTTATGTACCATTCGATGGAACGTTGAATGCTAATGGATTTCCAAAAGGAAAGGTAGGAACAAAATTTAAAGTTCATTTACCTGAAAAGTATTCAGAAACTCCAGGCAAACCAGTCGATGCTGTTGTTGTTGATATACCATTTAAAGAATCCTACAACGCAAATACTAGAGAAGTTGTAAAAGGATAAACTTTTGGGGAGTTTAACTCCCCTTAAGAAAATTATGTCAGAGTTTTTAAAAATAATTTTAAAAATTATTTTAATAAAAAAAGATTTCTTTAAAAATAATAAAAATTTTGGAGAAGCTTCAATTTATTTTGCAATTTTAATAATCATAATTACTGGTCTCATAAATTTAATTCCTCAAAAATCAGTATTTGAGATTATTAATCTAAATTACAACATAGGAACAATAAAAGGGCCATCATTGAGAAATGTTGTATTCTTTTCAATTTTATTTTGGATTATTAAATCATTTTATATATATTTTGTTGGGGTAGTTGTATTTCCAAATAAAAAAACTAATTGTAGTTTTAGAAAAATTTTGATCCTTATTGGATTTGCTAATGCTCCATTAATATTTAATTTTTTAGTTTTTACTCCATCTTTATTATTTTTAGCAATCATAACTTATATTTGGTACAATATTTCTTTAATAGTGGGTCTAAATATTATTTTAAATTATAATAATATAGTTAAATCTACACTTGTTGTTCTTTCGCCAATAATAATTCTTTTTATTTATATTTTATCAACACAAGTTCAAATAACTTCAGGTACAATTAGTTAAATTGGAAAAATAGTTTTTGATGTCTTGCAAAATTTGCAAATTTTATAACCATAAAGAATTAAATTCTGAAAAACACTTTCGTGATTATTTAGGCACTCTTCACAGATATCATTTTTATCAATATCAACTTTACTTTCTTGGTCGTTTTCATTAGTCATTATCTGTTAATCCGGCTCCCGCAGTTCTTGATTTTGATTCTTCACTTTCCTCAACATAAGTTTTAAGAGATAGTTTATGCATCTCTAACCAATCATCCTCGGAAAAGTTGTTTTTATTGTCTAAAAATTTAATATTTATCTTATCTGACTTTTCTAAGATATCTCCACTTAAATAATTAGAGTAAATAGACTCGTTAAAATTAAACAAAAACTCTTTATTATCCATTTTTAAGAAAATTCTTTTTCCTGTGATTTCTGATGCCCTGCTTAAAAAAGACAAAAATATTATAGGAAAGGCTATTTTATTAATTCCAATTTCACTAAATTTTAAAATTACAGGTGATTGATCATAAAAATTTAACCCGCAAAGTATTGGGCAATAGTAACCTTTTGCTGTATTTGAAGATGATATTTCTCCAATATTTTCAAAGTTGCTAACATTATAAATTTTGAAATATTGGTTAAGATTTTTAAGTCCAGGCAAACCAAACATTTCTAATAACTTAATATTTTTTCCAACTTCCTCAGAAACACCCCATGAAAAACCAATAGCTTTGGTCGCTTTTTTAGTTATTGTTTCAATTTCATTAAAACTTCTCATTACAATATTAATTATACATCCAATAATTATCAAAATTTGACAATTCTGAAGGCAAAGGCGCTCCTTGAAACATACATATACGTAACCACTTATCCGATCTTGGATCAAACTTAATAGCGCCAAAAAAAGATAATTTAAGTCTTAACATGTCAATTGGCATTAATTTAGAACCAATTGTGTTATCTTGAATCTCTGCATAAGGAAATTTTTCAGAAATAAATACTCTTCTTACAACATGTCTTAAATGATTATTGTCCAATAAAAATTTTCCAATTTTGGAACTATTTTTTTTTGTGAATACTATCTCATAAAGTTTTTTTATATCTCTTGCGATTGCAAGAGGTTGTTCAAGATTTGATCCAAAATCAATATATCTATCTCCTATCCTAGGCTCTTCTTTGTTTTTTGATATAAACCAAAAATTTTTGTTATTTTCTTCCTTTGTAAAATCAATTTTTAATATTTCAGAGTAATTTTTTTCAATTATATTTCTCAATTCCTCAACAGTTCTATCAACAGGAATATTGAAATATTTTTCTTCATTTGAACTCATTTTAGATACTAAAGGGTCTACTATTTTATCATATGGCTCCATCATCATAGAAACGATATACTCAATACATTCATCATTTAAGTTCTTTTCAGCCCAAATATAAATATTATTAAATTGATAAGAATTTTTAAATTTAAACTCATCTTTCATAAATTTTAAAAATTTATTCAAATCACTTATTAAATTTTTAATTTTTTCTTTTTGGAAATTACTGTCGGTATGCCAGCTTGTAATATTTTTTAGTGATTTAATTAAACAGTGATAAAAAATATCTAAATCATTTTTAGAAACTTTTTCTATTTCTCTTATTTTTTTTAAAACTGTTTCTCTAGCAGTTATCCAGTTATTAAGTAGAGTGGGATGGTTTACTATAAATGGTGCCATGCCAAGTCCTGTTGAATTTCCTATACCTAAAGTTCTGCTGATGTCGTTATCTAGTTCAACAGCGTTCTTCGGACTTATACTTTTTGCAATATGATTAACTTGGTCAAATGTAAATTGTCTAACTAAATAGACCAACATCATCTCTAGCCTAAATGGCCCACAAATTTCATCCCTATTTTTAATCCTAAATCTATCAGCTAAACCAAATTTACCAGATCCATAAACTGCAGTAGTTCTATAAAGATAACCAACTTTAGATATGAATTCTTTATTTGGTTGTTGACCTTTTGATAAATTTTCAACTACATGATTAAATAACCTGACAGATTTATTAGCTCTTGATAGTGTTAATTCTTTGTAAGATAGCCTTCCAACCTCTTGCTTAGGGACATTATTACTAAGTCTATCAACATCTTCTTTTGTTGGAATTCCATCAAATAGAGTAAATGCAGCATCCCATTTAGTGGCAATAACTCTATCTGATCTTTCGTCATCCTTAATTTCATTTGCAAAACAAATTAGAGAATAAGTTTTTTTTCCTTTAGTAAAAGAGTAAATTGCTCTTCCAAATCCTTTGTCATTTAATTGAAAAAGGTCTCTACTATATTTCCAATCTTTAAACTCTTGTAAGAAAGATCTCAAAAAAGAGAGTTTTGATTGATGGAATGAACCAAGTTTAGACAACTTCATCAGGGATTTAGGGTCTCTTAACTTAATTTCCATTAATTAATTCCTTTATAAAAATTAAACCAATTGTTTCCTAAAATATCATTTACTTCATTTTTATTAAAACCTATTTTTTTCAATCCTTTTTCTAAATTACTAAACCCTCTTGCATCAATAAACCATTCAGGTTGATCAGGAAATTCTGGTTTGCTTTTACTTCCCTCACCATAATTTTTTGTTTTACTCCACGTTCCATTTCTCATCCACTCAACGATACTATTTGGTTGATTCAAACAGAGGTCAGAACCAATACCTATATTTTTTACGCCCATTATTTCAGCGGTTTTTGCTACCATTTCACAAAAGCTATCTAATTTACAATTTGTTCCATCTTTTAGATGATGTGCATATAAAGAAAGCCCAAGCATTCCTCCACTGTTTGATAAATGTTTTAAAAGTGTTTCAGATTTATTTCTTAAAGCACTATGCCAAAAAGACGGATTAGCATGAGTAATCGCAATTGGTTTTTCGCTAATATCTATAGCATCCAATGTACTTTTTTCACCTGAATGCGACATATCAATAACTATTCCAATTCGATTCATTTCTCTTATAGCTTCTCTTCCAAAATTTGTAACACCAGAATCGTTTTTTTCATAACATCCTGTAGCTAAAAGAGATTGGTTATTGTAAGTAAGTTGCATAAATCTGCATCCATGATGATGAACTTTCTCAATTAAATTAATATCATCCTCAATTGGAGAACAGTTTTGAAAGCCAAAAAATATTGCAGTTTTATTTTCTGACTTAGCCTTTATAATATCTTCAAAAGTTTTTCCTAAAAATATTAGATCTGAATTTTCATTAAGTAAGTTATCCCATTCTTTCAATTTAATTAAAAACTCATCATAGTCTTCATGATATACCACTGTTGCATGTACTGCGTTCAGTCCAGCATCTCTGTTGATTTTAAAAATATCTCTTGACCAGTTGCAATATTGAAGATTATCAATTCGATAATTCATATTAAAAACACATTATAATTATTACAAATTTTGTCGACTAGTTTTAATTTTAAGACTATATTAATTATATTAATTCAAAAACTTAGCATGAAAAAGAAAAGATATAGTCACAGAGTATCTATCATAATGGGAAGCAAATCTGACTATTCCACAATGAAATTATGTGAAAAAACTCTTAAATTACTCAAAGTTAATTATGAAACTAGTATTGTTTCTGCTCACAGAACACCTGAAAGAATGTTCAATTATGCAAAATCAGCAGAGTCAAGAAATATTAATGTTATTATTGCAGGTGCAGGAGGATCTGCACATTTACCTGGCATGATTGCTGCGTTAACAAGAATACCAGTAATAGGTGTTCCTATAGAAAGTAAAAAACTTAAAGGTCTAGATAGTCTTTTATCTATAGCTCAAATGCCTAAAGGTATTCCAGTTGGAACAGTTGCTATAGGAACAGATGGTGCCATAAATGCTGCATTGTATGCAGCATCTATAATTTCTAATTTTGATCCTAAAATTAAAAACAACTTAATAAAGTGGAGATCTAAGCAATCTAAATCTGTTAAGAAAAAACCAAATTAAATGAAAAATCCTATTTTAGGAATTATAGGTGGAGGCCAACTTGGAAGTTTGCTGTCAGTAGCTGCTAACAGAATTGGTATTAAAACCGTTATTTTAAGTGATGATGAGGATGCACCGGCCAAAAATTTTACGGAAAAATTTATATATGGAAAATATGACAACAAATCAATTACTCAGGAATTTATCGATAGTGTCGATTTAGTTACTTACGAATTTGAGAATATTCCATTTAATATTCTTCAAAATATAAATAATGAAAAAACAGTTTTACCTAAACCTGAGATAAATAATTTAATCCAAAATAGATTAACAGAGAAAAATTTTCTAAATGATATAAATATTCAAACTACTCAATATGTTTCTATAAAACATATAAAGGAACTAAAAGAAAATGAAAATTTTTTGCCAGGATTGCTAAAAACAACTACATTAGGCTATGATGGGAAAGGTCAATACAAATTAAATAGCAAAAAGGATATATCTAATGAAATAGATTTTTCTAAAGAATACATATTAGAAAAATTTATTAATTTAAAAAAAGAAATATCCGTTATCATTACAAGATTTGGTAATCAAAAATATGAAATATATGAACCAATTGAAAATGTTCATGAAGACCAAATTTTAAAGCACTCTAAAATCCCTGCAGATGTTTCAGAAGCAATTAAAGTCAAATCCACTGAGTGGTCAAAAAAAATTGTAGAGGATTTAGATTATATTGGAACATTATGTGTAGAATTTTTTATTGACAAAAATGATAATTTATATGCTAACGAAATAGCTCCCAGAGTTCATAATTCAGGACATTTGACAATTAATTCTCACAATATAAGTCAATTTGAAAATCATATTAGGGCTGTATGTGGTTTAGAAAAAATTAAAACAAAAAAAATATATAATGCCAAAATGATAAATTTAATAGGTGATGATATTTTAATATATAGAAACAAAAAATTTTCTGAGAATGAATTCTTTTTTGACTATCTTAAAAAAGATATAAAAAATAAAAGAAAAATGGGTCATATAACAATCATTGAAAAATAATACGTTAAATTTGTTGAATTAATGAGGCGCTATTATTTGTTGGTTTATTGACATCCTTAGATATTTCGTGAAAAGTCAAACCTACTTTGTTACACTCTTTTAAAAAAGTTGAACCAAAATGTTCAATGTTTAAGTATTTATCTATATCTTTTTCATAAAGTATTACTGGTTGTCTATGGTGAATTTCTGAAATATTTTGGCTTGCCTCCTCAGTTATCATGCAAAATTGGCCTTCATCGTAAATTGCAGCTATAAAAATTGTCTTTTTATCATTTCTGAAAAAATAATATGGAATTTTATTATCTTTTGTTCTTTTCCATTCATAGAAACCATCGGCAACAACTACACATCTTTGCGTTTTAATAAGTTTTTTAAATGAGACCTTTTCATCGATTGTTTCTAATCTTGCATTTATCAAAGCTTTAAAGTCTTTCTGTTTTGCCCAGGATGGAATAATTCCCCATTTAAGATTTTCAACAGTATTGCCGTTTTTATATTTCTTGATCACAGGAAGATTTTGATATGGATGTGCATTATAATTATCACTGTCTTGAACATTAATCGCAGTTTTCACGATATTTTTTGTTTTTATAACAGCATTCGTAACTACGTATCTTCCACACATATATTTAATATTGGTTTAATTTGTTTTTAGATTATATGTTCATCAAAATGATTAAATCAATAGAAAATAACTTTGATAACCCACAAGTAAATGAACTTCTTAGAATTCATTTTATTGAATTAAGGTCTGTATCACCAGAAGGCAGTTCACATGTATTAGATGTACAAGGTTTGAGAGTTCCCAGTATAAAATTTTGGAGTTTATGGGAGAATAATGATTTAATTGGATGCGGAGCTTTAAAAACGCTTTCAGATGAACATGGGGAATTTAAGTCAATAAGGGTCGCAGACAAATTTAGGAAAAAAAGATATGGAGAAAAAATTATTGCACATTTAATAGATAAATCAAAAAAAATTGGAATAAAAAAATTAAGTGTTGAAACAGGAGCTGGAGATTTTTTTGCCCCAGCAAGAAAATTATTTAAAAATTTTGGATTCAAAAAATGTAAACCTTTTGCACATTACAAAGAGGATCCAAATTCGTGTTATTATAGTTTAAATTTATAATTTCATGAAAAAAAATTTAACCAAACCCTATATACTTTATGTTGCTGAGGTTATTTATTTGGCAATATGTGAAATTAAAAGTAAAGAGCAGAATATAAGCAATATTGATGCTATGGAAAGATTCATGGGTTCGCCATTATATGAAAAAATAAGTAGTGGCAAGTATCATGATGATTGGTTTGATGAGTTAAAAAAAAATAATTATATTGATATTAATTCTGGCGAAAAAATTTCTGCAGAAGTAATTCGGCTTTTAAATCTTCAAAAAGAAGCAATGATGAAGCAATTAATTAAATTTCCTAATTTATACTATGCAAAAAGCCATTTTCCTTTAGATATATCTCAAAGAGCTATTAACCACCTATGGAGAGTGTGTGAAAGTTACGAGTTGTGGTGCAATGAAACAAAGAATACTAAGTTAATAAAACTAAACATAATTGAATAATTTTATGAATCAAATTTCCAAATTTATCGACTCCACATTACTAGATTTAGGAAGACAATTTAAATTATCCTATTTACCACCTTTAATGATTTATCTTGCAGCCGGAATTTCAGGTTTAACAGGAATAGTGGGTACATTTTTTGTCAAAGATTATCTAAATCTATCAGCAGCATTTCTTGCAGGGCTAGGTTTTTGGGCTGGTATTCCTTGGGCACTGAAAATGCCATTAGGTCATTTAGTAGATCTAATTTGGAACAAAAAAAATTATATGGTTTATGTAGGAGCTACACTAATCGGTTTAAGCTTATTAATAATGTATGGGTTAATTATCCATACGGAATGGATGTCCACAATTATAAAAGTAGAGACTTGGTTTGTAATAAGTGTTCTTTTAGCTCCCATTGGATATGTGGTTCAAGATGTTGTTGCAGATGCAATGACAGTAGAAGCTGTTCCAATTGTTAATGAAGAAGGTAAAAATTTTTCACAAGATCAGATTAAAACAATGCATACTACAATGCAGACACTTGGACGATTTGCAATTATCGGTGGTACTGTTCTAGTTGCTTTAGTAAATGTAATCTTATTTAAAGGTGTAGATAGTTTAGAGCAAGCGGACAAAATAGAACTCTATGGATCAATTTATATTTATGCACTAGTAATACCACTTGTTTCAATTTTAGGAGTTATTTTTGCTAACTATCTTAAAAATAAAAAAAAAAATAAATTAATTGGTCAGGGTTTAGTCGGTAACGAAGATAATTACGAACATGAAAAAACAGAGATTAATTGGTGGATTTTAGGTGGTAGTTTAATTTTTGTAATATTTACACTCAGCGTTGGTTCCTTCGGAGTTCCTTTTGCTCAAGAAATAGTTTTTTTAGGATCTATGCTAATTATTTTGTTCCTGATGAATAAATTGATAAAAGAACTGCCTCAAAATTTAAGATCTACGATTGTGGGGACGGCTGTGATTATATTTGTATTTAGAGCAATGCCAGGTCCAGGTCCAGGACTATCTTGGTTCGAAATAGATGAGCTAAAATTTAACGAGCAGTTTTTTTCTATATTATCATTACTAGCTTCGGTCTTAACATTGTTGGGAATTATTTTGCTTAGACCTTTTATGTCAAATAATTCAATAGCAAAAATTATTGTAGTTTTGTCAATTGCTGGTGCAATATTATTTTTGCCAAGTGTTGGGATGTATTACGGATTTCATAATTGGACTTCATCAATAACAAATGGAATTGTTGATGCTAAATTTATTGCATTAATTAATACAGCATTAGAGTCACCTTTAGGTCAGGTCTCAATGATTCCTTTGCTAGCGTGGATTGCTAAGAATGCGCCTTCGCACTTAAAAGCTACTTTTTTTGCAGTTTTTGCGTCTTTTACAAATTTGGCGCTATCAGCAAGTGCCTTAGGAACAAAATACTTAAATGAAATTTACACAATTACTCGTGAAGTCAAAGATAAAGCGACAAATGCAATTTTGACGACTGCTGACTACTCAGAATTGGGAATATTATTAATAACCGTAACATTGCTGACTTTAATTTTACCAATTTTATTCGTATTTATTATTCAAAAAACAAGATTTAAAACTTTAGAATAGTTTCTAGATACATTTATAGCCATATTCTAGTGAAGCATCAGTTATTGAATGGTACATAGATTCCCCAAAACTACGAAGTGAAAAAATTCTAGCTTTTTCAGGATCATCTTCAACCATATCAACTAAAAAAGATATTCCGTTATATGATGAGTTGATGCACATATTTTTACTAAATATATTGAAATTAAACGGACAACCTTTTTTTAGAACCTCTTTAACATTAGGTCCTTCTATTTCTATAATTGCTTTTGAGTGTGAGAGATCTGTAACAGCAAAGTCGCTATCATTAAAATTTTTTAAAATTTCACTAAAAAGTTCTTTTTTTTTGGAAACAACAAGCCAATTGTTTGGTGAATTCCACAATATTCTTAAATTTTCACTTGCGACAACTTTTTGTGCTTCATTAACAAATTGCAAATTATTAAGTTTTATATCATTTATTTTAATTGAAGAATTTTTGTACTGAACTATTTGAACAATTAATAAATTTTTTAACTCAGAAATTTTCAATAATTCATTTTCAGTTTTATTTTCAAAATTTCCATAAGAACCCTCTGAATGAATGTTCTGCAAAGGTGATATCATCGTCATGATCTAACTCTCTTTCCTTCAGGATCTACATAATGAGAAGAGACAATCTCTACAGGTATTGTTTTGTTTTTTAATGGTGACATAGCAAAGAGTTTTTGTCCTATCATATTTTTACCATCTTTAATTATTGCTAAAGAAAATGGGTTATCATATTCAACACTCCAACATGAAGCCGAAACATGACCTAATTTTGGATTAGGTAATTTTGCTTTGGGATCTTTTACTATGTAAGATCCCTCGGGTATACTTGTAGTTTTATCAATTGGAACTACACCAACTAATTTTTCTCTATCCGTAGTTGTAAAGGCAGATCTGTTTAAAGATCTTTTACCTATAAAATCTTTTTTCTTACTAACTAGCCCTTCTAAAGATGCATCATAAGGGATTGTTCTTCCATCTAATTCAGATCCCGCAACATGACCCATCTCTATTCTTAGAGTTGATAAAGCTTCAGTTCCATATGGTTGTATTTGGAATTCTTTTCCAACTTCCATAATTTTTTCCCACATGAAATATCCGTTATCAGATTCAACGTTAATCTCATATGCTAACTCACCAGAAAACGAAATTCTGTAAATTTTTGCAGAAACTCCAAATAAATCGGACTCTTTATAACCCATAAATGGCAAACCTTCGTTTGAAACATCTAAATTAGGGAATAATCTCATTAATAATTTTCTAGAATTAGGTCCTGCGATTGCTGCACCTGCCCATTGCTCTGTGGTTGATACAACGTTTACATTTAATTCTGGCCACACTAGTTGTAAATAATATTCTAAATGAGATAGAACATTTGCTGCTTGAGCTGTTGTAGTTGTCATGTGATAATGATTTTCGGAAATCCTTGTTGTTGTTCCATCATCCATAACAATTCCATCTTCTCTTAACATTACGCCGTATCTTGCTTTACCCACTGGAAGTTTAAGCCAAGCATTAGTATAAACTCTATTCAAAAACTCTGCTGCATCAGGACCTTTAATATCTATTTTACCTAATGTTGTAACATCACAGACACCTACATTTTGTCTTACATTCTTTGCCTCTCTCTTTGATGCTTCAAATAACCCTTCATTTCCTTGCTTGTAATATCTTGGTCTTAACCAAACCCCTGCATCAACAAATACTGCATTATTTTTTTCATGCCATGAATGCATAGGTGATTTTCTTGTTGGTTTAGAATGTTTGCCAACTTCTCTTCCTACTATTGCTCCAATTGAAACTGGGGTATAAGGAGGTCTAAAAGTAGTATGTCCTACTTGTGGAACAACTTTATTCTCAATATCAGAAACTAATTGTAATCCATTTAAATTGCTCGTTTTTCCTTGGTCCGTAGCCATACCAAGCGTTGTATATCTTTTTACATGCTCGATAGACCTGAAACCTTCTCTTAGAGCTAGCTCAATATCAGAAACCGCTACGTCATTTTGAAAATCTAAAAACCTTTTATAAGATTTACCTTTTGGTAAAGGAACACACCAAAATTTGTCATGATCTGTTGATTTTTTTTCTACTACTGTCGGTACTGAAATTTTATTATTTTTTTCAGTTATTTTATTTGAAACGTCAAAACCTTTGTCAAAAGCATCTTTAATTGTTTCCTCTAATGTAAATATTCCATTTGCTGACCCAATTGTATTTTCTTGTTGTTTAGATTTATCTGGTACAAATGCATCAATTTTTTCGTTAAATTTAGATTTGTTTCCTGACTGTGATGCTAAATGAATAGATGGTGTCCAAAAACCTGATACACAAATACAATCACATTCTATATTTTCTATATTAAATAATTCTTTTTTATCGTCAGATATTTTAGCAATATCTGCTGATTTAACTTTTTTATAGCCTTTTGCAGCAACAACTACATATGAGAATTTTATTTCAATATTTAAATTTTTTGCCTCAGTTATAATGTCTGAAGAAGGATTGATTCTTGTATCCAATATAATTGGATTTACTCCGTTGTTTTTAAATTCAATTGCAGTTTCATAACCACTATCATTGTTGGTGAAAATTAAAGGTTTTTTTCCAACTAATACGCCGTAAACTTTCATATACTCTTTAGCAGCTGACGATAACATAACGCCAGGAGTATCATTATTTCCAAAAACTAGAGGTCTTTCAATTGAACCTGATGAAATCAATACTTCATTTGCTCTTATGTACCACAAACGTTGTTTAGGGAGATATTTTTGAGTTCTTGGCAAATGGTCACTAATACGCTCTGACATTACTAACATATTGTGATCATAGTAACCAAAAACTTGCGATCTATTTTTTACTGTAACATTAGGCATGGACTTTAATTCTGCTATAATCTTTTCTGTCCACTCAACTCCTGTTTGGTTTCCAATATTTACATCACTTGTTAATAAGCTACCTCCAAATCTTGGTTTGTCCTCAGCTAATATTACTCGGGCTCCGTTCTTGGCAGCGGCATATGCACTTGCTAAACCTGAAGGCCCAGATCCTGTTATTAATAAATCACAATACTCATATTTATGCTCATATCTTTCTTTATCATGTTTGATAGAGGCTTCTCCAAATCCAGCCGCCATTCGAATAAATGGTTCATATATTTTATACCAAAAGCTAGGAGGCCACATAAATGTTTTGTAATAAAAACCAGCTGGAAAAAACATTTTTAAGAAATTATTTATCGCCCCAATATCAAAATTTACACTAGGCCAACAATTAACACTCTTAACCTCTAGCCCTTCAAAAATTTCTTGTTCTGTTGCTCTTATATTTGGATCTCTCTCATTATTTCTATCTAACTGCAGAATTGCATAGGGCTCATCAACGCCAACTCCAAAAAAGCCCCTAGGTCTGTGATATTTAAAACTTCTACCTACTAAATGAACTCCATTCGCTATTAAGGCAGATGCGATAGTATCTCCCTCGAAACCAAAATATTTCTTGCCATTAAATTTAAACGAGATTTTTTTTTCTCTATTGACCATTCCAACATTATCTAATCTAAAATCCTGGGACATTATTCTATTGCTTCGTTTGCTGTATAAGTTTTAAAAATTTCGTGAGTTGATGTATCTCTCTCAACTTTAATCCATTGTCTACATCCAGAAATATGATGCCATAATTCTAAATGTTTTCCTCTTGGACTTTTTCTTAAGTATACAAAATTATCCCATTCTTGATCGCTTATTTCTTTGTTAAGTTCAGGACGCTTTACTGTTGCATCTCCGCCATAAGCAAATTCATTCTGAGATCTAAGTCCACAATGTGGACAGTTGATATATAACATTTATGATATCCAGGTTTTAGTTCCTAAGCCTTTTTCATCAATTAAATTTCCAGTGCTAAATCTGTTTAGGCTGTAACCAGCATTTAAATCATGAACTCTGTCTTGAGCAATTGTATGCGCAAAAGTCCATCCGGAAGCTGGAGTTGCTTTAAATCCACCATAGCACCAACCACAATTTAAATATAATCCGTTAATATGTGTTTTATCTATAATTGGTGAACCATCCATGGACATATCCATTATTCCACCCCAAGTTCTTAACATTTTTAATTTGCTAAGAAATGGAAACATCGCAATCCCTTCTGTTAAAACATGTTGAAGAGTTGGTAAGTTTCCTCTTTGAGAATAACTATTATATCCATCTAAGTCTCCACCCATAACCATTTCCCCTTTATCTGATTGGCTACAATAAAAATGTCCTGCACCAAATGTAACAACATGATCAAGCAAAGGTTTAATAGGCTCTGAAACACATGCTTGAAGCAAATGAGTTTCAATTGGTAAAGTCATATTTAACATTTCTGCCAAAATATTTGTACTTCCTGCAACACATAAACCTACTTTCTTTGCTTTAATATCTCCTTTAGAAGTTCTTACTCCAAGAATTTTTCCATTTGAGACATCAAATCCCGTGACTTCACAATTTTGAATTATATCAACACCCATGGAGTCTGCTTGTCTCGCATAACCCCAGGCAACAGCATCGTGTCTTGCTGTTCCAGCGCTTGGTTGCATCAAGCCTCCAAAAATTGGAAACCTTACATTGTCAGAAAAGTCTGCCATTGGAATTAACTTTTGAACTTCTTCTCTATTTAACAAAACCGCATCAATGCCGTTCAAACGCATCGAATTTCCCCTTCTTGAATAGGCATTCATTTGTGCATCTGAGTGAGCAAGATTAATTATTCCTCTTGGGGAAAACATTACATTGTAATTTAAATCTTGGCTCATCTTTCTCCAAAGATCCATACCAAATTCACTAAACAAACCATTCTCATCATGCATGTAATTAGACCTAATAATTGTAGTATTCCTTCCAACGTTTCCTCCACCTATCCAACCTTTTTCAATGATAGCAACATTTGTAATGTTGTGTTCTTTTGCTAAGTAATATGCGGTTGCTAATCCATGGCCTCCCCCACCAATGATAATTACATCATATTCTTTTTTAGGTGTTGGGTCTTTCCATGCAACTTCCCAATTTTGATGATCTGAGAATGCATTTTTTATTAGACTAAAAACTGAATATTTTTGCATTGTATAATTTTATCTAATTAAACTTAAATTTTTTCTTATTTTTTATATATATATTTTTTAGATGTTTAAAATCCTATTAAAAAAGTATAGAAATTTTGCACACTAATTTATTATAGGTTTTAAACCAAATGTCAAAAACAGATATCCAAATTGCAAGAGAAGCAAATATGAAACCAATTCAAGAGATTTTGGATGGAGTTGGTGTTCCAGATAATGCTGAGGCATATAGTCCAATAAGTAGATACATAGCTAAGATCAAACTCGAATATCTTGAAAAATTTAAAAATAAAAAAGACGGAAAATTAATTTTAGTTACAGCAATTACTCCTACTCCAGCTGGAGAAGGAAAAACAACCACTTCAGTTGGATTGTCAGATGGATTAAATAAAATAGGTAAAAAATCTATTGTTTGTTTAAGAGAGCCAAGTTTAGGTCCTTCATTTGGAATGAAAGGTGGTGCGGCTGGTGGTGGTTATGCACAAGTTGTTCCTATGGAACAAATAAATCTTCATTTCACAGGTGACTTTCATGCAATCACTTCTGCTCATAATCTTTTATCTGCTTTAATAGATAACCATATTTATTGGGGTAATAAATTAAATATAGATGTAAGAAGAATAGTTTGGAAAAGAGTGCTTGATATGAATGATCGAGCATTAAGATCTATCAATATTAATCTTGGTGGTGTTGCAAATGGTTTCCCAAGAGAGGATGGTTTTGATATTACAGTTGCATCTGAAATCATGGCGATCTTTTGCTTATCTAATGATTTACATGATCTTGAAAATAGAATTGGAAATATAACTGTTGCTTACACAAGAGATAAAAAACCAATATATGCAAAAGATTTAAATGCACATGGTCCAATGACAGTTTTGTTAAAAGACGCAATTAGACCAAATGTAACTCAAACTTTGGAAAATAATCCCGCAATAATCCATGGAGGTCCTTTCGCTAATATTGCGCATGGTTGTAATTCTGTATTAGCAACTAAGACAGCATTAAAACTATCAGACTATGTTGTTACTGAAGCAGGATTTGGTGCCGATCTAGGTGCTGAAAAATTCTTAGATATAAAATGTAGAAAATCAGGATTAAAACCAAGTTGTGTGGTGATTGTAGCAACTATAAGAGCTTTAAAAATGCACGGTGGTGTTAATAAAGATGAACTTAAAAATGAAAATATAGATGCTGTAAAAAAAGGATTGGTGAATTTAGAAAGACATATTGAAAATATTCAAAAATTTGGCTTGCCTGTTACAGTAGCTATTAATCACTTTGTTTTGGATACAGACAAAGAGGTCGATGAAGTTATAAAATTTTGTCAACAAAAAGGTGTAAAAGCATCAATATCAAAACATTGGGAAAAAGGTGGAGAAGGAGCAGTAGATTTAGCAAACAATGTTGCTGAACTGTGTGAAAAAGGAAGTGACTTCAAATTTTTATACGATGATAAAATATCATTATTTAAAAAAATTGAGACGATTGCTAAGGAGTTGTATAGAGCAAGTGAAGTTGTAGCGGATACTAAAATAAGAGAACAATTAAAAAATTTTGAAGAGACAGGTTACCAATCCTTACCAATTTGTATTGCAAAGACACAATATAGTTTTTCTACAGATCCTAATTTAAAAGGCGCACCATCCGGACATGTCCTACCAATAAGAGAAGTAAGGTTATCATCAGGAGCAGAATTTATCGTAGTTGTTTGCGGTGCAATAATGACTATGCCTGGGTTACCAAAGGTGCCAGCTGCAGATAAAATAAAAATTAATGATAAAGGTGAAACAGAAGGTTTATTTTAGAAGATAATTTAACCAGTTTCCGAGCTCTCGCATTCTAAGATCTTTATTTGTTTTTTTATTCTCCTCTGCAATCATCGCTACATGGCTATTTATTTCCTGTTCATCAGCAAAAGCTTTATTATTTAAAAGACGATTTTTTCTAAAATGAATAAGACTTATCATTTTATCATAAGTAATTTCAGGATGATATTGAATTCCCCAAATATCGCTAACACCAGATTTGAAATTCACTCCCATAACTTTATTTATAGAATTAGAGGCTAACAAGATTGAATTATTAGGCAATTTTACAACTTCATCAAAATTAAATGCTGGTGTATTAAAAGTTTTACTTTTATTTTTATAAATTGGATGTTGTATTCCATTGCTGTTTATTTGAATATTATGTGCTATTCCTCTATGAGATCCATTCATACATCTTTTTACTTGTCCTCCAGCAACGGTAGCAGCTACCTGGAGACCCCAACAAATAGCCAATATTTTTTTAATTTTATTTTGACATGATTTCATAAATTCAATTTGTCTTCGTATTTCAATTGTATCATTATAAATATTTAAACTACTCCCTCCCCAGATTAGTCCATCAAATTTTTCTAAATCTTTTGCTACTTCTGAAATATTTTTATCAGACGAGGGATTAACTACGTCAATTTTTAAACTATTTGTAAAATAACTAATACTATCTTTTAGACTTTCGGTATGAGTTTTAATTCCACCTTCAGTAAAACTTTGATTCTCTTTTTTTAGATTGCCCTCAACTATTAATATTCTTTTCATCTAAACAATTCTCCAGAGATGCTATGTTTGTACATAATTTTCATATCAGAAATAGTCAATTTTTTGGGATTAGATGTTGTTGATGGATCATTTAAGGCCATCTCAGAAAGCTCGTCTAAATCGATTTTATTAGGATCAATCACATCAGATAATTTATGGGGTATTTTGAGTTCTTTTCTTAAATCCAATATCCATTTTAAATAAGAGTCAAAACTTTTTGATAAATTAAGATAATCACAAATAGAAATAATTTTTTCTTCTATAGTATCTCTATTGAAAGTTAATACATATGGCATGAATATTGCGTTAGATAATCCATGATGAATATTAAACTTAGCATTTAAAGGATGACTTAGAGAGTGTATGGCACCAAGGCCTTTCTGAAAAGCAGTTGAGCCCATACTAGCAGCAGCTAATAAATCTGATCTTGCATCTAAATCATTGCCATTGTGTACTGCATTTAATAAAGATTTTTTTATCAGTCTCATTCCTTCAATTGCAATTCCATCTGCCATAGGATGAAAACCTGGTGCACAATAAGCCTCTAAATTATGAGCAAGCGCATCCATTCCTGTTGCCCCTGTTAAACGCGGAGAAAGATCTTTTGTTAAGATTGGATCTAAAATAACTATTGCTGGTAAAAATTTTGGATGAAAAATTATTTTTTTAATTCCAGTTTCTTTATTTATTATTGCAGAGGCTCTTCCTGTTTCTGAACCAGTTCCTGCCGTAGTAGGAATGGCAATTATTGGTGGAATATTTTCATTATTTGCTCTTTTCCAATAATCTCCAATATCTTCAAAATCCCATATAGGTCTATTTTGTGCAGACATAAATGCAATTGCTTTTCCAACATCAAGTCCACTACCACCTCCAAAAGCAATTACTCCATCACAATTATTTTTCTTAAATTCTTTAACACCTTCCTCAACATTTTCACCAAATGGATTTCCTGAAAAATTAGAAAACACCACTAAATTATTAATTTCTTTTTTAATTATAGAAATTACTTCTTTTGCCATTTGCAAGTTAATCAAATCTTTATCTGTTACGAATAAGGGATTTCGAATGTTTAAATTTGAACAAGCTAAATAAAGATCATTAATTCTATCTTTGCCAACCCAGATAGTTGTAGGATAATTCCAATTATAGTTACTCATTATTATTTTCTAACATTAAATCTAAAAATAAAGATGCAGTCCAAGAAAAATTAGTTGCACCAAATCCTTCTCCAGTTTTGCAACTAAAATACTCATTAAAACCTTTCTGTTTAACAAGATTAATAGTTTTTTTTTTGATTTGATTTGCAAATTTAATATCTTTATTTTTTAATCCTTGATAGATAATCCAATTACAGTTTATCCATACTGGACCTCTCCAATATCTTTTTTCTTCAAACTTTTGATGGCTTGATTTTATACTTGAAAAAAAATATTTTTCTTTATTGCTATGTTTCTTTAAGTTTTTGATAATTTTATTATTTAATTTTTTATCTTTCAAATCGGCAAATAAAATAAAATAATGAGTAATAGATGGTATGGATATTTTTTTTTTATTTTTCAAATCAAGATTTAAAAAATTATTATTTTTTTGATTATAAAGTTTAACAATTTTTTTTTCAGATCTTAAAATATAAGAATCTATCTCATTACTTTTTAAATCAAATATTTTTAATAGTTTAGAAAGATCTTTATTTGCCCTCAAAAATATCGAATTAAATCCAACATCGACAACATTAAATAATGAAACTTTAAAAAGTTTGTTTGGATTATAATTATTTTTTCTCAAGTGATTTTTAATTGTTACATATCGATCATAATCAATATCTAGAGGGCGATATTCAGGATTAACGACTTTATTATCCCCTCTTTTGTATTTTAAATTTTTTGGGATTTTTACTTTACTCATTGAATAATCCCATAAAGGTGAATTGTCATATCCACTTTCCCATGGATGTAAAATTGATATTAATCCTGAATTATTTGGATCTCTAAATTTAATAAACCATTTATGATATTTTAAAACTGCTTTAATAATTTTTTTAAATTCAGCTTTTTCTTTACTCTTAATTTTATTTTTATCTAAAATTAATTTTATTATTATTGCAAGAATAGGTGGTTGTGTAATTCCAGATGAATGAATTTTATTTCCACAAGCCCAAACAGAATGGTTTGGATAATAATTAGTATTTAAATCATGGAATAAAATATGAGGTATCATTCCATCTTTCCATTGACCATTTATGAGTGTTTTTATTTCATCTAGAGCATATTTAAGTTTAAAATGTGAATAACCTAAAGCTATAAATCCAGAATCCCAATTCCATTGGGCCGGATATAATTTGTTATTGGTTGGTAAAGTATATCCCTTTTTTTTATTGCCTAGTAAGACCTTTTTGGCAGAATTAATAAAATTACTCATTAACCCTTCACACTTCCTGCTGTTAGTCCACTTACCAAATATTTTTCAAAATAAACAAAAATAAATAAAACTGGAATAGTAACAACAACAGATCCTGCCATTAAATATTGTCTAGGTGTCTCTGCATCACCGCTCAAATATTGTATTGCTCTTGACAAAGTAAATGTATTTGGATTATCTAGAAACATTAAAGAAAATAAGAATTCATTCCATGCTATCATAAAAACATAAAGGGCAACTGAGGAAATAGCAGGTATGCTTAATGGTAAGATAATTTTTATTATTATACCAAACCAATTTAACTTATCCATAATAGCAGCTTCTTCTAATTCTTTAGGTATACTCTTGAAATATCCTTGAAGCATATATATTGCAACTGGTAAAGTAGTTGCTGTATACACTATTAAAAGACCACCAACATTATTCCTTAAACCCAGCTGACTAAATACAGTATATAAAGGTATCACCAAAACTATAGCTGGAAACATATAAATAATTAATATTGAAGTAGATAAAAAGTTTTTTCCAAAAAAGTTTAATCTTGCAACTGCATATGCTGCAGGAATAGCAAAAATTAATGTAATTATAACTGTTCCAACTGAAACAAATGAACTGATAAGGATATATCTTCCAAATTTATAAGTATCAAAAATAACAAAGTAAGATTTAAACAATTCTTTTATATCCTGAGCAAAATTAATACTAAAATCTAAAGGATTTATAAGCAGCGCGGCCTGTGTTTTAAAACTTGTAACTAACATCATGTAAAACGGAAATAAAATTACAAAAGAAAATAAAACAATTCCAAAAAGAGTTAAAAATTCAAATACTACTTTTTGAGATGAGTAATCAAGCTCTAAATTTTTTTGATTATATTTATCAATTTTTAAAGAGTAAAAGATTAAAATTCCAAAGATACCAACATTATACCAAACAGGCATCATTTGGAGAATATATCCGTCGACAAAAGTAAACAGTATAGCAAATATTAATGACTTTATAATTTTATGAAACTTATCTCCAATAATCAAATTTATTAAGGATATTCCAATTCCTAACGTTAAGATAATTGCGAAATTAAAATTTTTTAGTTCTATTCCTTGTAATGTAGATAAAACTTTCCAGATGGAAACTAGGAAAAATAAAAAAATAGATGAGATTAAACAATACAATATAAGACTTTTAATTTTCATCAGCTCTCCTTCCTAATAGTTTAAAATAAATATACATAAATATTAAAAGAAGCAAAACTATAACAATTGAAACAGCGGATCCCATTCCAATATCAGATATTGTGAAACCTTGCTCATAGACATTGATTGGCAGTGTTCTAGTACCGGATGCTCCTCCAGTAAGTAAGAAAATATCTTCAAATTTATTAAAATTCCAAATAAATCTAATCATGAACAAAATTGATATTACAGCTGTAATCTGCGGTAGTGTTATGCTTATAAATTTTTGAAGTGGTCCAGCTCCATCAACATCTGCTGCCTCATATAGTTCTTTTGGTACAGCCTGTAGTCGAGCAAGTATAAATAAAAACGCTAATGGAAAATATCGCCAAATTTCAAAAATTATAACGGTTGTTAATGCTAATCTTAATTTCAAATCAAAACCAAAAAAATTAATAGTTAAATATTTTTGACCTAATAAATTTAAAGGCTCTTGAATAACTTGAAAATTTAATAAAAGGTTATTTAATGTTCCGCTGTAAGGATCCAATAATAGTTCCCAAGTATATGCTAATGCTACAACAGGTCCTACGTAAGGAAATAGTAAAATACTTCTCATAAAAGTTCTTCCAAAAAATTTTTGATTTACGAGTTGGGCTGCTAAAATTCCAAATACTATTGATCCTATTGTCCCAAAGAAGGTATAATAAAAAGTTGTTGTTAAAAGATCAAAAAATTCATTTTGAAAAAAAACCTTTTTAAAATTTTTTAATGTAAAGTCAGTATTTAAAAGAATATTATCTGATTTACCTGACAACTTAGGCTTAATAGATTTTATTTCTTTTTTATTGATTTTTTCACCATTCTTATTTTTTAGGACTATTTGAAAATTCTCTCTGTATTTAGCTTTCCAATTTCCAAAATCACAATAAATTATATTTGACTTTAGCTGACATCTTTCATCTAAATTTAGAGGTTCAGAATTTTTTGGGATTTTATCTTGAAATTTAACATCTCTTATATCCAATATTAATGAACTATTTCTTAACTTATAAATTATCTTTATTTCGTCTGAGCTATCTTTTATTGATTTAACTATTTTTTTTGCTCTTGGCTCTGGAATTCTTATGTCTTTTAAACCTACTTCTTTAAAACTAATCCAAACATTAGCAAATATAGGAAATAATATAATTGAAAAAACAAGGAAAACTGCAGGTAATAATAAAATGTAAGCAGTTCTTTTTTCTATTTTTGAAAGAGTATCACTCATAATAAAAGCGGATAATACACATTATCCGCTTTTATTTAAATTTAAATTACTAGATTAAAATTGAGAGAGTTTTTGATTGATCATATCTACTGCTTGATCAATATCAATCTGTCCATCAACATAAAGTCTAGTTATTCTATTAATAAACTTGTTATTAATAATTTTAGATGCTCTAGCAAGTTCACCTTCTTTTACACCCCATCTTTTAGCCTGATCTAATCCAGCAACGATATTATTTATAACATCCTCTGAATATAGGTCTGATAATGGTGCTTTTCTATCAACTCCAACAGGTAGTTTACTCCATGCTTTTGTAAATGCCTCTGGATCACTTGCGTTTCCTCTTCTCACAGGAAATTTACCTTCTGGTGCGATTGAAAGTGTCTTTGTATAACCTTCATCCATTGAATATTTGATAAATGCACTTGCTTCTTCTGTATCAGCATCAGCTGTTATTCCAAAGTATCTTACATCAGCCCATGCGGCCCCTTTTTTATTATTAGGACCACTTAAGTTTGTAATAAAACCAGTCTTTGAAGCTAACTCCCCAGATGTTGGATCACTGTTTATCGTTGGAGGAGCTGAATCTCTTAAACCAGCTAATTCATCCATAATAAATGGAGACCAAATTATCATTGGAGTTTTTCCAGCAAAGTATAATTCTCTAGATTGCTTCCAATATAATTCTCCTGGAGGACTTGCATTTGCAATAACTTTATAAAATTCTAATGCTGCCTTTAATTTTTTACCTTGTTTTCTTACCGCTCCTTTTTTAACAACGTTAACTCCATTTGCTAAAAGAACATGTTCTAAAACTTGGCTCATAAAGTTTTCATCAGTTTTTGTAGCTGCTACAAAACCAAACATTCCGTCACCAGATAGTGCTTCTACTGCTTTAGTTATATTTTCATAACTTGTTGGTGGCGCAAGACCTGCTTTTTCAAATAAGTCTTTTCTGTAGACTACCATTTGAGTCCAGCCATCAACTGGTACTGCTGCTATTTTTGACCCACTCTTAGCCATATTTAATGCACCTGGTGCAAAAGTTTTTTTACCAAGATCTTTAACAACTGCATTATTAGCATCTACATCTAATATTCCTGCCTCAGCCCAAGGTAAGACGTATTGTAAAGTATGATAAATTACATCTGGAAGATCACCAGCCGCAGCAGCAGCTGTTGCTCTTGTTCCTAAATCTTTTTCTTCTACAGGAATAACTTCAACTTTGATGCCAGTTTTAGCCTCAAAATCCTTGGCCATAGCTTCTTGCTTAGCCATTCTAGCTGGTTGAACTTCTGTAGTCCAAAAAGTAATGTCTGCAAAACTAATATTTGTTACAAAAAATATTAGTGCGCAAACAGTAATTGTTATTTTTTTAATCATTGATTTCCCCTCTTTTTTCGTTGATTAATTGAGTAAATGTATCAGCGAGAGAAATGAATGACAATAGATATAAAAAAACCACTTAAACTCAAAAAGTCAACAAATATAATATTTTTAAATCAAAAATTTTTTATTTTTTAGAATTGATCTAATTATTTTAAACATTAGGGGAATTTTTTTTGAATTAAACTTTTTTAAAATAAAAGGTGCAATTTCTCTTACAAGTTGTTCTCCTTCTACAGTATCATTTGCCATAAACTTTTTTTTAGCCCTTTGAAAAGTAAAACCTTGTCCTAAATAGTTTCCCATTTTACTATTTCTTCCTCCTGCAGCACTTACATACAAGTCTCCAACTCCAGCTAGACTTAAAACCGTATCTTCTTTTCCCTTTAAATGTTTAGTTATGTATTTCATTTCTGATAATGATTTTTGAAACAAACTTGAAGATTTATTCAAACTTAAACCCGAGCCAATTATCAGGGAATAAATATTTTTTATTGCCGAACATATTTCAACACCCACTACATCTTTAGAATATTCAATCAAATAGTATTTTGTTGAAATCATTTTACCTAACAATTTTGCAATTTGAATATTTTTGTTTGCAATGATTACACTTGTTTGACATTTTCTGGCTAATTCTTTAGCTAAACATGGTCCTTTCAAAACTGATATATTTAATTTAGGAGTATTTTTTCCAAGCGTTTGAGAAATAGAAACAATTTTTTTATTTTTCCTTTCATATTTAAGACCTTTTGTAAGAACTAAAACTGGAGATTTTACTTTATACTTTTTTAATTCTTTACTAATGAAATCTATTCCTGTTAAGCTTAAAGCTATAACAATAAGATCATATTTTTCCAAAAAAATTTCTTTAGAATACTTTTTAAATATAAGTTTTTTCGAAAGATTAATTTTTAACCCTGAATGAAATTTATTTTTTGATGATAAATTTTTAATAAATCTTTGGCTATATGGTTCTGTAATAAATACTTTATGATTATTGTCTATACATGGAACAGAGAACGCTGACCCCATGGCCCCGCCTCCAATAATTAGAATTTTTTTCATAAATAAATTAACTAATTGTAACTATTTATTAATAACAAGTAATTTTAAAGAAAAAATAGTTTTATTTTTTTGATTTTATTAATAAAATAAATATAAAATTAAACAGTTTATATGAACAAAATAGCGATAATCGGTGCAGGCCCTTGTGGTTTATCAATGTTAAGAGCCTTTGAACACGCAGAACAAAAGGGAGAAAAAGTTCCAGAAATCGTATGTTTTGAAAAACAAGATGATTGGGGAGGACTATGGAACTACAGTTGGAGAACAGGTTCAGATCAATATGGTGATCCTGTCCCCAATAGTATGTATAGATATTTATGGTCAAACGGACCAAAAGAATGTTTAGAATTTGCAGATTATTCTTTTGATGAGCATTTTGGAAAGCCTATTCCGTCTTTTCCACCTAGAGAAGTATTACACAACTACATAATTGGAAGAGTAAATAAAGGAAGTATTAAAAGCAAAATAAAATTTAGCACAAGTGTAAAAAGTGTAAATTATAATTCAGATAAATTTGAAATTAGCTATCAAGATAAAACTAACAATAAAATTTTGCATGATAAATTTGATTATGTAATTGTTTCAACTGGACACTTTTCAGTACCATTTATTCCTGAATACAAGGGGATGAGTTCTTTCCCAGGAAGAATAATGCATTCTCATGATTTTAGAGATGCTGAAGAATTTAGAGATAAAAATGTTATAGTACTCGGAAGCAGTTATTCGGCTGAGGATGTTGCGCTACAATGTAATAAATATGGAGCTAAAACTGTAACTATAGGTTATAGACACAACCCAATGGGTTTTAAATGGCCTTCAGGTATGAAAGAAGTTTATTATCTAGATAGATTAGAAGGCAACAACGCAATTTTTAAAGATGGGACAAAACAAGAGGCTGATGTAATTATATTATGTACCGGATACCTACATCATTTTCCATTTTTGAACGAGAAACTAAAGCTTAAAACTCATAATAGATTATATCCACCTAAATTGTATAAAGGAGTTGTATGGCAAGATAACCACAAGTTAATGTACCTAGGTATGCAGGATCAATTTCATACTTTTAATATGTTTGATTGCCAAGCATGGTTTGCAAGAGATGTAATAATGAATAAAATTAAAATTCCAAATGACAATGAGATAGATAAAGATATTTCTAAATGGGTTTCTTTGGAAGAAAAATTAGAAAACCCAGATCAAATGATAGATTTTCAAACTGAATACACTAAAGAACTTCACAAAATGTCAGATTATCCAAAAATCGATTTTGAATTAATAAGAAAGCATTTCAAGGATTGGGAGCATCATAAAATGGACGATATTTCTACTTACAGGAATAAGTCTTTTTCATCACCTGTAACTGGATCCATTGCCCCTATTCACCATACTCCTTGGGCATCTGCGATGGATGACTCTATGGATACGTTTTTAAAATAATAAATTTTCTATGATAAAGTTTTTTTTACGGATAACTTCCACCCATTCAACAATTTGTTTCTGACAATATTACTTAATTTAGGTTTGAAAATTTTATCTTTTTTCCATATTCTCTTTATTTGATCTAATGATTTAAATACACCAATTTGGTATCCAGCAAATAATGCAACTCCTAGAGCTGTAGTTTCCAAAACTTTGGGTCTCTCTGTTTTAACATTAATAATATTTGCTAAAAATTGTGAAAACCAGTTATTTTTAACCATTCCGCCATCAATTTTAATTTTATTAGGCTTCAAACCATCTTTCCTCATTGCATTAAAAAGATCATAGCTTTGATATGCTACAGACTCTATGACTGCTCTCACTAAAATTTTCCAATCACTGTCTCTCGTTAAACCTGTAATTGTTCCTCTTGCATCAGGTCTCCAATATGGTGCTCCCATCCCACTAAAGGCTGGTACAACATAGACGCCTTCATTATTTTTTTTTAATTTGGCAATTTGTTCAGTATCATAAGCATTATTTATTAGCTTTAACTTATCTCTTAACCATTGAACACCTGCTCCAGCAATAAAAATAGAGCCTTCGAGAGCAAAAGTATTTTTTCCATTTAACCTATAACAAATAGTAGTTAATAATTTATTCTTTGAAAAAATTTTTTTAGATCCTGTATTCATTATTGCAAAAGCTCCTGTTCCATAAGTACTTTTTATTGAGCCTTTTTCAAAACAAGATTGACCAACAGCTGCAGCCTGTTGATCACCTAAAACTGCAGATATAGGAATTTCATATCCAACTATTTTTTTATTTGTTGTTCCAAAATTATCTGCTGAGTTTTTTACATTCGGTAGAATACCTTTGGGGATATTCAATTTTTTTAAAATTTCTTTATCCCAGTTGTTATTATTTATATTAAATAACATTGTCCTACTTGCATTTGTTGCATCAGTTAAATGATGCTTTCCATTAGTTAACTTCCAAATTAAATAAGTGTCTACTGTTCCAAAGAGTAAATTATTGGATTTCAAAAGTTTCTTTGAAATTTTTACATTCTCTAAGATCCATTTTATTTTCGTAGCTGAAAAATATGGATCAATAAATAGTCCAGTTTTTTTTCTAAAAATATTTTCATACTTTTTTTTCTTTAGTTTTTCACAAAATTCTTGTGTTCTTCTATCTTGCCAAACAATTGCATTATAAATTGCTTTGCCAGTTTTTTTATTCCAAAGGATAGTAGTTTCTCTTTGATTTGTAATTCCAATACTTAATATTTTACCTTTTAAAGTTGAAGCTTTTTTAATTACTCCTTTTAAAGCTTTAATAGATGAAGACCAAATTTCATTTGGATTATGCTCTACCCATCCATTTTTTGGAAAATATTGAGTAAACTCGAATTGAGATGTGAATAAAATATTACCTTGTAAATCAAATAAAATTGCTCTTGAAGATGTTGTGCCTTGATCAATAGCGACAAGAAACTTTTTCACAAGTTTAATCTATACCCAAGTGTTTTTTTCTTTTATCAACCCAAGTTCTTATTAAATTGTCAAAAATTAAACCTATGAAAGCAACACATATTCCTAATGTTAATCCAATTCCTGCACCTTTTTTGTCTGACAAAGCTTTTAAAATATATTGTCCTAAATCTTCTGTCCCAATAAATGCCCCTATAATCACCATAAATAGAGCAAAAACTATAGTTTGATTAAGTCCTAACATCATATGTGGGAATGCTAAAGGAAACTCTATCTTAAATAATCTTTGAAATTTAGTTACCCCTGACATCGTTGCAGCATCATGTAAACCAGATGGGACACTTCTAAGTCCTTCTATTGTATATCTCGTTGCAGGTATAGTCGCATAAACTATTACCGCTATAAGAACAGAAGTATCAGTTATACCAAATAGCATCATTACAGGAATTAAATATACAAATGATGGAAAGGTTTGAAAAATATCACATACGTTTAACATAAATTTTGTAGAGTGTTTATTTTGAAAACATAAAGTTCCAACTGTAAATCCAATAATACATGATACAATCACGCCAAATGTTGCCATATAAGTTGTTACCAAAGCTCTATCCCACCAAGGACTTAATGCTATAAATAAAGTCAAACCACAAACTACTAAAGCTGATCTTGTGCCACCAATCAAATATCCTGCTCCTACTACTAATACTATTGTAGCTATCGCTGGCATTCTTAAATATAAAGCTCTCATTGGCTGAAGTACTTCAACAATCAACCACGTATTAAATGCTTTTATGTAAACAAAAAATGTATCAAATATCCAGTCAACTCCTTTATTCCAAAAATCAGCAGTTGATATCCCCTTATTATGTGGAACTTCAAATAAATAATTATATCCATCTTTAAAATAAATAGATCCAAAATACGCTAACGCAATTCCTACAATCATTATTAGTCCAAAAAATAATGAGTTTTTATTCCTTTGGAAAAAATTTAGATTCCCAAAATAATCAACTTGTTTATTTGCCCAGGCTAAGGACATTTTATCCAATAGAATTGCAATCAAACTAATACAAAGTCCTGCTTCTAAAGCTAATCCAATGTTTAACTGATTTAATGCTAACAATAAATTAAACCCTAGACCTTTTGCTCCAATAAAAGCTGAGATAACAGCCATAGAAAAACAAACCATTATGACTTGATTAACTCCAATCAAAATATCTCTTCTTGCTGTTGGAATTAAAACTTTGAACATTAGTTGCCAATTATTACATCCACTCATTCTACCAGCTTCAATAACTTCTGGAGGCACAGCTCTCAATCCTAATAAGGTCAATAGTATCATGGGAGGCACTGCTACAATCATTGTTATAATTACTGCTGCATGATCCCCAACTCCAAAAAGTACAAGGGCAGGAACTAAAACAGCGTACTGAGGCATTGTCTGCATAACTAAAAGTATTGGATATAGAGCTTTTTCTACTCTTTTGCTCTTAAAGGCTGCAATACCAAGACTTAATCCAAATATAAATGATAGTGGTGCTGCAACTAAAATAAAAGATAATGTCTGCATTGATGGTTTCCACTGACCGAAAATAGAAATATAAGTCATTGCTAAACCAGCAAAAATGGCTAATCCTCTACCACCTAACTTATAAGCAAGTATTGCAGAACCTGCAGCAACAATAGTCCATGGTAAGCCAGGTAATTCTGCCCAAGGATTAGCATCAATCCAATCCCAACTTGTAAATGCTACGATAGTTTCAAGCCCACCAAGTAAAATCTCTCTAATTAATTCTATTAAAAAAGTCATAAAGGCAGTTAAATTTCTGGTAATTTGTAAAACTAAAGGTCTAGTTTTATATTCTTGAGTATCTTCGTTCCAAAACTCCATTGGCATCCAATCATTCATTAAGAAGAATAATGAATCGTTTATCCAAATTGGTAACCAACCAAGTAAAGGAGGCAGTCTCCAAAAAACATCAAAAGCGTAATACCTCACCTCTTTTCCTAAAAAAACAAAGGTGCTTTGATTAGGGTCTTTTACAAATTCAGCTTGCCCTCTAATAAATTTATAAGTTTCAGGTACATCAATTGCAAAACATAAAGCAAAAAATACTATTAATAAAAATATCCACTGAAATAATTTTGGGTATTTTTTAAATAATTCCATAAATTAATTATTATTTTTTCTTCCTCCAAAAACTGTATTAATTATTTTTGTTGGATTAATAGATCCTACAATTTTATTATTGTTGTCTATTACAGCTACAGTCTTTTCTTGTGTTAATATTTTTTCTGCTACATTTTCAATTATCTCGTCTTTTGAAACTTTTAAATCGCCTATATCTTCTGTTGTTTTAGAGTCCATAACATCTGCAATTAATAAAACTTTTTCTCTAGGAACTTCCTCAGTAAATTTTCTCACATATTCAGTCGCTGGATTTAAGACAATATTTGCAGGAGTATCTAATTGTTCAATAATTCCATCTTTCATAATTGCAATACGATCAGCAAGTTTTAGAGCTTCGTCAAAATCATGAGTAATGAACATAATTGTTTTTTGTAACTTTTCTTGGAGTCTTAAAAATTCATCTTGCATCTCTTTTCGGATTAATGGATCAAGTGCTGAAAAAGGTTCATCTAAAAACCAAATATCTGGCTCAACTGCTAATGATCTTGCAATACCTACTCTTTGTTGTTGTCCTCCAGATAATTCTCGAGGAAAGTAGTTTTCTCTTCCATCAAGACCAACTAATTTGACCATATCCATTGCTTTATTGATACTCTCACCTGTATTAATCCCTTTAATTTGTAATGGAAAAGCTATGTTTTCCACAACTGTTTTATGAGGAAGAAGTGCAAAGCTTTGAAAAACCATTCCCATTTTGTTTCTTCTAAGATCTATCAATTCTTTATTGTTTAAATTTAATAGATCTTGACCTTCAATAAATATCTTTCCACCCGTTGCATCTGTTAATCTTGAGATACATCTTAACAACGTAGACTTACCTGATCCTGAAAGTCCCATTACGACCAACATTTCTCCTTTTGATACCTCAAAGGAAGCATTATTTACACCAACTATACATCCATTTTCTTGAAAAGTTTTTGCATCTACATTTCCGTTCGCTTCCTTGAGCATAGTTTCAGCGTTTTCGCCAAATATCTTATAGACAGAATCACATTTAATTACTGGTTCAGACATAAATTATAATAAGGTTATACGAAATTAAGATAAAATAAAATCTCTTAAATTTGTTAAATTTCCTCCCTAAAAATTTTTTATAAAATAAACTCTTGTATCAATTCCTGTGCTTAAAAAACTTAAAGCCTCACCACTTACGGAAATAGTTTCATCTACACCAACATTATTTCCACTAACTACAAAACCTGCAAAGCATTTATTTTTTTCTTTATCCCATTTAACAAACGTTTCATCTATCTTATTACCATTAATGGTGTAAATTTCGTGTGCTCTAAAATTTAAAAAATTTGCTCCCATAATTGCACGTTGGGGAATAAGTTTTGTTGCTTTGCAAACCGCCTCGTATAATTCATCGGATAATCTGAAATGATCTGTACCATCAAAAGAAACTAAAATTCCTGATGGAAGACTTGAGATTAATTTATTTAGTTTTCTCTCTTGAGCAATTCTTTCTTCTTCTATTTTCATTTTAGCAACCAACTCATCACCCTCACCAAACATTTTATTTAAGATAAAAAAAGTTATAAATATAATAACCATTATTCCTATTAGTCCACCAAACTGTTTGATAGGTTCTGGTAATTCCTTAAAATTACTCTTGTAGTTTTCCATTTTTCCAAATACCAGTTTTTTGTTTTCCATCAGACCAAGTAAAAGTTCCTTTACCATTCATAAATCCTTTAGCCCATTCACCTTCGTAAGTTGAGCCATCAGGAAAAAATAAAGTTCCAACACCGCTCCATTCGCTATTTTTAAATTCACCTTTGTAAATATATCCGTTAGGCCAGGTTTCTACTCCTTGACCATGTTTTTTGGTTGCAACCCACTCACCTTCATAAGTTGTTTTGTCTGTGTAAATCCATTTACCATACCCGTTTTCACAGTTACCTTCTTTGCAACCCGTGCTTCTTGCTTGAACAATTGACGTTGCTAAAAGGTAAAAAAGGATGCAAAATATTAATCTTTTCATGATTTCATTTTACACATTATTTATCAAAAAAAAATTAGGCATTTTTTGTTTTATTTTTACAATAATAAATAGTTATATATTTTTCTGAATTTTCACTGTTAATATTCTTGGTTATTTCGTGAATTAATTCTCCAGTTTTTCTAGTAATTATTGCAGATTCTGAATAACTTTTTTCTTTATTAAATGCTTTAAATAAAACCACATCTTTATTTACTATCTTCACATCAAAATTTGAGTTTTGTGAGAAAAAATCTGACAATCCATTTACCATCAAAGTGCTTGGTTGATTAGTATATAATTTTAAAGAATTTAAGTTCTGTTCATCAACTTCTTCCGCCAAAAACGTTTTGTAATTATATTCAGAGTTCTTGATTATTTTTTTTTCAAATTTACAATTAAGTTCTAAATTAAGATCTTCATTTATATTAATATTTTTTGCAAAAACGTTGTTAAGAACAATAAAGCTAAAAAATATAAAATAAAATAATTTGATCATCACATATTAGTTTTTGTTAAAAAAAATCTCCCCCAACATAGTTGGGAGAGATTTAATCTTTTAGTTTTTAAAGCTTATTTTGTAAAAGCTTGCCAAACACTCTTGTTATCAGCTAACCATTTTTTAGCTGCATCTTCATGAGTCATTTTGTCAACGTCAACTAAAGCTGCCATTGCACCAATTTGACTTGTAGAGAAAGAAAGTTTTTGAAACGCCTTAGCTGCTGCAGGATGAGTTTTTGGAAAATCTTCATGCGCTGCTTTTTTCAAATATCCATCTGGTGAACCACATTTTCCATCTCCACCATCTTCTGGTCTACAACCAGCTGTGTATGGAGGAAAGTCGATGAAAGTAAAGCCAGCACCATCTGTAAAGTTTGGTGTCCAGTTAAATATGATAGTTCCTCTTCCTTCTTTTTTAGCTGCTGCTAATTCTGCCCATAATGCATCTGCACTACCAGCAAATTTAACCCACCATAGATCTCCTAAACCAAGAGCATCAACTCTTTGAGGTATTAAATCTCCATGCCAAGTTTGTGGTCCTTCCAACATTCTTCCTTTTCCATCTGGAGAGTCAGGTGTTGTAAAGTTTTTCGCACAATCTGGATTTTTTAATGCTGTCCAATCAGGTAGACCTGGGCATAAGCCTTTTTCTACAACCCAGTTTGGATAACCCATATCTTCAAGAGTTCTTGCTTCGTGATCACCCATATCTAATAAACCACCTTTATCTAAAGCAGTTGTGAATGATTTACCAAAAGCAGATTCCCACACTTCGTGAGATATAGTTACGTCTCCAATTCTAATTGACTCGTATACTGCCTGTGAGTCAGCATTTACATATTTTACATTGTTACCCATGCTTTCAAATATTCCACCAATAACATATGCCATTACAATTTGGCTTGACCAGTTATGAGTTGGGATAACAATCGGTTTTTTACTATCCGCTGCGTTAGAAATTCCTGCAAAACTTACAAGAGAAATCACTAAAGCTGATAGTAGAGATATTATTTTTCTCATTATTTCCCCTTTCCTTAATATTAAGAATTAAATTATCTTCTCTATTAAACTGACAGTCAACAAGCAAAATAGATACAAATGTATATATAAAATTTATATATAAATTTGTTGATACTTTAATATAGTTTGGGCATATTTAAATTATTTATGCAAACTAGTTTAGCTATAAAAGAACCTGGTTTAAATGTACTACCACCTGGAGTTGAAAGATATATTGTCAATGCAGGTGGAATTACTGGAATTCAAATTTTTCCAGATGACGAAATTCAAATAATTAATAATGAAGGAAATCAAATTTGCGAAATCAATTCTTTCGATAAAAATGGAAACTCAGAATTAGGTCTTTTAAATTTAAAAGAAAATAAAAATTCTTCTGAAATAAAAAAAATACTTTTTAAAAAAGAAGAAAGCTCTATGAAGGCTTTACTTCAATTAAACAAAAGAAATTTAAAAATTGAAAAAGCTAAGTCAGCAATTTTATTTGATAAAAATACTAAAGCTGGTGAAAAATTAAATTTGAAATCTAAAGATAAATGTTATTGCATATTTGCAGCACCTGCAGATGATATGCTTGTTCATGATCAAAATCCACCATCAGATTTAACAGTAATAATAAAAAGAGCTAAAATTAAAAATAATGATAAAGAATTTTCATTAATACCAGATCCAATTTATGATCCGGATCATGAAGTAAATATTGATAGAAAAACTGCAACCGGGTATCAAGTCAAAGCTGGTGATTATATTCAAATTATAACACCAACAGGAAGACAATGTTCAGACTTTGTGGCTTATGATACAGCTAAATTAGAAAAAGGTTTGGAGAGAGGTCTTGATTGGCAAACAACTAGAACTTTTATGGGTCATACTTTTCCTGGTCCAGGCCTATATTCAAAATTTTATGACACTGATCATGAACCTTTAATAGAAGTGATAAGAGATACTGTTGGTATACACGATACATTCAACTTAGCCTGTACTTCAAAATATTATGAAGACTCAGGATATTTTGGGCATGCAAATTGTTCTGACAATTTAAATGATTCTATGGAAAAATATGGAGTAGAGAAAAAAAAAGGTTGGCAAGCAATAAATCTTTTTTTTAACACATCTGCTGGAGGTCTAAATTCAGTAACCTCAGACGAGTCTTATGCAAGACCAGGTGATTATGTAATTTTTAAAGCGTTAAAAGATTTAACCTGCGGAACAACTGCTTGTCCTAGTGATATTGATAGCTGTAATGGATGGAACCCTACTGATATTTTTGTTAGAACTTATGAAAAAAGTAAAGAATTTACAAAATCTTATGGATTTAGAATGAAAACTGACTCAGAGAACAAACTTACAAGGAACACAGGATTTTATGAAAGGACTTCAAAACTAACTAGAAACTTTGTTGATGCTAGAGGTTTTTGGTTACCAAATGATTATACGAAACACGGAGTTATTAACGAATATAATGCTTGTAGAGAAAAAGCTGTTTTAATTGATTTATCATCTTTAAGAAAATTTGAAATTTTAGGTCCTGATGCTGAAGAATTAATGAATTATACTTTAACTCGAAATGTTAAAAAACTTTCAGTAGGCCAAATTGTATATTCAGCAATGTGCTATGAAAATGGGACTATGTTTGATGATGGTACTTTATTAAAACTTAGTGATCATGGTTTTAGATGGGTTTGTGGAGATGAGTATGGTGGGGAATGGCTTAAAGAACAAGCAAGAAAGAAAAATTATAAAGTTCATATAAAAAATTCTACAGACCAAATAAATAACCTATCCTTACAAGGACCAAAAAGTAGAAAAATTTTAGAAAAAATAATTTTTACACCTCCTACACAGCCCTCTATATCTGAATTAGAATGGTTTAGATTTAGTATTTGCAGATTAGAAGAATTAAATGGAATACCATTAATTGTTTCACGAACGGGTTATACAGGTGAGCTTGGTTTTGAAATTTGGTGTCACCCAAGCGATGCACCAACTGTTTGGGATAAAGTAATGGAAGCAGGTAAAGACGAAGGTATGATACCTGCTGGTTTTGCTGCTTTAGACCTTTTAAGAATTGAAGCTGGTTTAATATTATTTGGTAATGAATTTGATGGACAACAAGATCCCTTTGAAGCAGGGATTGGTTTTTCTGTACCATTAAAATCTAAAACGGAAGATTTTATAGGAAGAGAAAACCTAATTAAAAGAAAAGAAAACCCTCAAAAAAAATTAGTTGGTTTAGAATTAATTGGTAAAGAACAAGCAAACCATGGAGACTGTGTACACATTGGAAGATCTCAAGTTGGAGTGATTACAAGCGGGTGTATTTCACCAACACTAAATAAAAATATTGCCTTATGCAGAATAGATGTAGGCCATTCAGAAATAGGAAATGAAGTTGAAATTGGAAAAATAGATGGTCATCAAAAAAGAATTCCAGCTAAAATTGTAGGATTTCCTCATTACGATCCTAAGAAAACTAAAGTTAGATCATAATGCCTAAATCAACAAAAGATCTATTAGAATTTTGGGAAGATCAAATGAAGCTTTCTCATACTTCCAGCAACTATTTTTTTAGAAAATCACCATCTCACTACCATATGATGCTGCTTGTAATGTCTGCATTTAAATTAAAACAAAATTTATCTGTAGAAGAATTAAAAACAAAATTATTTAAAACTTCACGACCAAAATCTGCTTTAATTATTAATGAGGCATGTGAAAAAGGGTTTTTTTATTTAGAGAAAACTTCAGAGGATCAAAGGAAAAAGCATATTAAACCAAGCGCCTCATTTATTGAGGAATTTAACGATTATTTGTCCACTCTTAAAAATTTAAGTTTTTAATAGTTTGTTAATTTAAGGTTGTATAATTTTTTATTTCTAAATTTTATATATAAAAAAAATTATATATTTAACCTTTTCCAAAAAATAGTGTTTCGTTATGTCATTACCGACAAAAGCTAAAGTAGTAATAGTTGGTGGAGGAATTCACGGACTAAGTACTGCTTGGAAATTATCTGAAACATATAAAAATCCAGGTGATATCGTAGTATTAGAAAAAAAAGATACCGCAGCAGGGGCAAGTGGTATTGCTTGTGGAGTTGTAAGAAATAATTATTTTCAACCTGCTATGAGAGAATTGATGGCTCACTCAGTTTCTGTTTGGGAGAGTGACCCTAAAGCTTTTAAATATAACGCAGTTGGTTATTTACAAATTTCGCCAGAGGTAATGCACGCAGATGTTGCTACAATTTATGAACAACAAAAAGCAATTGGTTATGAATCTGAATTTATAGAAGGCGAAAAAGATTGCATGAACTACATGAAAGGTATGTTCGATGATTGGCAGGCAAAAGGGATAACCTCTGTTCTTCATGAAAAAAAAGGTGGATATGCATTTAATAAAGATTCAATTAAAGCACTTGAAAATAAATCTACTTCAAATGGTGTTGAAGTAATTAAAGGAATTAAAGTAACAGGTTTTAAAAGAGGAAGTAACAGTAAAGCTGTAACTGGGGTTGAAACAGACAGAGGAACTATTGAATGCGAACAAGTAGTTGTAGGAGCAGGTCCTTGGGCAAGAGATTTTTGGAACATGCTAGAGCTTCCAAAAACTGCTCACATTAAGGGTAAAGATGGCAAAATGCATGAGACTGATATGTGGAAATATTGGATGCTTCAAGAAGGTGTTATTGGTGTTGAACCAGATTTTTTAAAAATGAATAACGGTGAACAACCTCCAGTAATTCATGTTGACTCAACTGCTCCTTTATATTCAGATAAAACTAAAAAATTAATTACAGATAAAATTTGGGGAATTTATTACAAACCTGATATTGATGGTCTTGGTGTACAGGGTGGAACATCTCCTTATGTTGTTGATAAACATTTTGACCAAGTGAATGTTGATCCTTACGGAATAGAGTCACCTGAATATCAAACAACCGAAGCTTTTAATGACATGTGGTGTTCAGCTTTAGCTCACTGTCAAAAAAGGTTCGAGGGAAAATCAGATTTATATAGAAAAGGACCTTCGGGTGGTCTTGGATGTATGACACCAGACTCATTTCCGATATTTGATAGATTTTTAGAAAACGTTTATATGATTGCAGACTCTAACCATGGTTACAAAATGATTGGAGTTGGAGAACTAGTTGCAAAAGAAATTCTTGGAACAGAAAGTGATTTATTAAAACCTTTTAGATTCAACCGTTACGAGAAAGGGGAATTGCACCCGACATCTAATAGTCCGTTTCCTTGGAGCTAATTTATCTAAGTAGACAGATGTTTTATTTTCAGTTAACTTTTTGGTCTAAAAATTCTTAAGGGGGAAAATGACTGATCTAGAAAAGCATGTTAATCAACCAGGAAGAGCCAAACTGGTTAAACAAGTAAGAGCTAAAATAAACGAACTTAAAATTGATTATATTTTTTTTCAATTCATATCAGTAACAGGAAGAGTTGTTGGTAAAGGAATTCCCGCAGATCATTGGGAAAGAACGTGTGAAAAAGGTTTTCAATTAGTTTATGGAGCAACTGCAAATTTATTTTTAGATCGTCACAATAACTATATTGGATACGGTCCTGAAGCAAAAGAACTTGTTGGTATTCCAGATCCAGAAACTTTTTGTCAATTACCCTGGGATAAAAAAGTAGCTCGTGTATTTGTTACTTGTTTTAGAAATAGAGAAGAGAGAGAAAATCCAGGTGGACATCTTACATCTGATTGCAGAGGAAATTTAAGAATAATCGCTAAAGAATTTAAGAAAAAACATGGTTACCAACTCAGAGTAGGAACGGAGCCAGAAATGATGTGGTTAACTAGAAATGAGGATGGAACTCCAACAGGGAAAGGGTTCTCTAAACCTTATTGTTATCACATTGATCAATTTGAATCTTTAAGACCTGTATTTATGAGAGTTATGGAGTACGCGAGAGCTATGGGTTTTGACATGATACAGGGTGATCATGAGGATGCACCAGGACAATTAGAATTAAACTGGACGTATGATGATGTTTTAAGAAATGCAGACAGATTATCTACTTATAGACAAATTTGTGCACAGGTTGCGAGAGAGTTTAATTTGATTGCTTGCTTTATGACTAAACCGTTTATGGGAGTCTCTGCAAGCGGTTGTCATACAAATATGTCTTTATGGACTGGTGGAAAAGATAAGGTAAATAAATTAGGCCATAAATCTTTACCAGGTATGGATGAAGTGTTTACTTATGTTGAAGGTGGAACAAATACTTTTATGCCTGATACAAAAGATGTTCAGCTGCCAGGTAAAATAGGCTTAAAATCAATTGGTGGTGTAATGAAACACCTTCCAGCTTTAACTGCTATTGGATCATCAACTGTAAATTCTTATAGAAGATTATGGGACCAAGGTTTTTGGGCACCAGTTTATGCTGACTGGGGATATCAAAATAGAACTTGTGGACTAAGAGTTTCAGCTCCAGGAAGATTTGAGTACAGATCAGTAGACTCAATGCATAACCCTTACTTAATGGGAGCAGGTTTATTAAAAGCTTTTGATGATGGAATTAAAAATAATATTGATCCTGGAAAACCAGAGTCTAGAAATATTTATGAAGCTCAGAAGGCTGGAAAAAACGTCAAAAAATTACCATTAAGTCTTGGTGAAGCATTGGATCGTTTAGCTGAGGATAAAGTTATTCAATCTGCAATGCCAGATGAAATGTATAAAATATTTCATTGGTATAAAAATGATGAGTGGGAGAGATTTCTTGGTGCAACAACTCAATGGGATCTTGATACTTATCTGGATTGTTTACCATAAGGAAAAATTATAGGAGAGAAAAACAATGTGCGGAATTGCGGGACTAATTCATAGAGGAAAATCTTCAAACGTTGGTCAAGAACTTCAAGGAATGCTTCAGGCATTAAAACATAGAGGAGAAGATTCTACTGGGTATGCTCTTTATGGAGATACAGATGGTCAAAACTTTATCATGAGATTTAAGGTTGGTGAAAATGTTGGTGAAGGTAGTTCATCAGTGATGGAGGATGTATCTGTTTATGATGAAAGAAAAAAAATTGTTGATAGTTATATTTCTCAAATGGGGGCAAAGATTTTAAAAGAAGAGAGAACACTACCCTATTCTCTAAGATATGAGATTGACTATGACAAAGGAGATTTGCTTGAATTTTCTCAGAAAATAGAGAGTATTCCGGGAGTTGAGATCCTTTCAATGGGTAAATCTTTAGAAGTTATAAAAGATCTAGGTAATGCAAAAGCTGTTTGCGATAGATACAATTTAGGAGATCTTGTTGGCACTCACGCAATTGGGCATGCTAGAATGGCAACAGAATCTGGTGTAGACATTAAATCTGCTCACCCATTTTGGGGCTACCCTTTTAGTGATGTTTCAGTTGTACATAATGGTCAGTTAACTAACTATTGGAATAATAGAAGAATTTTAGAAAACAAAGGAATGAGATTTATGTCTGAGTGTGACTCTGAATTGATTGCAGTATACTTAGCAGAAAAAATGAGAAATGGAGCTACACTCGAAGAAGGTATGAAAGATAGTTTATCTGGACTTGATGGAGTATTCACTTACTTTGTAGCAACAAAAAATTCACTTGGAATGGCTAAAGACACGATGGCAGCAAAGCCATTAGTTTTATATGAGTCAGATGATTTGGTTGCTATGGGATCGGAAGAAATAGCAATCAGATCTGTTCTTCCACAAGAAATAGATACTTATGATCCATTTGATGGAGAGGTTAAAGTATGGCAAATTTAAAAACAACTGAGAAAAAAACAAAAGCTCAATCTATGGGGCTTCATACAGAAGTTCTTACAGGAAAAACACAACAAAAGTTTTTTAACCCAGATGAAGCAGAAAACTTTTATTACTGGGGAACATATGATGTAGATTTTAATAAAAGAACTGAGCTTGACGTAAATGATATGGATTGCAAAGAAGCAAATAAAAAAATTGATGAATTGATGAGCCAAGGCTACGGAACAATTGTAATAAAAAACCCTCAGGGTAAACATAGTTTAGGTGTTGGAATTTTAAATAAATTAAACTTAATTTTTGAAGGAAGTTTGGGTTATTTTGGAGTTGGTTCTATAGATGGTCCTACGGTAAGAGTTAATGGAAGAGTTGGATGGTCGTGTGCAGAAAATATGATGGCTGGAAAAGTTGTAATAGAAAAAAATGCAGGGTCGTGTTTTGGAGCAGCAGTAAGAGGTGGAGATTTAATTTGCAAAGGAAGTGTTGGTGCAAGAACAGGTATTGACCAAAAAGGTGGCACAATAATAATTGGTGGTGACGCAGGCGCTTTTACAGGATTTATGATGCAAAGAGGAAGAATAGTAGTTCTAGGTAATGTAGGCATAAACCTAGGAGACTCTATGTATGATGGAACAATCTATGTTGGGGGAAAAATTGGATCATATGGAAGTGATGCGATTGAGTCACCTATGACAAAAAGTGATATAGATTGGTTAAAAAGAAAACTTAAAGTCGCTGAAATTGGCGAAAATTTTGATGTTTCTAAAATGACTAAAGTCGTTGCGGGTAAAAAACTTTGGAATTATGACGCTTTAGAACCAACTGAGAAAAAAGGAGCTATATAATGGCAAAAAAGAAAAATGGAAAAACAAACGGTCATTCTAATGGCAATGGTCAAAGTGAATTTTCAAAAAGAAATAAAAGTTTATTAGGTTATAATTCAATATTTACTCCAGAAGTAATCGACGACATACATATAAAAGCGCAATTAGGTAGATACAGAATGCGTGGTATGGCATTGATGAAAAAAATTCCTACGTTTGATGATCTAGTATTTTTGCCTGGTACACTCACAAGATTTGTAATCGAAGGATACAGAGAAAAATGTGAAACTAAAACTGTTATAGGACCAAGATGTGAAAATCCAGTTGAACTTGATATTCCAGTTTATATTACTGGAATGAGTTTTGGAGCTTTATCTTATGAAGCTAAGACTGCATTAGCAAGAGGTGCTACAATGGCAGGAAGTGCAACATGTTCTGGCGAAGGCGGAATGATTCCAGATGAAAGAAGATATTCTGAAAAATGGTATTACCAATGTATTCAATCAAGATATGGTTTTAATCCACATCATGCACAACTCGCAGATGGAATAGAAGTATTTATTGGACAAGGTCAAAAAGTTGGAATGGGTGGTCACTTAATGGGTCAAAAAGTTACTGACCAAGTAGCTGAAATGAGATCATTGCCTGCGGGTATTGATCAAAGATCTCCAGCTAGACACCCTGATTGGTTAGGTCCGGACGATTTAGCTTTAAAAGTTCAAGAACTAAGAGAGCTAACAAAAAATAAAGTTCCAATTCAATTGAAACTTGGAGCAGCAAAAGTTTATGATGATGTTCGTATGGCAGCAAAATGTGATCCTGATTCAATTTACTTAGATGGTATGGAAGGATCAACAGGTGCAGGTCCTCACATAGCAGCAGCAAACACGGGAATTCCTGGAATAGCCGCTATTAGAGAAGCAAGAAGAGCAATTGATGACGTTGGCAAAACTGGAAAAGTAACATTGATATATGCAGGTGGTGTAAGAGATGGTGCTGACATGGCTAAAGCGCTAGCTTTAGGTGCAGATGCAATTGCAATAGGAACTGGAGCAATGATAGCATTAAATTGTAATAAAGAAATTCCTGAGTCTAATTTTGAAAAAGAGATGGGAGTTCCAGCAGGTCACTGTTATCACTGTCACACAGGTCGTTGTCCAGTTGGTGTTGCAACACAGGATCCTAAATTAAGAAAAAGATTAAATCCTGATGATGCAGCTTTAAGAGTTTATAATTACCTACATACTATGACTTTAGAAGCTCAATTATTAGCAAGAGCATGTGGTAAAACGAATATTCATTCGTTAGAACCTGAGGATTTAGCTGCTTTAACAATGGAAGCGTCTGCATTAGCAAAAGTACCACTTTCTGGAACAAATCATACTGTAGGAGTTGATGATTTTCATAAAATTTAATTATGCCTAAAAAGAAAAATAAAAAAGCAAAAAAAGAAATTAAAGGTCAACTAGGCAAGAAAAAAGAAACTGCTAGGGAAAAAATGATAGGTCAAACCATTGGCTATCGTTATGATGTAAACTTACTTCCAGACTATTCAAGAATTACACCATTCTTAAAAAAATATATCGAAGCAATGGGATGGGATGATTTAAATTGGTTAGAAGATGTTCACATGGGTTATGAAGAAGATAGACCTGCAGTATTTGATAGAAACGCAAACGGTTGGGTTACAATTCCAAAAAAAATCAAACTTCCAAATAATCAGCAAGATAGGGATATGATTGCAAGAGAATTGTTAGTAAAATTTCAAATGTCTCCAAATCATCCGCTAGTAGATCTTAAAAAAGCTTATAGAAAATTTTAGAATCAGTAAAAATTTATATATACCACAAGTTGTTTAGTCTTAATTATTGGCTTAAATGCTTAAAAATTATTCATTGATGTCATCATCACATTAATTAAAGTTTCTATAATGTAAAACTATTGGAGGTTTGAAATGACTAGTCAATTAGATGCGTTACAAACCATATTTACAGAATTTTACTATTGGACAACAGTAGTTTTGATGTTTCTGATACACGTAGGATTCTGTATGTATGAGGTTGGCGCTTCGCGTTACAAACACCACCAGCATACACTTATGAAAAATACAATGCTGATACCTTTGGTAACAGTTACTTGGTTTTTATTTGGTTGGTGGATTTATTGGGCTTTTCCAACAGGACCTGGATTAGCTCCTTCCATAATGACAGAAAGTACAGGACTTGTTCTAGGTGGAGGTTTTGGTGGAAATGATTTAGCCAATCCAACTAATGAATTAATGGCGGTTACTTTGAATGATCATATAATGGGAGTATTCTGGGCGGCATTCCTATTATTTTCATGGACAGCAGCCTCAATTGTTTCAGGTGCGGTAATCGAAAGAATTACAACTTTTGCATTCGGCATCTTGGCAATTGCTATTGGTTCAGTTTTCTGGAGTATAGATGCAGCATGGGGATGGCACTTCGATGGATGGATGTTGAAGCTACTTGGTTATCATGATGCTTATGCCTCAGGAGTAATTCACGCAGTTGCAGGTGGATTTGCTTTAGGTGTACTTGTTGTCTTAGGACCAAGAATTGGAAAATTTACTTCAAGTGGTGAACCTAGAAACATAGGACCAAGAAACCCTTGGTTAGTAACAGTGGGATTATTCTTAATTTATACTGGTTTTTGGGGATTTTATGCCGCTTGTAATGTTCCAATTTATGACCTTGGACCTGAGTATGGTATGGAAGGTGTAACCTTCTTTACCGCCACAAATATATATCTAACTCCAACGACATTAAGTGGTATCACCATGAACTTTTTAATGTCATTATCTGGAGGATTGTTAGCTGGATATGTAATATCAAAAGGTGATCCTTTTTGGACATATTCAAGTGGACTAGCTGGTATAATATGTGCATCAGCAGGTAATGACTTATACCATCCTATTCAATCTTTGATTATAGGAATGATTGGTGTGGTTATAGCTTATAAAATGCATTATTGGGTTGAGCGTAAATTTAAAATCGATGATGCAGTCGGAGCTGTTGCAGTACATGGGTATGCAGGGTTCGCCGGTCTTGTAATATGTGGTTTTGTCCTCAATGGATATCCTTCGTCAGGTTATGGTGTTGGTGAAATGTGGGATGGATCTACTTATGCTGCTATAAATCCATTGGGAATGTTTGTTGGAGCAATAGTAATGTTCTTTGTTCTTGGAATGATTCCTGGTTGGATAATTGCTAAAGTTCTTAATGGAATGGGTAAACTTAGAATTCCTAGAGAAGTTGAGTTAGCAGGATTGGACTATCAAATAATGGAGGAAGCAAAAGAAGATGAAAAAGCTGTTGCTTCTTCAAGTAGTTAAAGGAGGAAAACATGGCTACAGTAAATAATTGGATAGATCATTTAACTGCTGCAAGCAAAGCAGATGGAGTGGCTGGTCCAATTTTTCCAGGAGCGGGATCTGAAGGGATCTTAGTTATAATACTTGTTATAATTTGGATAGGTTGGACAGTTATCAGTTCTAGACAAGAAAGCGATAAACTTGAAAAACTTGCTAGAAAAAGACCTAGTTCAAATGCTTGGAAAAGCAACATAACTGATGGTTAAATAAATCTTTATAAGGGCGCATTATAGTTATGCGCCCTTAAACAATCATGGAAGAAAAAGATAAAGAAAATCAAATAAATAAAACACCAAGTAAAATGGCAAGATTAGCTTGGCCTAAAGCTAAATATGGTGTCTATGCCGCAATCATTATCATTGTTATAGTCAATGTGCTTTACTATAAAGACCAATTATTATCATTACTTTAATATATTTTTATGTGTGGCATTGTTGGAATTTATTTAAAATCAAAAAAATTTGAAAAATCCCTAGGTGGAATGCTTTCTAAAATGTTGGTCAGTATGGAGTCTAGAGGTCCAGACAGTGCTGGTTTTGCTATTTACAACAGAGATAAAAATAAACTCTTCAAATACTCGGTTTGTTTAAATGAAATGAGTTTTGATAGATTTAAAAAAAAAATTAAAAAAAAAATAAAGTTTACCAAATTTGAAAAAAATTCAGACCACGTAATTTTAAAATCAATTGAAAAACCAAGTAAAATTGTACCTATTTTAGAGGATTTTACTGAAATATCATTAGTAGGTTATGGAAAATCTATAGAAATTTTTAAACAAGTTGGCAAACCTAGTAATGTTGTCAAAAAATTTGATCTCAATAAATTTTCAGGCTCTCATGCTATAGGTCATACAAGAATGGCTACTGAAAGCGCAATTACTACAGATGGATCTCACCCCTACTCTACAGGAGAAGACGAATGTTTAGTTCATAATGGTTCATTATCTAATCATAATAATTTAAGAAGAAAGTTAAAAAAGAATGGATCAAAATTTAATTCAGATAATGATACAGAAGTTGCGGCCGGCTATATTTCAAATAGTTTAAAAGATAGAAATTTAAAACAAACATTAAAAAAAGGTTTGAGTGACCTTGATGGGTTTTATACTTTTATTGCAGGAACACATAGTGGTTTTGCTGTTCTCAGAGATGAGATAGCATGTAAGCCAGCAGTTATTGCTGAAACAAAGGACTATGTGGCAATTTCCTCAGAATTTCAAGCAATGGCACATTTGCCAAATGTTAATAGTGCAAAAATTTTTGAACCTGAACCAGGCGTTGTTTATTCTTGGGGTAAATAATGTTACTTGATTTAAAAAAATTAAAATTAAGATCTGTTAATGAAAAATTACAAAATATTGACAGAAAAAAAAATAAAAGAGACTTTGTTATTTCAAATCCAGAGGGTAATCATGCTGTTTGCGCAGGTTTAACAGACAATATAGATGTAACTATAAGAGGACATGTTGGATATTATTGTGCTGGTATGAATCAAAATGCAAATATAACAGTTGAGGGAAATGTGGGAACTGGAGTAGCAGAAAATATGATGTCAGGCAGTGTTCATGTAAAGGGAAATGCATCACAATCAGCGGGTGCAACCGCACATGGTGGAACATTAATCATCGATGGTGATACTAGTTCAAGATGTGGAATTTCTATGAAAGGTATTGATATAATAGTTAAAGGTTCCGTTGGACACATGTCAGCATTTATGGCTCAGTCTGGAAATCTCGTTGTTTTTGGTGATGCAGGTGAAGCTTTAGGTGATAGCTTGTATGAAACAAATATATATGTAAAAGGAAAAGTAAAATCTTTAGGAGCAGATTGTGAAGAAAAAAAAATGAATAAACAACACAAAATTAAATTAAAAGAACTTTTAAAAAAAGCTGGGTCAAATATTAAACCAGAGCAATTTAAAAGATATGGCTCAGCAAGAAAGTTGTATAATTTTCATATTGATAATGTATCTAACTATTAATTATGAAAAATAAAACTCACCCACGTCAATCTTGGACTTTTGATGAATATACTAATTCAGAAATTAGAAGAGCGGCTGAAACAGGAATTTATGATATCAGAGGTGGAGGGTCAAAAAGAAAACTTCCACATTTTGATGATTTATTATTTTTAGGTGCTTCAATGTCTAGATATCCTCTAGAAGGATATAGAGAAAAATGTACCACAAATGTAACTTTAGGCACAAAATATGCAAAAAAACCATTAGAACTTGACATCCCAATTACAATTGCGGGAATGAGCTTTGGCGCTTTATCAGGTCCTGCTAAAGAAGCGTTAGGTAGAGGAGCAAGTGAAGCTGGCACATCTACAACTACTGGAGATGGAGGAATGACACCAGAAGAAAGAGGTCAGTCTAAGAATTTAGTTTATCAACTTTTACCTTCAAGATATGGAATGAATCCAAATGACTTGAGGAAAGCCGATGCAATTGAGGTAGTGATAGGACAAGGAGCAAAACCAGGTGGTGGTGGAATGTTACTAGGACAAAAAATAGATGATCGTGTTGCAGAGATGAGAACTTTGCCAAAAGGAATTGATCAAAGATCTGCGTGTCGTCATCCCGATTGGACAGGTCCAGATGATCTAAAAATAAAAATTCTAGAATTAAGAGAAATTACTAAATGGAAAGTTCCAATATTTATAAAAATTGCAGGTGCTAGACCTTATTATGATACTGCTTTAGCTGTTAAAGCAGGTGCAGATGTCGTTGTACTAGATGGTATGCAAGGTGGTACAGCAGCAACTCAAGAAGTATTTATTGAAAATGTCGGACAACCAACTTTAGCCTGTATAAGACCTGCAGTAGATGCATTGCAAGATTTAAATTCACATCGAGAAGTCCAGCTTATAATTTCAGGAGGGATTAGAAATGGTGCAGATGTTGCAAAAGCGCTCGCCTTAGGTGCAGATGCAGTATCAATTGGAAGCGCAGCAATGATTGCAATTGGTGACAATGATCCCAAATGGGAAAAAGAATATGAAAAACTTGGAACTAAAGCTGGAGCATATGATGATTGGCATGAAGGTAACGACCCTGCAGGAATTTCAACTCAAAATCCAAAATTAATGAAAAGATTAAATCCAAAAAAAGCAGGTAGAAAACTTTCAAATTATTTAAAAGTAATGTCTCTTGAAGCACAAACAATAGCTCGAGCCTGTGGAAAAAATAGTCTTCATAATTTAGAGCCAGAAGATTTATGTGCATTAACTGTTGAAGCTGCGGCGATGGCCAGAGTTCCTTTAGCTGGAACTAACTGGATACCAGGTATTGAAAAGAAATAGTTATTGATAGTTATAAAATAATTCGTAGTATATTTATGAATGCCTAAAAATTTATCAAATATTGCTAAATCAAAAAAAATTAAATATTTTTTAATAAGTTTTGTAGATTTATTCGGTGTATTAAGATCAAAATTGGTACCAGCACGTGCAATAAAAGAAATGCAAAAAACTGGTGCAGGTTTTGCAGGATTTGCAACATGGCTTGATATGTCTCCTGCAGACTCTGATATGTTTGCCATTCCAGATCCAAATAGTTTAATTCAATTACCATGGAATAAAGAAGTTGGATGGCTTGCCTCAGACTTGTGGATGGATGGCAAACCTGTGGCTGCCTCTCCTAGAGTAATGTTAAAAAACCAAATAAAAGCACTATCTAATGAGGGATATTCAATGAAGTCTGGAGTTGAATGTGAATATTTTCTGACTTCACCTGATGGTACATCAATAGCAGATCCAAGAGATACACAATCCAAACCTTGTTATGATCAATCATCTCTAATGAGACAGTATGATTTAATTAAAGAAATTTGTGACTGCATGATTGAGATGGGATGGAACCCATATCAAAATGATCATGAAGACGCAAATGGTCAATTTGAAATGAATTGGGATTTTACCGACTGTTTAGCTACAGCAGATAGACATACATTTTTCAAATTTATGGTAAAGACCTTAGCTGAAAAACATGGTCTTAGAGCTACTTTTATGCCTAAACCTTTTGAAAAACTTACTGGAAATGGATGTCATGCTCATATTTCACTATGGAAAAATAAAAAAAATATATTCTTAGATAAAAATGATAAATTAGGCCTAAGTAAATTAGCATATAATTTTTTAGGTGGTATTATAAAGAATGCAGGTTCTTTATCTGCGTTTTTTAACCCAACATTAAATAGCTATAGAAGAATAAATGCACCACCAACAACTTCAGGTGCGACCTGGTCTCCAAGTAGTATTTCTTACACTGGGAATAATAGAACTCACATGATTAGAGTTCCTGACCCAGGAAGATTTGAACTAAGATTAATGGATGGCTCAGCAAATCCATATTTATTACAAGCGGGAGTTTTGGCTGCAGGTATAAACGGTATCAGAAAAAAAATAAATCCAGGCAAACCATTATTTTGTAATATGTATACAGATCATAAAAAATATCCAAATTTAAAAAAATTACCAAATACTTTAGAAGACTCGCTTGATTTGTTAAATTCAAATACCGTCTTAAAAAATGCTTTTGGAAAAGATGTTTTAAATAGTTATTTAAAATTAAAAAATTCTGAAATTGAAAGTTTTAAATTAAAAGAAAATTTTGACAAACTTAAACCTATTACGAAATGGGAAAGATCTAATACCTTAGATTGTTAAAATATGTCTATTTACCATGGTCATATTAAAAAATTCTCATCATTTATCAAAAATAAGAATTATTCATTCAGTAGAGAGAAAATATTAAATGTATTAGACAAAAGTGCAATTGATAAAGCATACAATACAATATCCAATTGGGAAACTTATGCCCCTACCCCTCTTCTTAATTTAAATAAACTTTCAAAAGATCTAGGACTAAAAAATATTTTTTATAAAGATGAGTCAAAAAGATTTGGTCTTAAATCTTTTAAAGCTCTTGGTGGAGCTTATGCTGTAGAGCAAGTTTCTGCTGGAAAAAAAAATGTAGTAGTGGCAACCGCAACCGCAGGAAATCACGGCAAATCAGTTGCATGGGGAGCAAAAAGATTAGGAATTGCATGTAAGATCTTCATAAGTGAATTTGTTAGCGATACACGTGCTGACGAAATGAGAAAACTTGGGGCTGATGTAGTTCAAGTTAAAGGAAACTATGAGAACTCTTTAAATGAGTGCATTAAACAATCCGAAAAAAATGGTTGGGAAATTGTGCAAGATGTGGCCTGGGATAATTATCTGACAGTCCCAAAACTAACTATGGCTGGATATTCAGTAATGATTGAGGAAATATCAAAACAAACTAATCAATATATTACGCACATTTTTTTACAGGCGGGTGTTGGAGGTATGGCATCTGGGGTAATAGCAGGTGTTGCGAGATATTTTAAAAGAATTCCTAAAATTATTGTTATTGAGCCAGAAAACGCAGATTGTGTATTGAAAAGTATTGATGATGGCAAACTAACAAAAGTTGAAATTGAAAAAGAAAGTATCATGGGCGGAATGTCTTGTGGAGAAGTATCATTGGTCCCATGGCAAATTCTTAAAAATTCAGTAAATAATTGTCTAAGCATTCCTGATGATGACATTCCGTTATCAGTTGCAATGTTGGCTAAAGGATACTTTGGAGATGATAAAATTATTGCGGGCGAATGTTCAGCACCCGCTGTAATAAGTCTAAACGTAAGTTGCAATAATGGGGAAATTAAAAAGGATCTTGAATTAAATATGAATGCAAATGTTTTATTGATTGGATGTGAAGGTGATACTGACATAAAATTATATAACAAACTTCTTTCCAAAGGATCAGAAAAGTTATCAAATGTCCAATAAGGCTCTTGTCTGGATAAGAGATGATTTTCGCATAAACAATAATGATGCATTAACTTATGCTACTAATAATCATGATCTCGTAACTGCAGTTTTCATTTTTAATAATGATATTTTTGATAACAAAAGAGAGGCACAAAAATGGTGGCTAAGTAAATCTCTTGAAAGTTTTAGATCTGATTTAAAAAAATTTAATATTGGATTAGAAATAGTTAAAGATGATGAAATTAATTTTTTTTCTAAATTAAAATCTAATAATAAAATTTCTATTTATTGGAATAAAGTTTATGAACCTACTGAATTAGATAAAGATAAAAGAATTGGAAAAGATTTAATTGATAAAAAAATTGATTTTAAATTTTTTAAAGGGAATGTGCTGAATGAATATAATAAAATTACTAAAAATGATGGAACACCTTTTAAAGTTTATAGTCCTTTCTGGAGAAATGCAGAACAATATTATTTAGAAAGACTTCCAGATAAAATAAACAAGGTCAAAAAATGTAAAAAGATAGAAGTGATCTTTAAAAAACAAATAAAGCCTGAAGAGATTTTACCTAAGTCAAAATGGTATATGAAGTTTGAGAAGTATTGGATACCTTCAGAAAGTAAAGCTCAAGAATATTTAGATAACTTTATAAATAAAAACATATTAAATTATGGTGTAAATCGCGACTTTCCATCTATTAATGGAACATCAAAACTTTCTCCATATATTAGAAATGGACAGATTAATGTTGGCGATATCTGGGAGAAATGTAAAAAATTAAAGTCTAAAAATATAAGTGTAAAAAAATATACTAATGAGATTGGTTGGAGAGAGTTTTCACATAGTCTTATTAATTACTTTCCGGAAATGCTAAAGGGAAATTTAAGAAAAGAATTTGACAATTTCCCATGGGTTAATAATGCTAAATTTTTAAATGCATGGAAAAAAGGAATGACGGGCTATCCAATTGTTGATGCTGGAATGAGAGAATTATATGAAACAGGATGGATGCATAACCGAATTAGAATGGTTGTTGGCTCTTTTTTAGTTAAACATTTAAGAATTAATTGGAAAGAGGGAGAAAAATATTTCAGAAATTGTCTACTAGATTTTAATGAAGCAAATAATGTTGCTCAATGGCAATGGGTAGCAGGATGTGGGGCTGATGCAGCTCCATATTTTAGAATTTTTAACCCTATTTTACAGGGTGAAAAATTTGATAAACAAGGAGAATATGTAAAAAAATGGGTTCCTGAACTAAATAAAGTACCTATAAAATTTATTCATAAACCCTGGGAAATGGAAAAAAAATATCAAGAGGCATTAAATACTATCATAGGCTCCGATTACCCTATGCCAATTGTTATCCATGAAAAAGCTCGGAATGATGCACTGAACGCTTTCCAGTCTATTAAGAAAAAAAACTAATCACCTATAAAATGATGTATTACAGTTCGTCTAACTGAGTCCAATCTATGCTCAAATAGATAAATTCCCTGCCAGGTTCCTAAAAGAATTTCATTTTTTCTAATGCTGAAAGAGATTTGATTATTGGTTAAAGCTGATTTTATATGGGCAGGCATATCATCCTTACCTTCTATAGTATGAGTATATAAGGAGTTGTCCATAGGTACCAACTTATTAAAATAATTTATTAAATCAATTTGAACATCTGGATCTGCATTTTCCTGAACGATCAGAGATGCACTTGTATGTTGAATTGATAAATTCAAAATGCCATTTTTAAAATTATTTTTTTTGACCCACTCAATTGTTTTATCTGTAAATTCATAAAGTTTTTGTCCACTTGTGTTGATTTTAAGGTTATAAAACTCTTGTCTCATATATTAATTTAGCTTTTTCGATGTCATTTCGTATAAACGACTAACAGTTCTTTTGAATGGTTCTTTTAGACTGTTTGCTGAGCAAAGAGAGTTTAGATCTACTTCAGATTTAATCATTAAAGGTATTTTTTTCTCATAAATAATGTCTATAAAAGTTATAAATCTTTGTTGTTGATTAGAGTTACCTTCATTAAAATTGGGCATATTTTCAATAAAAATTAAATCGCTTTCTTTTGCGATCTCAATATAATCTTCAGATCCTAAGTTTTTATTACATATTTCATCAAAGGTAAACTTAACAATCCTGTCATAATAATTCTCAATTGTTAGTTTACGGCCCTTAATATCTAATATTTTTAAAATTTTATTTTTACCCTTTGTCATTTTTCTAAAAAACTTATTAAATCTAAAATTTGATGATTGATCTATTGGAGATAAAAATCTATCCAATGTTATATTTTTATTAGTTCTATAATCTTCCTCAATATTAAGTTCTATTTCCGTACAATTATCACCTAAAATTTTAATAAATGGTAAAAATTGGTCTCTTTGAAGCCCATTTTTGTACAAATCTTTCACATTTATATTTGAGGAAAAAATTACTCTTAACTTATTTTCAAATATCTTTTCAAATAATTTACCTAATATCATTGCATCTACAATGTTTGTTACTTGGAATTCATCAAAATAAATAATTTTTGTTTTTTTTGACAAATCTTTAACGAATTTGTCTAAGCCATTTTCTTTTCCACTTTCTTTGTTTTTATGCACATATTCATGAAATTTGATCATGAACTCGTTAAAATGTAATCTTATTTTATTTTCTTTCAAAGAATTAAAAAAAAAATTTAAAATCATAGTTTTGCCCACACCTACATCTCCAACTAAATAAAAACCTGATTTATATTTTTTTTTTGTAAATATTGTTTTAATAAAAGATTGCTTGAAGTTAAGATTGTAAAACTCACTTAATTTTTTGATAACACTAATTTGGTTTTCGTTAATTTCATATTCATTATCTTTACAAAATTTAAGGAAAGATTTATTTAAATTCATTTTTTAGTTTTAAAGTCTATTCCATATTCTGATCTCGGTCCTTTTCTAAGTCCATATGGACCAGCTATAAAAATAGTCAAAGGTCTAGTGCCTGGTTCTAAATCTACTCTATGAAAATTATTAGCAGATCTAAATCCTATATAGCCTGGCGCTCTCCAAAATTTACCTGATTTTAATGTTTCCCAATATCCTCCTCTAAGTATTATTGTAATAAAAGGAAACAAATGATTATGTACTCCATCTCCATGATCATCATCTAACATTTCATGAATTAAAATATTAAATGGAAACCATTTAGGACGATGTCGAAATAACAAATAGTATCTATTCATCCAGGGTTTGGCATTGTTATACTCGGGATGGGATGGCCCTCTATCCAATACAACTTTTTTTCTGCCTAATTTTTCTAAAATTTTTAAAAACATCAGTCTATTTTAACGATAGCATTATCTTTTATCAAATACATGCTATTATTAAATACTGATGGTCTAGAAATTTTTGAACCATGAAGTTTAATTATTTTTTCTTCAGACCCTGTTGACGAATTTATTTTTAATAATCTCCCATTGCTCAAGGATACAAATATTTTTTGCTTTCCATGTATAAACCCAGTCGGTTTAATGTTATCTCTTTTTTTAAAATTATTTAAAATATCTGTTATTCTCAAAATGTTTCCAGTTATGTCATCTATTACGAATAGATATCCTTCGTTAGACACTGTAAAGATCAAACTTTCAATAATTGTAGGTCTTAAACTTGAATTAATAGATTGAGTCCATTTAATAATTCCTGTTTTTGCATCAATTGAAAAAAATTCATTTTTGTTATTTGAGAAATAAATAGTATCATTTTCAAAAACTAGATCTGAGTTCTCTAAACTAAAAGCATCTTGATATATAAGACTACTTTGAGTGGGTGTCTGCCATACTAGACTACCATTATTAACATCAAGTGCTGTAACGTCTCCTAAATTATTTATAAAAAAAACAATTTCGTCTTTTAAAATAATAGAAAGTTTTTTTTGGGATTTTATAAACGAGTTTTCTGTTTTAAAATTCCATAATTCTGTGCCGTCTTTTGATGAAATTGCTCTAATTACATTATCAAAATCAACTGATATAAATTTATCACCATAGACTTTAATATCAGAGTTAAAAGATGATGAACTATATTTTGACCAAATTACTTTTCCGTTATCTAGATTAACAGTATACATTTTTGATAAATTATCATTTACAATTAACTTTTTATCAACCTGAGCAAAATACAATATTGGATTTAGTTTTTTTTCTTTTTTATTATAATTATTAACTTTCCATATCTCCTTAAAATTTTGGTTAAGTTTTAAAATTGTACCTTTTCCATTAAAGAAAATGATATTTTCATCTTGGGTAAAAAATAATTCTGGTTGATTAGAATAAAACTTTTTTATCTTACTTATTTTATAATTTGAAATATTTTCAAAATTTGAGTCAAAGTTTATGTTGCCATTATTATTACTATCATTTTTTAAAAAAGGATTTTTTTTGAAAGTACTTAATTTTTTAATTTTTAATTGTTGATTAAACTCTTTTTCAATTGGTTCATTTTTTTTGAAAATATCTATTAGATTTTGATTTTCATTCTTTTCATTTTTTGAAAAACTACAATTAGATAAAAATAATAAAATTATTATATATTTAATACATTTATTCACTGAAATCTGAACGTAATCTTTTTTGAACTTCTAATTTAATTTTTGGACTAATATTTTCCATCTCAATTATCTGGTTAAAAAATTCTTTAGATTTCTGCTTTTGGTTTTTTGACAAATAAAATTCTGCCATTAAATATAAAGCTTGTGGTTTCCACATACTTTCTGATTTAATTATTGGATTGAGAATATTTAATAATTCATTTTCTTGAACATATTCAGAATTAAATAATCCCTTTTTATATATGGTTAGGTTTTTAATCTCTTTTTCAAGAGGTATATTGTTTATTAAAATATCAAAGTATGAATTAATTTCATCTTTTGATGATATTAAATCGTTGTCTAGCAAAAAGAAAAAGGCCAATGGTGAGTATGTTTTGTCTTTGACATTTATAATATCTATCAATTCATCGTTTAAATTTTTTTTACCATTTTCAAAACTTGTTACAATCTTATTAAATTTATTCGCTAATTTTATTTTGTTCCTAGACTTAAATTCCTGATACGCAAAAAAACTTATTAATATTAATATTAATATTATAAATAAAGTTATTATCTGTTTTCTTTTAGAAACAAAAAAATTTTTAAGTTTCTCAATTCTTGTATTTGTATTTATAATTTCTATTTCTTCATCCATTAATCATATTCCTTAAAACATACTGTAAAATACCACCGTTCTTGTAATATTCTAACTCATTTTTAGTATCAATTCTGCATAACATTTTAATTTTTTTTATATCACCAGTTACATATTTGATATCAACATCCAATTGATCTCCTGGATTAATACCTTTTTCAATATTAATTATTGAAATTAATTCTGATCCTTTTAAATTTAAATTTTTCCTACTCATTTTTTCTTGAAATTGTAATGGTAAAACACCCATTCCTATAAGATTTGATCTATGAATTCTCTCAAAACTTTCAGCTATTACAGCTTTTACACCTAACAACTTAGTTCCTTTTGCTGCCCAGTCTCTTGATGAGCCAGTTCCATACTCTTTGCCTCCAATAACAACTAGGTCAACACCTCTTCTTTTATATTCAACGACTGCATCATAAATAGGCATAACTTTTTTTTCAGGATATAGTGTTGTAAAACCTCCTTCCGTTCCTGGAGCCATTTCATTTTTAATTCTGATATTGGCAAAAGTACCTCTCATCATGACTTCATGATTTCCTCTTCTCGATCCATAGGAATTATAGTCTTTTGGCAATATTTGGTGCTTCATAAAATAATTTCCTGTTGGACTTTCTTTTTGTATGCTTCCCGCAGGAGATATATGATCTGTGGTGACCATATCCCCTAATATTAATAATGGTCTTGCATCTTTTATTGCCTTAAAGCCTTCAGGTTCATCCGGCAAATTTTCAAAAAAAGGCGGTTTTTTTACATAAGTTGAGTTTTCTTCCCAATTGTAAATACTGCCTTTATCAACTTTAATTTTTTGCCATTGTTCTGGTCCCTTAGAAACGTTTGAGTATCTGTTTACAAACATTTCAGGGTTTAAAGACTTAATTAGAGTGTCCTCTATTTCTTTATTTGTTGGCCAAATATCTCTTAAATATACTTCATTACCATCGCTATCTTTACCAAGAGGATCTTTGTATAAATCCATTCTCATTGATCCAGCTATTGCATAAGCCACTACTAAAGGAGGAGAAGCAAGATAGTTAGCTTTAACTATTGGTGAAATTCTACCTTCAAAATTTCTATTGCCGGATAAAACTGATACTGAATATAAATTATTTTCTTTAACTGCATCAGTGATATTATCTGGTATAGGTCCCGAGTTACCAATACAAGTGGTGCATCCGTAACCAACTAAGTTAAAGCCTAATTGATCTAAATATTTACTTAAACCAGCTTTGTCTAAGTAGTCTGTAACCACTTGTGATCCAGGAGCTAATGAAGTTTTTACCCATGGTTTAACTGTTAATCCTTTATTTATTGCATTTTTAGCCAATAATCCTGCACCAATTAACACATTAGGATTTGAAGTATTAGTACATGAAGTAATAGCTGCAATTAATATATCGCCATCTTTAATTTCAAAATCAGCTTTTTTAACTTTCGCAATAGTAGGCTCCGTTTTTTTACATACATTTTCAAAAACTTTAATAAAATTTTTAGATGCATCTGTTAGAAGAACTTTATCTTGAGGTCTTTTTGGACCAGATATTGTTGGAACTACAGTAGACATATCTAAAGACAAAGTGTCTGTAAATACTATATCATCACTCGCCCATAAATTTTGTTCTTTTGCATATTGTTCTACAATCTGAATATTTTCTTTAGATCTTCCAGAAAATTCTAAGTATTTTAAAGTTTCCTCATCTATTGGAAAAAAACCACAGGTTGCTCCATATTCAGGAGCCATGTTCGCGATAGTTGCCCTATCTGCCAGTGTTAAATTTTTGAGTCCTTCACCATAAAATTCTACAAATTTTCCAACAACACCCTTGTCTCTTAGCATTTTTACAACTGTTAACACAAGGTCAGTTGCAGTTGTGCCTTCAGGAAGTTTATTTTTCATTTGAAATCCGATGACCTCTGGTATCAACATAGATATTGGTTGACCTAGCATCCCTGCCTCTGCCTCAATTCCTCCTACGCCCCACCCAAGTACTGATAAACCATTAACCATTGTCGTATGACTATCAGTTCCAACTAGTGTATCAGGAAACAAATATTCTTTTTCTTCAAACCTTTCATTCCATACTACTTTTGATAAATATTCTAAATTTACTTGATGGCAAATTCCAGTTCCGGGTGGAACAATTCTAAAATTATCAAACGCTTGTTGTCCCCACTTTAAAAAGGAATATCTTTCAAAGTTTCTATCAAATTCGATATCAACATTTTCTTTTAATGAATTCTTTGTTGCAAATTTATCCACTTGAACAGAGTGATCAATAACCAAATCTACTGAAGAAAGTGGATTAATTTTATTTGGGTCCTTATTTTTTTCTTTGACTGTATCTCTCATCGCAGCAAGGTCAGCAACAGCTGGTATACCTGTATAGTCTTGTAAAAGAACTCTTGCAGGTCTATATGCAATTTCGGTTTTTGATTTTTTTGTATTTAACCAATCTTTAATTGATAATATTTGTTCTTTATTTACAGTAATATTGTCCTCATATCTTAGAAGATTCTCAAGTAAAACTTTAATTGATTTTGGTAATTTGTTAATACCTTCTAAGCCATTTTTTTCAGCTTCTTTTAAAGAATAAATAGAATAATTTTTCCCATTTATATTAAGTTGTTTTAATGAATTGAACGAATTTTGATTTCCAGGCTTCATAATACTAGTAATAAAAAGTTGCTATACAGCTTAGTAAGAGTGCCGACATAACATAATTAAACCATTTAATAAATTTCTCATTTGTCGCGAATTTCCTCATAAATTTTCCAATTATTGTCCAAAAAATAATACTAATAACTGCAAATACGAAAGCAATACCTAATAACCAAATTGAATAAGAAATGAAATTACTGCCTGATTCTACATATGTTGAAACTGCAATTATTGCAACTATCACACCTTTTGGATTCAAAAATTGATAAAGAAAAGTTTCCATAAAATTTACTGGTTTTAATTTTTCATTTTTGTCTGAGGATTTGGAGAATGATATCTTGTATGACAAATAGATTAAAAATGCTGTACCAGTAAATATTAAACCTTTTTGAATAATAGGGTAAAGTTTAAAAATATTTATTAAGCCAAAATTTATAACCGCCAACATGAATGTGAAACCAAAAATCACTCCCAACATTAAAGGAATTGTTTTTTTAAACCCATGATTAAATCCTGAATGTGACGCTACAATATTATTTGGTCCAGGCGAACAGCTTGTTACAAACATAAACAAACAAAGAGACAGCAATTCAGGATGCATTACTATGCTACAGGCAAACCATTTTCAACATTTTGAGATGGATGAACAAGTACAACTTTGCCTTCTTTGTCAATAGAGCCGAGAATTAAAACTTGAGAAACAACGCCTGCTATATTTTTTTCGGAAAAGTTACAAACTCCTATAACTTGTTTTCCAACTAAATTTTCCTCATTATAATAATGAGTTATCTGTGCGGATGACTGTTTAATCCCTATTTCTTTTCCAAAATCTACTTCAACAACAAGTGATGGTTTTCTAGCTTTTTCATTTTGTTTTACTGATATTACTGTTCCTACTCTAATGTCTACTTTGTCATATGTATCGTATGTTATTTGTTCTTTCATAAATTTAATATATAATTAATAAATAATGAGTACAGGAAATAATTTAGAAGATATATATAATAATTCGATAAAAATTCTCAAAGATTTAATTGCATTTAAAACAGTATCTGGTGAAGATAATAACCAACTTATAGATTATTGTGAAGATATATTAAGTTCTTTAGGGGCTTCTTCTTTTAAAACTTATGATGAAGAAAAAAAAAGAGTAAATCTTTTCTCAACTTTAAAAGCAAAAAAAAATAGCGATAAGAAACCTATTATTTTATCTGGACACACAGATGTTGTTCCAGTTTCAAAAGGCTGGGCAACAGACCCTTTTGATGCAACAATAAAGGAAGATAAATTATTTGGCAGAGGATCGTGTGATATGAAAGGTTTTATTGCATGTGCATTAGCTTACGCACCAATTTTCTCATCATCAAATTTGGATAGAGATATTCATTTTTCACTCACTTTTGATGAAGAAACAGCATGCAAAGGTGCACCAATTTTGATTACAGAGCTTAAAAAAAGAGGCATTAAAGATTGTATTTGTATTGTTGGTGAACCAACAAATATGAAAATTATTGATGCACATAAAGGATGCTATGAATATACAACCTATTTTGAAGGTCTTGCTGGACATAGTTCTGAACCAGACAAAGGAGTAAGTGCAGTTGAATTTGCTGCAAGATATGTAAATAAACTTCTAGAATTAAAAGAGAGATTGAAGGAAAGAGAATTAAAAGACTCTATCTTTGATCCTCCATATTCAACTTTGCAAGTTGGTGGAATATTTGGAGGAATTGCTCATAATGTAATTGCTGACAAATGTCATGTAAATTGGGAAACAAGACCTGTTGTGAAAGAAGATGGAATTTTTTTAAATCGTGAAATAGATAAATTTACTAACGAAACTCTTTTGCCTGAAATGAAAAAGACATATCCAAAATCAACTATAAAAAAAAATATTATTGGTGAAATTACTGGTTTTGATAGAATTTCAAATTCTGAGGCATGTGAATTTGTATCTAGCATAACTGGAGATAATTCGAGAGAAGTAGTTTCATTTGGAACTGAAGCAGGATTATTTCAAGAAATAGGAATAAGTACAGTTGTATGTGGTCCAGGATCAATTCAGCAAGCTCACAAAATTGATGAATTTATAAAACTTTCTGAAATAAAAAAATGTATTAGTTTTTTAGATGGTGTAAAAAATAAGTCTTTGAATTAATTCCAACCACCAACAGATTTAACTTCTAAAAATTCAAGCAAACCTTCTTTTCCAGCTTCTCTACCAATTCCTGAATGTTTAAATCCTCCAAAGGGAGCATCAACTGCAATACCTGCCCCATTAACATCTACCATTCCAGATCTAAGTTTTCTTGCAACTCTTTGTACCTTATCGTTGTCTTGTGTTTGAATATAATTTGTTAATCCATAATCAGTATCATTTGCAATCTGAATAGCTTCCTCCTCGGTTTCAAATGGAATTACAGATAAAACTGGACCAAAAATTTCTGTTCTTGCAATTTCCATGTCATTATTAACATCTACAAATACTGTAGGTTTTACGTAATAACCATCTTTTAATCCCTCAGGTTTTCCTGGGCCGCCAGCAACTAATTTTGCACCTTCATCTATTCCTTTTTGAATTAATCCTTGAATTTTATTAAATTGTACATCTGAAATTACTGGGCCTATATGCTCACCCTCTTTATTTGGATCATCTACTTTAAATTCACTTGCATACTTTTTAAGTCTTTCAATAGCATCATCATAAATTGGTTTTTCAACTAACATTCTTGTAGGTGCATTACAAGATTGCCCAGAATTTCTAAAACATCTTAAAGCACCCCTCTCAATAGCTTCTGCATCAGCGTCTTTAAATATGATATTTGCTCCTTTTCCTCCCAACTCTAAACTCACCCTTTTAAAATCTTTAGCAGCATTTTGTGAAATTAATGCTCCCGCTCTTGTAGAGCCAGTAAATGAAATCATATTTACATCAGGATGACTAGTTAATGCATCCCCAGTAGTTGCACCATCTCCATTTACTAAATTAAATACACCTTTTGGAAACTTTGCTTCATCTATTAATTCCGCAACTATCATTGCAGATAAAGGTGCTAACTCTGAAGGTTTTAAAATCATAGTACACCCAGATGCTAAAGCAGGAATAACTTTTAAAGTAACTTGATTTATAGGCCAGTTCCAAGGAGTAATCAATGCGCAAACACCTTTTGGTTCATAAATCAATCTTTGATTTTTAGCATGTTCTCCAAGTGGTTTTTCAAACTCAAACTCTTTTAAATAACGAATGAAAGATTTTGTATGACTAGCACCAGTTCCTGTTTGAAGTTTTGAAGCAAAATCTTTTGGTGCGCCCATTTCTTGAATAATTGCATCTGTAATATCGCTCCATCTTTTTTTATAAAGTACATAAAAGTCTTCCAATAATTCGACTCTCTCTTGTTTTGAGGAAAATCCCCAAGTTTTAAAAGCCTCTTTAGCTGCTAATACTGCATCATTTATATCTTCTTTGCCCCCTAAGGAAATTACTGCGCAACTTTTTTCAGTTGCAGGATTAATAACTTGGATATCTTTTTGATTTTTTGGTGCAACCCATGAACCATTAATATAAAAATTTTTCTTTTCAATCATGCGCGCAAACTATCCTTTATTTATGATTTTGCAAATAAATTTGTCAATTCGTAAACAATCGTAGCAGCTGCAAGAGAAGTAACTTCAGCATGATCATATGCGGGAGCAACTTCTACAACATCTGCAGAAATTAGATTTAGACCTGACAATCCTCTTAAAACATTTACCATTTCTCTTGTTGTCATACCTGCAATTTCAGGTGTTCCTGTCCCTGGAGCAAATGCAGGATCCAATACATCTATATCAATAGATAAATACAAAGCATTATCTCCTACTCTTTTTTTTATTCTTTCAGCAATTTTATCAGTTCCTTCTGTTTGAAATTCATCACAATGAATTATTTTAAAACCAAAACTCTCATCATTCTTTATATCATCTCTGCTGTAAAGTGGACCACGTATCCCAACATGCATGGAAGCATCATCTAAAAATAAATTTTCCTCACGCGCTCTTCTAAAAGGAGTTCCATGAGTATATGGAGCTCCAAAATAAGTATCCCAAGTATCCAAATGTGCATCAAAATGAACTAATGATACCGGTCCATTGTTTTTTTTGTTAGCTGCTCTTAGCAAGGGAACTGCAATGGTATGATCCCCACCTAAACTAATTATTCCACCCACTTTATCTAATAAATCCGTAGCACCAACTTCAATTTGTTTTATTGCTTCATCAATATTAAACGGATTACATGCAATATCTCCCGCATCTGCAACTTGCTGCACTTTGAAAGGCTCTACATCATAGCTTGGATGATAATTTGTTCTTAAATGCCTTGATGCTTGTCGTATACTCTGTGGTCCAAATCTTGCACCAGGTCTGTAACTTGTTCCAGAGTCAAAAGGCACTCCCACAATTGCTACATCACAACTTTCTACATCTCTTAATTCAGGCAATCTGGCAAATGTCGATGGTCCTGCGTATCTGGGTACTTTTGTTCCACTTACTGGTTGGATTGGTTTTTTATTTTTGTCTTTCAATTTTTCGAGCTATTTCTATGAATAAATTCAGCTGCTTTTTTAAAATCATTGATATTTTTTTGATGCATAGTAAGCTCTTTATTCGAATTTGAGGAAAATAGAATTATTATTAAAGCAATTATAATAGCTGCAGCATAATAAAATGGCATTTTTTTCTTCCAAGATATTAAAATCTTTTCAGCGTTATCTACTTGTTTTTTTGTTGGTCTATTTGCCATAATGCTAGTTTACCAAAGGTTTACCAGTTTTCAATGTATGTTTAATTCTATTTTGAGTTTTTTCTGTCTCTATTAGTTTCATAAAAGCATCTAATTCTAATTTGTATAGATCATCCTCTGATAAAGTATATTCCAAAGTAGTATCTCCGCCACTCAAAACTTTTGCTAATTCTTTTCCAACTTCCATACCATGATCAAGTATAATTTTATCATTATATAATTTCTCTAACATTTGTACCATTTTTTCATAAACTTTTTTTCCAGAAAGATTAAATGAAACTTCCTCTGGTGGAGTAAAATCTTTATTGTGTTGAATAATATCTTTAGAAACTGATAATAAACTATTTCTACTCATTATTTTTTTATCTTCTGGTCTTAAGTATTTTAATGGTTCAGCTTCAATTGGAGAAGTTGCAGTTTTTGCGTAACCAATAATATCAAATACTTTTAATGGTGCATAATCAGGATCATTTTTGGCTTCATTTGTTTGAGACCAACGCCACAACATTTCCTTACAGCCCCCACCTGCTGGAATTAATCCAACCATTGTTTCTACAAGACCAACAACAATATTTGTATGAGAAGCTACAAAATTACTTTGGCATAAAACTTCGAAACCTCCACCTAATGCCAATCCAGATGGAGCTGATACAACTGGAAATTTTGAGTACTTTAAATGCTTACAGGTTTCTTGAAAATATTTAACAAACTTTTCAATAGACTTAAAATCCCCATTATCTGCAAAGTTCATTGTATAAGATAAGTTAACTCCAGCAGAAAACTGCATTGACTCATTTATAATTATCAGTGGTTTGTCTGTTGCATTTTTTAAACTATCCATCGAGTCATAATCTAATGCGTTAGCTTTCGTGGTAAATTCAACTATGTTAAAGTCATTAAATCTATATATCTCTGCTGAATTATTTTTATCTAACTTTATAGCTCTAGGTTTTATTTTTCCAAGTGTCTCAAGTTCAGTATATTGTTGTCTTTCTCCATAAAAGTTTTCATCCTTGCTTTTGGATAAATTCTCAAGAAACTTATTATTTTCAAAAGCATCTATTCTTTCAAAGAAATTCTTTACTCCAATTTCTTTCAACATTTCAAAAGGTCCTTTAGACCAGTTAAAACCTAGTCTCATTGCCTCATCGATATCATTAAATTTGTCAGTAATTCCTGGAACTAATGATGACGCATATTTTATTATTTTTGAAATTACAGACCAAGCATATTCTGCATACTTATCTTTTCTATTTATTAAATTAACTATATCCATCTTTTCTGATCCTAGATTAAACTTTTGTGACACTGAATATTCACCAGTTTCTAAATTAATACCTTCGAGAACTTTTTTCCCATCGGTTTTATTCATTCTATAAAATCCACCTTTACCTTTTCTTCCTGTGTAACCAGTTTCAATTAGTTTTTTTACAAGGGGAATTTCTTTTGCAACAACTTGGAAATCATCTGTTTCCGGAAGCTCTTTTATAAAGCTTTTTAAAACATCAGCCATCAAATCAATACCAATTAAATCATAAAGACCAAAAACACCAGTTTTTGGTATACCCATAGGTCGGCCAAAAACTGCATCAGCTTCTTCAATTGTTAGTTTCATTTTGAAAGCTTCCGTCATTGCAACTTGCATTGCATAAACACCTATTCTATTTCCTAGGAAGCCTGGGGTATCGTTACAGATCAAAGTTCCTTTTCCTAAATCTTTTTCACAAAAATTTTTGAGAGAATTTATCTGCTCTAAATCATTATTTTCATTTTTAACAATTTCTAATAAATCCATATATCTAACTGGATTGAAAAAATGGGTTATGCAAAAATCTTTTTTTTCATCGTCTGAAAGTTTTTCTGACAAAACTTTAATTGGAATTGACGAAGTATTTGAAGATACAATAGACCCTTTTTTTCTTTCTTTAAAAATTTTTTCATAAATATTATGTTTGATATCAATTCTCTCGACTACAGCTTCGACTATCCAGTCTGCCTCTCCAACCTCATTAAAATTATCGTTTATATTCCCAACATTAATATTATTTATTTTTGACTTATCTATTAATAAAGGAGGTCTTGATTTTAAAATTCTATCTCTAGCTTTCTCAGATATTTCAGTTGTTAAATCCAATAATGTTACTGGGACATTAGCATTACACAATTGTGCAGCTATTCCGCTACCCATCGTACCTGAACCTATAACTACAACTTTATTAATTTTCATAATGAGAAAAAACTTATAGTAAAAATCTTCTTTAAGAGCAACTTAAAGCCGTTAAATAATTATTAAAAATTATCTAATTAATTTTGTAATCGATGGAATTATTGCAACCGCAAGAGCTATTTTAAACAATTCGCTAGGTAAAAAAGGATACAAGCCTCCTGCTAATGCTTTATCATATCCGATAACTGAGCCTAAATAACCCACCCCGACTATAAAAATAATTGAAGTTGCAATTAGAAGTGAAATTAGACTTTTTAAATATGATTCATTAAAATTTCTCTCAGCTAAATAACCTATAAACCATGCTGCGATTGTCATTCCATAAAGATATCCTGCAGTAGGTCCTGTTAAATAAAGTAATCCTCCTCCTTTAGCAAAAACTGGCAGTCCAATAGCTCCTTCGAATAAGTAAAGTAAAAGTGTAAAGAAAGCTAATTTAGAACCATATGTCATTCCTATTATAAATACTGCAAATGTTTGCATAGTCATTGGCACTGGCCAGAATGGCACTTGTACTTTTGATGAAAATGCTAAAATTAATGTACCAATCATCATTAAAGAAATATTTTGAAAAAAGGCATTTATTCTATAATCTGAAAGTATATTTTTTATTAATGTAGAATTATTTTTCATACATAATTATTTAAGCACAAATAAATAAATTTTAAAATAATAAATTTAATCTTTTAAAATTGATCTTTTTGTAATTCTTTAATAGGTATATGACATCTGATAGCGTTACCACTATCTGTTAATTGCCATGGTGGTATTTCTTTCTTACAAATATCTCCAACAATTCTGGAGCATCTGCCTTGAAAACTGCAGCCTTTTTCAGGAGGTCTTTCTTCAACAATATCCTCTGCAACTAATTTAGGTTTTATATCTGGATCTGGTTCTAAGACGGCGCCCAACAAGACTTCTGTATAAGGGTGAGACGGAAACTTATAAACATCATTTGAAGGCCCAACTTCACATAACCTTCCTTGATATAGGACTGCTACTCTATCACTAATTGCTCTTACAACTGCTAAATCATGTGATACAAAGATATATGTAGTTCCAAAATTTTCTTTTAGTTGTTGTAATAAATTTAATACAGCAGCTTGCACAGAAACATCTAAAGCAGATGTTACTTCATCACATAAAATAATATCTGGTTTTGCAGCAAAAGCTCTTGCAACTGCCACTCTTTGTTTTTCACCGCCAGATAGTTGTCTTGGATATCTAGACGTGTAAAATTCTCCTAGTCTTACTTTTTGCAGAAGGTCTATGATATTTTTTTTTAATTCTTCTCCTTTTAATCCAAAATATAATTTTAATGGTTGTGCAATAATTTCTTCTACTGTGTGGTTTGGATTCAAAGACTCATCAGGATTTTGAAATATTAATTGAATAATTCTTAAATCATTTGGATCTCTTTCTTTCAAATCAGAAGATAAATTTCTATTATCATCAAACCGAATTAAACCATCTTTAGTTCTGAGCAAACCAGCAATAGATTTCAGAATTGTCGATTTTCCACTACCTGACTCTCCTACTAGTGCTATTGTCTCTCCCTTTTTGATGTTTATGTTAATATCTTTAACTGTAGGGTTATCGTCAGAAATTCTATTGAAAATTTGATCTAAAAGTTTTTGTTTGGCATAACTTATAGATACTTCTGATAAATTTAATATTTCTTTATCTTGTGATTTATTCTTAATTTTATTAACAGTTTGGTTAACTTGTCCTTCTTTTAAAAGTTTTTCATAATTAAAACATCTAACACTGGTATTTAAGTCTTTTAAAAATTCTAAATGAGGAGAATTATTTTTACAATTTTCGTCTGAAAAACTACATCTATCAAAAAAACTACATCCACGTTGAATTATACCTGGTTGAGGTTGGCTACCAGGCATTGACTCTGGAAGTCCAGCTAAAGACAATTTTGGAATAGATTTAAGCAATCCATGCGTATAAGGATGAATGGGTCTTTTAAGGATATCTCTTGAAGGTCCCTCTAAAACAATTTCTCCAGAATACATGACAATAATTCTATCACTTACTTGAGCAATAGCTCCCAAATCATGACTTACATACACCATTGATGTTCCAGTATCTTTTGCAATAAAATTTAGAAGCTCTAATACATGAGCTTGTGTTGTTACATCTAAGCCTGTTGTAGGTTCATCTAAGAGAAGTAAATCTGGAGTTCCTGCTAATGCCATAGCTACTGCAACTCTCTGTTGTTGACCTCCAGAAAGTTCATGAGGATATCTTAAAGCAATTGTTTCTGGTGAAGGAAGTCTAACTTTATTTAACAGTTCAGAAATTTTTTTTTCTCTTTGTCTCTCATCTAAATCTGAGTGTAATTGCAAAGCTTCGTCAATTTGATAGCCAATTTTTAAGTTTGGCGTTAATGCTTGACCTGCATTTTGTGGTATCATTGCTATCTTTCTCCCCCTAATTTTTTCTAAATCTTTACCTTTCATTTTCAGTAAATTTGAGGAATTAAACTGGCATTCTCCTCCAACAGTGTAGAGTCCATGCTTAACGTATCCCATCATTGCTAATGCTAATGTGCTTTTTCCAGAACCAGACTCCCCCACTATGCCGACTGTCTCACCTTTTTTAATGTTTGTACTTATATTTTTAAGAATTAAGATTTCTTCACCCTTTTTGCTTCTAAATCCAATAGATAAATTTTTTACTTTTTGAATTATATCAGCCATAACTAAACAGGAGCTTTTGTTGATCTGTCTATACCTAAAGCTTTAGCAAAGGCATCCGCCGTTAAATTGATACCAATAATTAAACTACTTAATCCGACTATTGGCGCTATTACTGCCCAATAAGCGAAAGACATCAAACCTCTGGCATTTGATATCATTAATCCCCAGTCTGGAGTTGGAGGGCTTACCCCAAAACCTAAAAAAGATAGAGAACTAAAACCAAGCAACATCCATGACCATCGCATTGCACCTTCAACTAATATTGCATCTCTTACATTAGGAATTATTTCATTCCAAATAATTGAAAAATTACTATGTCCCCTCGCTCTTGCAGAAACTATAAAGTCTTTTGCGATGACATCATGTGTTGCTGCTCTTGCAACTCTTACAATCCCCTTTCCATAAAAAAAACCTAAAGCAGGTATCAATACTTCAGTGGATGTGCCTAACAAAGATACAATCAATAACATTGCTAATATCCATGGAATAGATAAAAACGCATCAACAATTCTCATAACTACATCATCAATTTTTCCTCCAACCAATCCACAAAATATTCCTAGAAGACCACCCCACAATAATGCTATTAAAGATCCAAAGAAAGTTATTGTGAGAGCCGTTCTTCCCCCTAAAATTGTTCTAGTAAAAACATCTCTTCCAAGATCATCTGTTCCAAACCAATATTCAGCTGAAGGAGCCTGAAGCATTAAGGTTGGGTCTATAGCTTTGAAATCATGAGGCGCAATATAAGGGCTTATAAATGCAAGAATTATGTGAAAAACTAAAATACTAAGACCGATTAGTCCAGATGGTCTA